>NZ_JAJJBY010000001.1:0-357372 GCF_022625245.1 Bacillus sp. TL12 | reverse complement strand
TCGGTACAATACCGGACTCATGCCCAAGAAGCTGCCTAATGAAATAACGTGTCTAACTTTTGGGGGTCACTTCAATGAAGTCGACTTTTTTATAAAAGGTCGGCTATTTTTCTGTCTTGCAAATTATGAAAAAAAGGAGCAAAATAAAAAAGTCCCTGGTCTATACAGGTACATATTTAAAAATCGACTAAAAAGGATGCTTTAGTTTATAAGATCTAAAGTATGTAAGATATATTCGTATGCAAAAATAAGATGATGAATGAGAAAATGGGTGATTATGTTGAATAGAGCAATTGGTGTTATTGATTCGGGAGTAGGAGGATTAACAGTAGCGAAAGAGTTAATTCGTCAGCTACCAAAAGAGCGTATTATATATTTAGGAGATACAGCACGTTGTCCTTATGGTCCACGTTCTCGCGAGGAAGTGCGTCAATTTACATGGGAAATGACAGAGCATTTATTGGCACTTGATATTAAGATGTTAGTAATTGCTTGTAATACGGCAACTGCGGTTGTACTAGAAGAGATGCAAAAGCAATTACCAATCCCGGTAGTGGGTGTAATTCATCCAGGTTCGCGTACAGCCTTGAAAGTGACGAATACGTACCATGTTGGTATTATTGGAACAATTGGAACGGTAAAAAGTGGTGCGTATGAAGAGGCGCTAAAATCTATTAATAATCGTGTTATGGTAGAGAGTTTAGCGTGTCCGCCGTTTGTTGAACTTGTAGAAAGTGGAACCTTTGAGAGTGAGATGGCGTATGAGGTTGTTAGAGAAACGTTGCAGCCATTGAAAAATACTGAAATCGATACGTTGATTTTAGGGTGTACACATTATCCGATTCTAGGTCCAGTTATTAAGCAGGTAATGGGGAATAAGGTGCAGTTAATTAGTTCTGGAGATGAAACGGCTCGGGAAGTGAGCACAATCTTATACCATAGTAAGATGTTAAATGAAGGAGAAGAGCAAAGCGATCATCTTTTCATAACAACAGGGAAAATTGATTTATTCAAAGAAATTGCATCTAAATGGTTTGGACAACCGATTGAAAATGTAAAACATATTAATCTGGAAACAACATAACAGTATAGACTCTTATATATATTCATTTTGATTATCCGACATATAAGTCACGGTTTTGAAAATAAAAAGGATTGTTTGCTTGTTTTTTCCTTTTGGTTTTACATGGCATGGGGCTAAAAAAGGTACTGACCGCTTTTATGCAAGGAGAGGCGTTCTCTTCCGCCTAAAAGGAAGGGGTTTATATCGGTTTTTCAATCTGTGTGTTTATAGAAAACTCCTAAGAAGTTAGGAGTTTTTTTATTTTGTAAATTGTAAGATAAGTTGTCATTGCTTGTTCTAAAATGATAAAAAGCTCGTATACATATAGTACAAACTTAGATTTTAGGGGGAAATGGTATGCCTAAATCCACTTTTAAATGGCTTGTTTGTACGGCAGTAAGCGCAGTTTTACTAACGGGGTGCGGTTTGTTGAATAAGGAGAAAGAAGCAGAACAAATTGATCCGCCGAAAAAAGTTTCGTATACAGAAGGTGAGAAGAAAGACACTGCCAAGAAAGGTAAGCAAGAGCAAACGACACAAAGGGAATTATATCTTGTTGATAAAAATGGTTATGTGGTGCCACAAACGTTAGCATTGCCTACTCCGAAGCAAAATGAAGTTGTGAAACAAGCATTAGAATATTTAGTGAAGGATGGTCCAGTAGAGAACTTACTACCAAATGGGTTTAAGGCAGTTCTTCCAGCAGGTACAACAATGACTATGGATTTGAAAAAGGATGGTACGGCAGTCATTGATTTTTCAAAAGAAATGAAGAGTTATAAAAAAGAAGAAGAACGCCAAATTATTGAGTCAGTTGCTTGGACATTAACGCAATTTAAAGAGATTAAACAAGTGAAGTTTCAAATAAATGGTGAAAAATTAGCGAAGATGCCAGTTGCTGGTACACCAATTGGTGAAGGTGTGAGCCGTGCGGACGGTATTAACTTTGATGATGAGCAAGTGGCGGATGTCACGAATACGAAGCCAGTGACACTTTATTTCTTAGCACAAAATAATAAAACACAGTATTATGTGCCAGTGACACGACGCGTAGCAGAAGGAAAGGAACATGAAGTAGCAACGGTTGTGAATGAGCTTGTTAAAGGGCCATCGGGTTCAGCTTTACTTAGTGATTTTAATCCTGGTGTGAAGCTTGTTAGTGAACCGAAAATACAAGATGGAAAAGTTACATTGAATTTCAATGAAAATATATATCTAGATAAAGAGAAAAGTAAGATTTCAAATTATGTATTGCAATCACTCGTTCTATCTTTAACAGAAAAGAATGATGTGAAAAATGTTTCTGTTGAAGTAAATGGAAAAGCAAATCTTGTTACTGAGAAAGGTGAGAAACTAACAAAACCTGTTGATCGTCCGCAAAACGTAAATACAGGTAGTTTTTAATCGTAAATAATTTGATATACTTATGTAAGAAAGGGGAATTTCTTTTTGAGTTCCCCTTCTTATTGTTATACATATAAGCAATTGAAAATGGGCTATACTAACAGGTAGCAGTTACTAGGGGGTTATTTTATGCGAGTAGATGGTAGACAAGCGGCAGAACTGCGTCATATACGTCTTCATACAAATTATTTAAAACATCCAGAAGGTTCTGTTCTGATTGAAGTGGGAGATACGAAGGTTATTTGTTCGGCAACAATTGAAGAACGTGTGCCGCCATTTATGAGAGGCGAAGGGAAAGGCTGGGTAACAGCAGAATACGCAATGATTCCACGCGCGACAGAACAGCGTACAATTCGTGAGTCCAGTAAAGGGAAAGTAACTGGTCGCACAATGGAAATTCAACGTTTAATTGGACGAGCATTACGTGCAGTTGTTGATTTGGAAGCGCTTGGGGAAAGAACGGTTTGGATTGACTGTGATGTGATTCAAGCAGATGGCGGAACAAGAACTGCGTCGATTACAGGTGCTTATGTCGCGATGATATTAGCATTTGAAAAGTTATTACAAGCAGAAAAAGTATCTAAAATTCCGGTGAAAGATTATTTAGCTGCAACGTCTGTTGGAATTGTTGAAGGTCAAGGTGTAGTATTAGATTTAAACTATGCTGAAGATTCTAAAGCTGATGTTGATATGAACGTCATTATGACAGGGAAAGGCCAGTTTGTTGAAGTGCAAGGAACTGGAGAAGAAGCGACATTTAGCCGTGCGGAGTTAAATGAACTACTTGATGCAGCTGAACAGGGAATTCTAGAACTCGTTGAAAAACAAAAAGAAGCATTAGGCGATATCGTATCTCACATAGAGTAGAGGTGAAAATATGAAACAAGTTGTTGTTGCAACGAAAAACGTGGGGAAAGTGCGTGAATTTGCAGAGCTATTCGAGAGGTTCGATTTAGAAGTAAAATCTCTTCATGACTTCCCTCATATTGAAGAAGTCGAGGAGACTGGTGAAACGTTTGAAGAAAATGCAATTTTGAAAGCGGACAGTTTATGTAAACAGTTAAATTCAATCGTTATTGCAGATGATTCTGGTTTAATTGTTGATGCGTTGAATGGAAATCCTGGTGTGCGCTCTGCTCGCTACGCTGGTGAACAAAAAGATGATCAGGCGAATATTGATAAAGTTTTAAAAGAATTGGATGGCATTTCGATGGAAAAGCGTTCAGCACGTTTTTATTGTGCGTTAGCGGTTGCTTTTCCAGAAGAGGATAAAGAACCGGTTATTGTAAACGGTACATGCGAAGGGAAAATTTTAGAACAGCGCCGGGGTGCAAATGGTTTCGGATATGATCCAATCTTTTATGTAGAAGAATATAAACGAGCGATGGCTGAGCTAACTTCAGACGAGAAAAATGAAATTAGTCACCGCGGTCGTGCTCTTCGTAAGTTAGAAGAGAAAATTCCAGCGTGGTTTTTAGACGAAGAATAAGGGAGAGAGACCGATGAGGGCTTTAATTGTAAGCGATAGTCACGGTTCTACGAAAGAATTACAGCAATTAAAGGATACATATGAGGGAAATGTAGATGTTATGATTCATTGCGGTGATTCAGAGTTAACACCAGAGCATCCAGATTTACAAGGGTTCCAAGTAGTAAAAGGAAATTGCGATTTCTATAATGGTTTTGACGAAGAAATCATTACTGATGTAGAAGGGATACGTTTTTTTGCTACGCATGGTCATCGATACAATGTTAAAATGAGTTTGCAAACACTTTTATATCGTGCAAAAGAAGTGGAAGCGAACATTGTTTGTTTTGGACATTCTCATATGTTGGGAGCGGAATTTATTGATGGTATTTTATTCATCAATCCTGGAAGCATTTTATTGCCGCGTTCCCGAAAAGAAAAAACATTTACTTTGTTAGAAATCAATGAAAATGACATTGAAATTCGATTTGAAACATTAGGTGGAAAAGTTGTCGCACATAAAACTTTTCAAAGAGGATAAGAAAAATTATCCTCTTTGAAAAAAGTGTTGACTTTATCTTTGTTTGCAAATATAATAAACCTTGTCGATAAGACATCGGCAAAAAATAAAAACAACATATGCGGGTGTAGTTTAGTGGTAAAACAAGAGCCTTCCAAGCTCTGGTCGAGAGTTCGATTCTCTTCACCCGCTCCATGTCCCAGTAGCTCAGCAGGATAGAGCAACGGCCTTCAAGAATAGGAGCCTTTATAGGGAAACAAGAACCTATAGAGTGGACGACACTATATCGGTGAAGCCTTAACAGTACGGCTGATGGTAATACCGAGGAAACTTACGATCTTCTTAAGAAGATTAAGGAGTTTTGAATGATTAAGTAAATCTTAATGGTAAAGACTCTGAAGTATGATGAAAATCATCGTGAGGTTCCGTAGAGACTACACGTGTCGCACCTGAAATGGTGAAGATATAGTCCAGACTACAAACAGTAAATACTGGTAGCGAAAGCTATGGTGGTAAGCTAAGCCGTCGGTCGGGAGTTCGAATCTCTCCTGGGACGCTAAAAAAACCTTGTTATCTTTTGATAACAAGGTTTTTTATTTGTTTTTAAATTAGTTATTAATAAATTTCTCAAACACAAACCCATAATCTTTCACGTTATATTGCTTCTTCGTATCTACAAGCCAATTAAATGCAATTTGATTCATTTCTTTAAATTGCTCTGCTAAATTAACTTGTGCATTTGTAATACGGCTAAATGTATTAGAAGCCATGTCTAAGCTTTTATGAGCGTATTGTAATGTAATATCGTTCTCGTATGAAATTTCCTCAATTTTGAGAAGGGCTTTATATAGATCTTTTAATTCTTCGATATGTTTTTTATGAACATCAATGGAGTAATATTCATCACCCATATGGAACTTAATTTCTACATCTAAATCGATTGTGCCAGCGGTTTCTAGCGCTACATTTCTAATTTGATATTTACTGTAGCTAAAGCGACGTAGTGTGCGTTTTTTACTCGCTGCACTCGTGCCATCTAAGTGAATTAAACCTTTGTTTGTAAAGCAATATTCATCTGATTTTGATTTAATGAGAAAATAAATTTTTTCCCCATCTTCATGCATCACATAATCATCGGCATCGACTTTATCATAATCTTTCGGTGTGATTACAGAACCTACATCGCTTAACCCAAGAACATCAGCAGCTACTTTTTTGAACATATAATTCATCCCCTTCTTTGTTCTGAATTGTACGAAATTATATTATCATGTTTATAGACAGTTTATAAGTTTAATTTTAAAAAATTGAAGGAGGGATTGTGAACGAATTACCGAACTTAGTTTAGATAATAACTTTAAAGGTGTTGAATAGTCATATGTATCATCATACAAAAACAAAAGGTGACTTAGGTGTTTTAAAAGCTCAGGTGGATTTGTATGAAAAGGGATATATGATTTTAGTTCCGTATACAGAACATTCACCATTTGATCTTGTAATTTATAAGGATGGGGTATTTAAGAGAGTCCAAGTTAAATATCGAGAGTTAAATGAGAAGGGGATACTTGAAATCAGGTTTCGCTCTAGTTATTCAACGAGTAACGGGGTAGCTATAAAGAGTGTAGATAAAGAAGAAATAGATATTTACTGTGTATACTGCCCTCAAACGGATTTGTGCTATTACTTTAATCCGGGAGCATTTGGTAAATCAATTAGTTTACGAATAGACCCTCCCAAAAATCAGCAAGAAAAGAACATTAAATTGGCAAACGAGTATAGAGAACTCCCGTAAAACCACTTGCAATAATGTTAGGTGGTTTTTCTTTTGTTTTGAAACCTTACAATTCTGTAAGATAGATGTAAGGAAGTTCGATGGTAACAAAATGTCAGCTCTTTATAATGAAGGTAACGAAGATGAAACGAGGAGGAAGAAAAAATGAAAGGATTAGTTGTAACTGCTTTAACAGTAGCTTTTGGATTTGTGGCGTATGAGAAATTAATAGATGTCATTGATGTTGTGAAGCATTTAGTAGCATAGAGAGAATTGTTATGAGCGGGAAAGGGAATGGGTAGATGAATGGAATGGTTATTCGGAATTATAGGTGTCTGTAGTGTTATACTATTGTTATTTGTCCCAAGTGGAATACTAAGTCCCACTACAAGTTTATTTTTTATGTGTTTACTTGCCTGCATTATGCTTATTATCATGTTTCTGATGAAACAAAGTAAGCCAATCTTCTTTTTTAGCATGATTGTTGTTACAATTATTGTTCTCCAAATTATTACTCTTTTCGTATATCCTACAATTATAAAAGCTTTCCATTGATTAGAAAATCCTCTGCGTTATTTGCTGAGGGTTTTTGCTGTGTATAAAGAGGGTCTTCTGATGTAACTTTTTCATTTTAATTATAAAAATTAAATATTTTCATATTTCAAATAAATGTATTTGGAATGTTGTTTTCTTAACAGTCATTTGTTATATTTACTTTGAAGAGATTTAAAATCTAAAAAAAGAGGCGGACGTATGGATAAAAAGGAAAATACGGTCGTATTGTTTCCACAGTTGTCAGATCGTTATATTGATCAAGGTTTTTTGGCGCTGCGGGAGCGAAAGTTCGAAGATGCATTGCGCTGTTTTGAAATATTGCGTCAGTATAATGGAGAAACAGAACAAACAGAATTAGCTTCAGTTATTTGTTTATTAGAATTAAAGCGAATGGGCGAATCGAAAGAACGATGTGAGGAATTGCTTGAAACAGGGACAGTCTTGTTTGGGGATATTCTTGAAACATACATTACAATTTTAGTTCAAACAAATGATTATGTAGGTGTAATTGAAACTGTTGAAGAGGTTTTGCAGAGAAAAGAATTGACCGTAGAGCAAAGAGAAAAATTAGCACAACTTGCTCAATTTGCCGAGAGTATGCTAAGTGGTGAGGATGTAACACCGATAGAACCAGATTTTGATTTAGAAGAATTTTCGGAGAATCTATTTGTGGAAAGTTTTGGGCAACAATTGCAGGTAATTAATGCTTTGTTACTTAAAAATCTTGAAAAAGCTTTGCCCGCTTTACAGAAATTTCTTATTGATGACACGCGACATCCGTATTTAAAAACTTCCATTATATACAAAATGGTAGAAAAGCGTATAGAAGAAGAAATAGAAGTAGAGAAATTTGGCGAAAGAATAATGATTATCCCAGCTCAATTGGGTCATAATGATGAGTATTCGAAAAAAGTTATACATATATTATCTAATCGATTAGAAAATGATCATCCTGATATATTTGAGGCAATTATTACATATTGGAGAGAAATGCAAACGAGTATTTTCCCGTTCCCGTTATTAATGGATAAGCATGAAGTATGGGCTGCGGTTTTAGAGAGAATTGGAAGAAAACGTTTTGGATTGATAATCGATGAAGAGGAACTGATGGAAGCGTATAATATTACGGTTGAAGAGTTTCATGTTGCTTATCAATGGTTTTTACGTGTGGAAAGAGAAGGGCATTTACCAGTATAATTATGAAAAAGAATCGTTCAGTTATTGAAACGAGAATATTCTATGTTATAATGTAAGGGTTGCAAAAGGCTGAATTATGCCTGTTTGTAAGAGGAGAGAAGTATAATTCTCTTACTTAATATGTTTCATATTATTCTCGAACAAAATATACCGTGTTTGTCTTATAGACAAATAATAGATTGGGAATCGCATGTTCTAAAGCTTATTGCTAGAAGGTTAAAAAACCTGAATCAATGGGCTTTCACGCTTTTATTATTTCTAAAAAAGAAATAATGGAAACTCAATCTGTAGAGGTATGTGCATACATTATTATAGTTGGAGGGAAAGAATAAATGGCTGCAAAATGGGAAAAATTAGAAGGTAACGTTGGCGTTTTAACAATCGAAGTTGATGCTAAAGAAGTAAACAACTCTATCGACGCTGCGTTCAAAAAAGTAGTAAAAACAATTAACGTACCTGGTTTCCGTAAAGGGAAAATGCCTCGTCCGTTATTCGAACAACGCTTTGGTGTTGAATCTTTATACCAAGATGCTTTAGATATTATCTTACCAAAAGCATACGGTGAAGCAATCGATGAAACTGGTATCTTCCCAGTTGCTCATCCTGAAATCGACATCGAGAAATTCGAGGAAAACGAAAACTTAATCTTCACTGCAAAAGTTACTGTAAAGCCTGAGGTTAAATTAGGTGAATACAAAGGACTAGCAGTAGAAAAAGTTGAAACAACTGTAACTGACGAAGATGTAGAGAATGAATTAAAATCTTTACAAGAGCGTCAAGCTGAACTAGTTGTTAAAGAAGATGGTACTGCTGAAAACGGCGATACAGCTGTAATCGACTTTGAAGGTTTCGTTGATGGCGAAGCATTCGAAGGCGGAAAAGGCGAGAACTACTCTCTAGCAATCGGTTCTGGTACATTCATCCCAGGTTTTGAAGAGCAATTAATCGGCTTAAAAGCTGGCGAATCAAAAGACGTTGAAGTATCATTCCCAGAAGAGTACCATGCAGAAGAACTTGCTGGTAAACCAGCAACATTTAAAGTAACAGTTCATGAAATTAAAGCAAAAGAACTTCCAGAGTTAAGCGATGAGTTCGCTAAAGATGCAGACGAAGAAGTTGCAACTCTTGATGAGTTAAAAGCAAAACTTCGTACAAACTTAGAAGAAGGCAAAAAGCACGAAGCTGAGCACAAAGTTCGTGACGAAGTAGTAGAAAAAGCTGCTGCTAACGCTGAAATCGAAATTCCAGAAGCTATGATCGAAACTGAGTTAGATCGTATGGTTCGTGAGTTCGAACAACGCTTAAGCCAACAAGGTATGAACCTTGAGCTTTACTACCAATTCACAGGTACTGACGCTGACAAATTAAAAGAACAAATGAAAGAAGATGCACAAAAACGTGTAAGAATCAATCTTGTTCTTGAAGCAATCATTGAAGCTGAAAACATCGAAGTTACTGAAGAAGAAGTAACTGCAGAAGTTGAAAAAATGGCTGCAATGTACAATATGCCAGTTGACGCTATCACACAAGCTCTTGGAAGCTTAGATGCTTTATCTGAAGACCTTAAAGTTCGTAAAGCTGTAGACTTCTTAGTAGATAACAGCAAAGCTGCATAATAAAATAACAAGGCGCGATTTTAATCGTGCCTTATTTTATAAATATAGATATAAATATATTTATAAAACTTTTCGATGAAGAAGGAAAAGGACCTTCTAAAGTCGAATATACATATTTCAAAAGTTTTAAAAATTTTTTATTTGTACATAACTAGTCATATTATTTGTATTTCTCGCCACGTAGTGACATAATATGTATTTACATACGATACATTTATCGTGTACATACGAAGGCAAGAGATTAGCACTTTGTAAGGGGTGTGAAAATATGTTTAAATTTAATGATGAAAAAGGGCAATTAAAATGTTCTTTCTGTGGTAAAACACAGACGCAAGTCCGAAAGCTTGTTGCTGGTCCAGGTGTTTACATTTGTGATGAGTGTATTGAGCTTTGTACAGAGATTGTGCAAGAGGAGCTTGCAAAAGACGAAGAAGTAGAATTCAAAGATGTACCGAAACCAGTAGAAATTCGTGAAATCTTAGATGAGTATGTCATCGGACAAGATAATGCGAAAAAAGCACTAGCAGTTGCGGTATATAATCATTACAAACGCATCAATTCTAACAGCAAAATTGATGATGTAGAATTGGCGAAAAGTAATATCGCGCTTATTGGGCCAACAGGTAGTGGTAAAACATTGCTAGCTCAAACGTTAGCACGTATTTTAAATGTTCCATTTGCAATCGCAGACGCAACATCTTTAACAGAAGCTGGATATGTAGGTGAAGATGTAGAAAACATTTTACTAAAACTTATCCAAGCAGCTGATTATGATGTAGAGAAAGCGGAAAAAGGAATCATTTATATTGATGAGATTGATAAAGTGGCGCGTAAGTCAGAA
Organism: Bacillus sp. TL12; assembly: GCF_022625245.1. NCBI lineage: Bacteria > Bacillati > Bacillota > Bacilli > Caryophanales > Bacillaceae > Bacillus > Bacillus sp. TL12. Next base: position 346,937 of record NZ_JAJJBY010000001.1, on the reverse strand, counting down.
AATCCATCAATTACACGTGATGTATCTGGTGAAGGTGTACAGCAGGCCCTTCTGAAAATTTTAGAAGGTACTGTAGCAAGCGTTCCGCCTCAAGGTGGTCGTAAACATCCGCATCAAGAGTTTATTCAAATTGATACAACAAACATCCTATTCATTTGTGGTGGTGCGTTTGATGGCATTGAGCCAATTATTAAACGCCGCCTTGGTGAAAAAGTAATTGGATTTGGTTCAGAGAAGAAAAATGCTGATGTAAATGAAAAGCATGTTTTATCTCACGTATTACCAGAAGACCTTTTACGATTTGGTTTAATTCCAGAATTTATTGGTCGTCTTCCAGTTATTGCGAACCTAGAGCCACTTGATGAAGGTGCTCTTGTTGATATTTTAACAAAACCGAAAAATGCACTTGTGAAACAGTTCCAAAAATTGTTGGAGCTTGACGATGTTGAGCTTGAATTTGAAGAAGGAGCACTGATTGAAATTGCTAAAAAAGCAATTGAACGTAAAACAGGTGCTCGTGGACTTCGCTCTATTATTGAAGGCTTAATGCTAGATGTAATGTTCGAACTTCCATCTCGTAAAGATATCGAGAAGTGTATTCTTTCAAAAGAAACAGTAGCGGACAATGCACCACCAAAATTGGTGCTACAAGACGGTACTGTGCTTGATACAAAAACATCTGCATAGTGTAAGTGAGAAACAGCAATTTTTATAATTGCTGTTTCTTATTATGTTTAGCACTTTTCCTCCCAGGAAATACTAAATGGTAAAACATAGCGGGAGGAAATGAATCATGAGCTGGACAAACATATTTTTACTTGTTCAACTTGTTTTTGGCGTAATTGTCGGATTGTATTTCTGGCATTTGCTCAAAAACCAGCGAACACAAAAAGTTTCAATTGATCGAGAATCGAAAAAAGAATTAGAACAACTTCGCAAAATGCGCGAAATCTCTTTAACAGAACCGCTTGCTGAAAAGGTGCGCCCTATATCTTTTTTAGATATTGTTGGGCAAGAGGACGGAATTAAATCATTAAAAGCGGCGCTTTGTGGACCGAATCCGCAGCATGTCATTATATATGGCCCTCCTGGAGTGGGAAAAACGGCAGCGGCACGTCTTGTGTTAGAAGAAGCGAAGAAAAATCAAAAATCACCATTTCGTATGAACGCAACATTTATTGAGTTGGATGCAACAACGGCTCGCTTTGATGAGCGCGGTATTGCGGATCCGTTAATTGGCTCAGTGCATGATCCGATTTATCAAGGTGCAGGTGCAATGGGACAGGCAGGGATTCCACAGCCGAAAAAAGGTGCTGTAACAGATGCACATGGTGGCATTTTATTTATTGATGAAATTGGTGAATTGCATCCAATCCAGATGAATAAAATGTTAAAAGTATTAGAAGATCGTAAAGTGTTTCTGGAAAGTGCATACTATAGTGAAGAAAATTCAATGATTCCAACATACATACATGATATTTTTCAAAAAGGCTTACCAGCAGATTTTCGCCTAGTTGGAGCGACAACCCGTTCTCCAGATGAAATTCCTCCGGCTATTCGCTCTCGTTGTTTAGAAGTTTTTTTCCGTGAACTCGATACGGAAGAAATTCAAAAAGTAGCGAAGAATGCAGCAGAAAAAGTGAAGATGGAAATCGGGAAACAAGGTATTGAATTAATTGGGATGTATGCAAGGAATGGAAGAGAAGCCATTAATCTTGTACAAATTTCTGCAGGAATGGCAATTAATGAGGAACGCTCATTTATTAAAGATGAGGATATTGAATGGGTCGTTCATTCTAGTCAGCTTACTCCAAAGTATGAAAAGCGTATTTATCCAATTCCGAAGATTGGCCTTGTGAATGGACTTGCAGTATATGGCCCGAATACAGGAGCGCTATTAGAAATTGAAGTAACAGCAATACGAGCTGTGGAAAAAGGTACGATTAATGTTACAGGGATTGTGGAAGAAGAGAGCATTGGTAGTCAAACGAAATCAATCCGACGTAAAAGTATGGCGAAAGGTTCGGTTGATAATGTGTTAACCGTACTTCGTTCTCTCGATTTATTACCAGAAGGATATGATGTACATATTAATTTCCCTGGTGGTATTCCAATTGATGGGCCTTCAGCGGGAATTGCAATGGCAACAGGAGTATACTCTGCTCTCCATCAAGTTTATGTGAATAATGAAATCGCAATGACAGGAGAAATAAGTATTCATGGTGAAGTAAAGCCGGTAGGTGGCGTATATGCAAAAGTGAAAGCAGCAAAAAAGGCGGGAGCAAAAAAGGTAATTATTCCTGCTGAAAATATGCAACCATTTTTATATACGATAAAAGGTATTGAAATTATACCTGTTCGAAAATTGAAGGAAGTTTTTGAGTTAACGTTCGTACAGGAAAATTTGCATCGTGAAATGAATGTGCATCATCAGATTGATGAAGGTGACGTACAATCCATGTAAGATGAAACTGAATAAGGTTCTAATAGGAAGCTTTATGTAAGAGGAACGTCAACTAGAATGTAATAATATTTGCCAGACTTCGTTTAAGTTTGTATGCTTAAGCGAGGTCCCTTTTTCTTTTGTGGAACAAAAAAGTAAGAAATTTGTAATTGTAAGGAATCTCTGCAATTGCATCAAGAGGTATTGTAATATAAAATGGTTGAACAGGAGTTTAATTTATTATGGAGGTGCTATGTCTAGTATGAATACGAACGAAAGAATTGTGCCCCTCCTACCATTAAGAGGCGTTCTCGTATATCCAACGATGGTTCTGCATCTTGATGTAGGACGTGATAAATCGATACAAGCACTAGAGCAGGCAGCAATGGATGAAAATATCATCTTTTTAGCAATGCAAAAAGAAATGAATATCGATGATCCGAAAGAAGACGACATATATAGTGTGGGTACAGTAGCGAAAGTAAAGCAGATGTTAAAACTGCCGAACGGCACGCTTCGTGTCCTTGTAGAAGGTTTACATAGAGCAGAAATAGTAGAATTTATTGAAGAAGAAGATGTAGTAAAGGTTTCGATTCAAACAGTAACAGAAGAAGAAGAGGGCACTTTAGAGGAAAAAGCCCTTATGCGTACGTTGCTAGAACATTTCGAGCAATACATTAAAGTTTCGAAAAAAGTATCGAATGAAACATTTGCTACGGTAGTTGATGTAGAAGAACCTAGTCGCTTAGCTGATTTAATTTCTTCTCATTTACCGATTAAGACAAAACAAAAGCAAGAGATTTTAGAAATCTTATCTGTAAAAGAAAGATTACATACACTCATTTCTATCATTCAAGACGAACAAGAGCTACTGAGCTTAGAAAAGAAAATTAGTCAAAAAGTGAAACGTTCGATGGAACGGACGCAAAAAGAATATTTCTTGCGCGAACAAATGAAGGCGATTCAAACAGAACTTGGTGATAAAGAAGGTAAAGGTGGCGAAGTTGAAGGGCTTCGTGAAAAAATCGAAGAGGCAGGAATGCCAGAAGAAACGAAGAAGGCTGCTCTAAAAGAATTAGATCGTTATGAAAAGTTACCAGTAAGCTCTGCGGAGAGCGGTGTAATTCGCAATTATCTTGATTGGTTATTAGCGCTTCCGTGGACAGAAGCAACAGAAGATATGATTGATTTAGCGCATTCTGAAACAATCTTAAATAGAGATCATTACGGTCTTGAGAAAGTGAAAGAACGTGTGCTAGAATATTTAGCTGTTCAAAAGCTAACAAATTCTTTAAAAGGACCGATCCTATGTTTAGTTGGTCCTCCAGGTGTGGGGAAAACATCTTTAGCGCGTTCGATTGCAACATCGTTAAATCGTAATTTTGTTCGTGTTTCCCTTGGTGGTGTTCGTGACGAATCTGAAATTCGTGGTCACCGTCGTACATATGTTGGAGCAATGCCAGGCCGTATTATTCAAGGAATGAAAAAGGCCAAGACAATCAATCCAGTCTTTTTATTAGATGAGATTGATAAGATGTCTAATGATTTCCGGGGTGATCCATCGGCGGCGTTACTTGAAGTATTAGATCCAGAACAAAACCATAACTTTAGCGATCATTATATCGAGGAACCTTATGATTTATCAAAGGTAATGTTTGTTGCAACTGCAAACACACTTGCAAGCATTCCAGGTCCGCTTCTTGATCGTATGGAAATTATTTCAATTGCTGGTTACACAGAGATTGAAAAGGTGCATATTGCTCGTGAACATTTATTACCGAAACAATTAACAGAACATGGTTTGCGAAAAGGGAACCTCCAAGTGCGCGATGACGCGTTACTTGAAATTATTCGCTACTATACGCGTGAGGCTGGTGTTCGTACGCTAGAACGTCAAATTGCAAAGATTTGTCGTAAAGCAGCAAAAATCATTGTTACAGAAGAGCGTAAACGTATTATTGTAACGGAAAAAAATATTACAGATCTGCTTGGTAAACATATATTCCGTTATGGACAAGCTGAAACGACAGATCAAGTTGGAATGGCAACTGGTTTAGCGTATACAGCTGCTGGTGGTGACACGCTTGCAATTGAGGTGTCTGTATCACCAGGAAAAGGAAAATTAATTTTAACAGGGAAACTTGGGGATGTTATGAAAGAATCCGCACAAGCTGCATTTAGTTATATTCGCTCTCGTGCAGAAGAACTTCATATTGATCCAGATTTCCATGAAAAGAATGACATCCATATTCACGTTCCAGAAGGAGCAGTTCCAAAGGATGGTCCTTCAGCTGGTATTACAATGGCAACAGCGCTTATTTCTGCGTTAACGGGTGTACCTGTAAGTAAAGAAGTTGGTATGACAGGTGAAATTACGCTTCGTGGTCGTGTATTACCAATCGGTGGATTGAAAGAAAAAACATTAAGTGCTCATCGTGCAGGCTTAACAAAAATTATTTTGCCAGCCGAAAATGAAAAAGATTTAGATGATATTCCAGAGAGCGTAAAAGAAAATCTTACGTTTGTGCCTGTATCTCATTTGGATGAAGTATTGGAGCACGCATTAGTAGGAGTGAAACAATGAAAGTAACAAAAGCAGATATTGTCATTAGTGCTGTTAAACCAGAACAATATCCAGAGGGTGATTTACCAGAAATTGCATTAGCAGGTCGTTCTAATGTTGGGAAGTCTTCCTTTATTAATAAAATTTTAAACCGTAAAAAGTTAGTACGTATTTCTTCTAAACCAGGAAAAACGCAAACATTGAACTTTTTCTTAATTAATGAAATGATGCACTTTGTCGATGTTCCAGGTTACGGATATGCGAAAGTATCAAAAACAGAGCGAGCGGCATGGGGAAAAATGATTGAAACTTACTTTACAACGCGTGAGCAATTAGATGCGGCTGTATTAGTAGTTGATTTACGTCATTCACCAACAAACGATGATGTAATGATGTACGATTTCTTAAAGCATTATGAAATTCCAACGATTATCATTGCAACGAAAGCAGATAAAATTCCGAAAGGGAAATGGCAAAAGCATTTGAAGGTTGTAAAGGAAACACTTGATGTTGAGGCTGGCGATGAGGTTGTTCTATTTTCATCAGAAACAGGGCTTGGAAAAGAAGAAGCTTGGAAAGCCATTCATAAGTTTACAAAAACAAAAAACGTGTGACGATCCGTCACACGTTTTTTTGTTTAGTTATAATACCGGACTTTTTAAACATTTACTTATAATACGTTTAATGTAACTTCAATATTCCCTCTAGTCGCTTTTGAATATGGACATACGCCATGTGCAGCTTCAACAAGCTTTTGTGCTTCATCATGAGAAACGCCAGCTACACGTACATCAAGTACAGCGGATAATTCAAAACCACCATCTGTATCTTTTCCAATTGAAATGTGGGCTGTCACTTCTGTACTTTCTACTTTTACACGTTTTGTACGAATTACAAGTTGCAGAGCGCTATCAAAGCATGCGGCGTAACCAGCTGCAAATAATTGTTCTGGGTTCGTTGCTTCGCCGCCCATACCGCCTAATGCTTTTGGCATTTTCACATCAAGATTTAGAATACCGTCTTCTGAAACAACTTTCCCGTTTCTTCCACCTGTTGCAGTTACAGTTGCTGTATATAATTTTTCCATGGTTATTCTCCTTTTCTATCATTGATTGTTTTCATGGTTTCAATTAATTTACTTAATTGAATTAATAATGATCGATATTCTTGTTCTGTAATTCCTAAATTGGTAGCCATAGTTTTTGGTAATGAACATGCTTTTTCTTTTAAAGCGTTTCCTTGTTTGGTTAGTTCAATGCACACCTTGCGTTCATCTTCCTTAGAGCGAATACGTTTAATCAATTCTAATGTTTCCATGCGTTTTAACATAGGTGTTAATGTACCAGAATCTAAAAGTAGACGTTCGCCAATTTCTTTTACAGTTAATCCATCTTGCTCCCAAAGTACTAATAATGTAATGTACTGTGGATACGTAATACCCATTTCTTCTAAATAAGGTCGATAAAAGCGTGTTACTTCTCTAGAGCAGGCATAAATCGAAAAGCAAAGTTGATTATCAAGATGTAAAGCATTCTCGTTCATAAGCATCCTCCTTTTTAAATTGTGCACAATTTAATTTTGTAAAATCAATATAACGAAAAAGAAATGAGTTGTCAAACACATTGCAACGAAAAAATGTTGAGTAATGTTTCACATGAAAGAAGTTGTTACATTTTGGAACAATCATACATATTTTTCTGTATGATGAAAGAAGATAAAAAAGATAGCCTTCCAATTCTTATGGAATAGTTTCCATCACTTGATTCTGACAGTTTTTTTTGGTAACGTACAAATAGAGTTATTATTTTATAATGATTATAAAGTAAGATGTTTATGCAGATGAGTAACGGATTCCCTGCTCGGTGCGTGAATCAGAAAAAATAATTTATCAATGTTCACACGATTGTCAGATTCATAACAGGAAAGTTGTATTATGATAGTAGATAAGGTGATAAAACGGTTGAAGGGGGACATGCTGCGTGCATATTCTTGTTGTTGGTGTAAATTATCGAACAGCCCCTGTAGAATTTCGTGAGAAACTCACATTTCAGGCAGCAGAGTTAGAGCAGGCAATGACAACATTACAAAATCAAAAGAGCGTGTTAGAAAATGTCATTGTATCAACTTGTAACCGCACAGAAATCTATGCTGTTGTCGATCAATTACACACGGGACGATATTACATTAAGAAATTTTTAGCTGATTGGTTTCAGCTTGAGATAGAAGAGATTTCGCCATACTTGTCTATTTTTGAACAAGATGGTGCGATTGAACATTTATTCCGCGTAACGTGCGGATTAGATTCTATGGTAGTCGGTGAAACACAAATTTTAGGTCAAATGCGAAATAGCTTCTTAGAGGCGCAAGAAGTGAAAGCGACAGGAACAGTTTTTAATGAATTGTTTAAACAAGTCATTACGTTAGCAAAGCGTGCGCATTCAGAAACAACGATTGGTGAAAGCGCAATGTCTGTTAGTTATGCCGCTGTTGAACTTGGAAAGAAAATTTTCGGTGATTTAACAGATTGTCACGTTTTAATACTTGGCGCTGGAAAAATGGGTGAACTTGCATTGCAAAACTTGTACGGAAGCGGAGCGCGTAAAGTAACTGTTATGAACCGTACGTTTACGAAAGCGGAAACAATGGCTGAGAAATATATGGGGCATGCGAAACCGTTAAGTGAATTGCAATGTGCGCTTTTAGAAGCGGATATTTTAATTAGTTCAACGGGTGCTTCAGATTACGTGATTACGAAAGAAATGATGACAAGAGTAGAGCGGATGCGCTGTGGTCGTCCGCTATTTATGGTAGATATCGCAGTGCCGCGTGATATTGATCCAGCAATTGATGAGCTAGAGGGTTCTTTCTTGTATGATATTGATGACCTGCAAGGCGTAGTAGAAGCAAATCGTGCGGAGCGTTTGAAAGAAGCCGAAAAGATTCAGCTTATGATTGAAGAGGAAATTGTTGTATTTAAAGCTTGGTTAAATACACTTGGAGTCGTTCCGTTAATTTCAGCTCTTCGTGATAAAGCACTGGCAATTCAAGGTGATACGATGCAAAGTCTTGAGCGGAAAATTCCAACGCTTAGTGATCGTGAGAGAAAAGTAATTAGTAAGCATACGAAAAGTATTATCAATCAACTGCTAAAAGATCCAATTTTAGTAGCAAAAGAGTTAGCGGCCGAAGAGGGAGCTACGGAAAAGCTTGCTTTATTCGCGAAAATTTTTGATTTAGAAGTGCAAGAAGAGGAAGCGAAACAAACGGAAGAACGAGAACATGAACGAGCGTGGACATCATCCGTTCCATCTTTATAACTGGAAGGATGATCGGATGGACTTTTTAAATAATAGTATTATTTATCATATCGCAATTATTTTATATGCTTGTAGCATTAGTTTATATTTTATAGATTATTTCCAAAGTAACCGAAAGGCGAATCGAATTGCTTTTTGGTTACTTGCAATTGTATGGATACTGCAGTCTATTTTTATGTTACTTCGGGCTACGGAATCAGAGACAAATCCAATTTTAACGTTATTGTCAGGGATTTATTTTTATGTGTGGCTATTAATTACGATGTCACTCGTAATCAATCGATTTATGCGCATTGACTTTTTAGTCTTTTTTACAAATGTCATTGCATTTGGCGTAAGCGCTTTTTCTATTTTTACTCCGCTTGGAAAAATGTCGCCGGTACTTGCAGATCAATTAGTTTCAGAACTTGTATACGTACATGTAGGAATGGCTATTATTTCCTATGCGGCATTTACGGTATCGTTTATTTTTTCTATTATGTACTTGTTGCAATATCGATTATTAAAACAGAAAAAATGGAATGCGAGATTAAGAAGGTTGGGGAATTTACCGAGGCTAGAGTCGATGTCTTATGGACTAAATTTATTTTCGGTTCCATTTTTCTTATTAGCTATTTTACTTGGATGTATATGGGGATATACAAAGCTAGATAATTTCCATTGGTATGACACGAAAGTAATCGGGTCTTTTGTTGTTTTATTTGTGTATTGTATGGGATTGTATTTACGAGGGTCAGATATATTGCAAGGTAAGAAGATTATAAATTGGAACATTGCTTCCTTTCTCGTTATGCTAATCAATATTTTCCTATTAAGCAGTTTATCCAACTTCCACTTTTGGTATTTATAATGAGGAGAGAAAATTATGCGCAAAATTATTGTCGGTTCAAGAAAGAGCAAACTAGCGTTAACACAAACAAATTGGTTTATTGATCAGTTAAAAGCGCTTGGTTTACCATATGAATTTGAAGTGAAAGAAATTGTTACAAAAGGTGATGTTATTTTAGATGTAACACTTTCAAAGGTAGGCGGGAAAGGCTTGTTTGTAAAAGAAATTGAGCACGCATTGCTTACGAAAGAAATTGATATGGCTGTACATAGTATGAAGGATATGCCAGCTGTGCTTCCAGATGGATTAACAATTGGCTGTATACCAAAGCGTGTCGATCCGCGTGATGCATTTATCTCGAAAAACGGGGAATCTTTTGCAGAGTTAGCAGAAGGTGCGACACTTGGGACAAGTAGTTTAAGACGAAGTGCGCAACTATTAGCTGCTAGACCAGACCTACAAGTGAAATGGATTCGTGGAAATATTGATACGAGATTACGTAAATTAAAAGAAGAAGACTACGATGCGATCATTTTAGCGACAGCTGGATTACAGAGAATGGGCTGGGATGATGATGTGATTACAGAGCATTTAGATGAAACGTTATGCGTACCTGCTGTAGGACAAGGTGCCTTAGCGATTGAATGTCGCGAAGATGATAAAGATTTATTGCAATTATTATCTCATATAAATGATGCGGTAACAGAACGAACAGTGGCGGCTGAACGAGTATTCCTTCATAGACTTGAAGGTGGCTGCCAAGTACCGATTGCTGGCTATGCAACGCTTGGGGAGAATAATGAAATTGAATTAACAGCTCTTGTTGGCTCTATGGATGGTTCTGTTTTGTTAAAAGAAACAGTTACAGGTATGGATTCAGAGCAAGTTGGCCTAGAAGCAGCTGATCGTTTAATTAAGCAAGGAGCAAAAGAGCTCATCCTCGCTGCAACTAAGGAGCAACAGTAATCATGGAAACTCTTGCTGGCAAAACGGTACTGATTACGCGTGCAAAACATCAAGCAAGACAAATGAGTGTAGCAGTGAAAAAAGGGAGCGGAATTCCAGTGGAAATTCCGCTTTTGCGTATGGAAGGTGTATCCCAGCAAGTGTTTCAAAGTATATCGCAGCAGATACACTTATATGACTGGGTTATTTTTACGAGTAAAAACGGGGTAAGCTTCTTTTTAGATGGTTTAGGAGAGCGAATCCCCTCCACTGTTCGCATCGCTGCAGTAGGTGTGAAAACAGGTCAAGAATTAGAAAAGCGGGGTTATGAGGTTTGTTTTGTTCCAACATCGTTTGTTGCTGAAACCTTTGCAGAAGAATTTGTAAGAGAATTAAGCGGGAAGGAACGCATTTTATTTCCAAAAGGGAATTTAGCTAGAGATGTGATTCCGACTAAACTCCGAGAATTAGGAGTACTCTTAGAGGAACTTGTTGTATATGAAACAAAAACAAATGATAAGAGACAGCAAGATCTTATCGCAGCTCTAGAATCTGGTAAGATAGACGTGGTTACATTTACGAGTCCATCTACTGTTATAAGCTTTGTGAAATTACTCGAGGGTACAAACTGGAGAGAATGGATAAAAAAATGTACAATTGCTTGTATAGGACCGATAACAGAGCAGGAGGCAAGGCGTTATTTTGCCGATGTAATCGTTCCAAAAGAATATACAATAGAAGCGTTAATACAGTGCATTTCAAAATATAATCAAAATGCATAATCAATAAAAGAATGGGAGATAGAAATCTATGAGTTCTTTACAATTCAATCGTCACCGTCGTTTAAGACAGAGTGGAAATATGCGTGCGCTTGTACGTGAAACGTTTTTACATACAGAAGATTTTATATATCCTATATTTGTATTAGAGGGAGAAAATGTTCGTAACGAAGTTCCTTCTATGCCAGATGTATATCAAATTTCTTTAGATCTTCTGCAAGCTGAAATGCAAGAAGTTGTAGATTTAGGTATTCGTTCTGTTATCGTATTCGGCTTACCTGCTGAAAAAGATGAAGTTGGATCTTCTGCATTTTGTGAGCATGGCATTGTACAGCGTGCAATCAAACAAATTAAAGAACAGTTCCCAGAGTTAGTAGTAGTGGCAGATACATGTCTATGTCAATATACAAGCCATGGTCATTGCGGCGTTATTGAGGATGGAATTATTTTAAATGATGAATCATTAGAAATTCTTGCAAAAACAGCAGTAAGCCAAGCGAAGGCAGGGGCAGATATTATCGCGCCATCTAACATGATGGACGGATTTGTAACTGCGATTCGTCATGCTTTAGATGAGAACGGCTTTGCACATGTACCGGTTATGTCATATGCGGTGAAATATTCATCTGCATTTTACGGTCCATTCCGCGATGCAGCCCACGGTGCACCGCAATTTGGGGATCGTAAAACGTACCAAATGGATCCAGCAAACCGCATGGAGGCATTCCGTGAAGCTGAATCAGATGTAAAGGAAGGAGCAGACTTTTTAATTGTAAAACCGGCTCTTTCTTACTTAGATATTATTCGTGATGTGAAAAATAATTTTAATTTGCCAATCGTTGCTTATAATGTGAGCGGAGAATATTCAATGATTAAAGCAGCGGCGCAAAATGGTTGGATTAATGAAAAAGACATTGTGCTTGAGAAGCTAGTAAGCATGAAACGTGCAGGAGCAGATTTAATTATTACGTATCATGCGAAAGATGCAGCACGATGGTTACAAGAAGGAGGCGCACAATAATGAAAAAGTTCGATAAATCGATTGAAGCGTTTGAAACAGCGCAAGATTTAATGCCTGGTGGCGTAAATAGTCCAGTTCGTGCGTTTAAATCTGTTGGGATGAACCCGCTCTTTATGGAACGCGGAAAAGGCTCTAAAGTGTACGATATTGATGGGAATGAATATATCGACTACGTATTATCATGGGGACCTCTTATTCACGGACATGCAAATGACCGTGTTGTAGAATCATTAAAAGCTGTTGCGGAAAAAGGAACGAGCTTTGGTGCCCCAACAGAAATTGAAAATAAATTAGCGCAGCTTGTAATCGAACGTGTGCCATCGATTGAAATTGTACGTATGGTAAACTCTGGAACAGAAGCGACAATGAGTGCACTTCGCTTAGCACGTGGTTACACAGGTCGTAATAAAATTTTGAAATTTATCGGTTGTTACCATGGGCATGGTGATTCTCTATTAATTAAAGCTGGTTCTGGCGTTGCAACGCTTGGTTTACCAGATAGCCCTGGAGTACCTGAAGGTGTAGCGCAAAATACGATTACAGTAGCGTATAACGATTTAGAGAGTGTAAAATATGCTTTCGAACAATTCGGTGACGATATTGCTTGTGTGATTGTAGAACCAGTAGCAGGAAATATGGGTGTTGTACCACCTCAGCCGGGGTTTTTAGAAGGACTTCGTGAAGTAACAGAGCAAAATGGTGCCTTGCTTATCTTCGACGAAGTAATGACAGGATTCCGTGTTGCTTATAACTGTGGACAAGGCTATTACGGTGTGACGCCTGACTTAACCTGTTTAGGAAAAGTAATTGGTGGTGGATTGCCAGTAGGAGCATATGGTGGTAAAGCAGAAATTATGCGCCAAGTTGCACCGAGCGGACCAATCTATCAAGCGGGTACATTATCCGGCAACCCTCTTGCAATGACAGCAGGTTATGAAACATTAGTACAATTAACACCAGAATGTTATCAAGAGTTTGAGCGTAAAGCGGAAATGTTAGAAAATGGCCTACGTAAAGCGGCTGAAAAACATGGCATACCGCATTATATAAACCGTGCAGGTTCTATGATTGGTATTTTCTTCACGAATGAACCAGTTATAAACTACGATGCAGCGAAAACATCGAACTTAGAATTCTTCGCAGCTTACTATCGTGAAATGGTAGAACAAGGTGTATTCTTACCACCTTCTCAATTTGAAGGATTATTCTTATCAACAGCACATAGTGATGCAGATATTGAAGCAACGATTGCAGCAGCAGAAATTGCAATGTCAAAATTAAAAGCGTAAAGTGAAAAAGATTGTCAGGGTGAATCCTGACAACCTTTTTTTATTATGCTACATATTGTTGAAGTGCTGATAAGTGGCGCCTGATGGTCGAGATATAAAAAATACCGATAGATGTAATGATATCCCGTTGCTATATGAAAAATGAATAGAGAGCCTGCATGTGTAGTTTGATTTTTTACTCATAAAATAACCCCCATGCACATAAACCTGTAATGACATACAGTTTGGGAGGGGGAAAAGAAGTGGCAACTGATCATTCATTACGTTTTTCATTAAAAGAATCGGTTTGGTTCCAAAAAGGACAGGAAGTCGAAGAACTTTTGTCAATTTCGTTAGATCCAGACGTTGAGATAGAGGAGCTTGAATACGAAGTAATTGTGAGAGGGCAATTGGATTTAACGGGGGAATATGTTGCAAGGCAAGAGGATTCTGCATTTTCATTACGAGATTTATCTCCGGCGAAATCGATTGATTATGTAGAAACGAGAGAAGATGGTGTAAACGAACTTGTACATTCTTTTCCATTAGAAATTTCGATTCCGCGAAATCGAGTGAAACAAGTTGAAGAATTGTATGTTTCCATTGAGGAATTTGATTATGAATTAAAGGAAAACGGTTGCCTGCAATTATTAGCAGATATATCGATATCTGGATTATGTGAGGACGAGAGAATACAGAATGAAATGCAAGAGGAAGAGATAGAGCATCTAGAAGTTGCTAGAATTGAGGAAGCAAAAGTGGTGGATGAGGATAAAGCACCAGCGGAAGTGGAAGAAGTAACAGTCCATACAGAATCAGATGGATGGGAGGATTATGCATTTGAGCCTTTCCAATTAGAGGAGCGTAAAGAACAAGAGTTAGAAGATCTAGAAGAACCGGAAGAGGAAGAACGAGAAGAAGTAGCAAAAGAAACTACACCACAGTTTGAATTGTTTGGCCGGAAAGATTTTAAGAAAGAGAAGGAAAAGAAAGTAGAGGAAGAAGTCGAATCGGCATACTCGCAACGGGATGAAAATGCATTATACTTAACAAAATTGTTTACGAAAGAGCCGGAAGAAGAATTTACAAAATTACGTATGTATTTCGTGCAAGAAGGAGATACAATTGAATCGGTTGCAGAGCGATATGAAACGTCTGTCCAGCATCTACACCGCGTGAATCAAACAGATGAAGTATATTTAACTGCAGGGCAAATTATATATATACCTGTGCCAAGAGTGAAGACAAAGTGAGTGAAGAAGCTTCTTCTTCACCTCTTTTCTTTTTATTATGCGATCGTGGGCAGTAAAACCGCAACCTCAGAATTTAGAGAGAGATGAGGAAGTTAGGTGGGAGATAAACCGCCTATAAAAGCCCGGTTGGTGCAGGCTCATAATCTGTGAGGATGAAGAAATGCATACTGATTAAAGTTTCACTTTATCTTACGTTTTTGAATGAGAAAGGATCATTCGTATGGATATAGAATTGAGAGATCGTTATGCGCCGATAGTACAGCGGTATCAATTGGACGTCCATCATATGGAAGAACACGGGAGTGTCATAAAAATTTATACGAATCAAGGTCCATATGCATTGAAAAAATTGCCATCGCATCGATTGAAAAGAAATAATTTAATGTATCATGTTCAATTTTTACGTGAGAAGGGATTTACGCATTATGTCCCGATTTACCATGCAACAGATGGAAATCATATTTTGAGCGACGAAACATATAGTTATTATTTAATGCCTTGGCTAGAAAGAGCCGAGGGAAATGGAGAGGACAATGATCAATATCATAAAATGTTTCAGACGCTAGCGCTACTTCATCAAAGGACGGTAAAAGAAGAGAAGTATACGGAAGAAGCATTAGAGGATCATTATACAAATATCTCCGATCGTTGGGAGAAGGATGGAGAACTCTTAGAGGAGTTCCTTGTAGAGTCTGAGGCGAAATGGTATATGTCTCCATTTGAACTACAGTACTGTACGTATTTTCATCATGTGATGAGGGCGCGTGAATTTGCCACGAAACAGCTTTCGGAGTGGCATGAAGCGATGAAAGAGAAAGAAAAAACACGCGTTTCTTTTATTCATGGTAATGTATCAATGAATCATTTTTTATTTGATTATGAACGAAACGGTTATTTTATTAGTTTAGAAAAGTCACAATTTGCAACGCCAGTTCAAGATCTTGTCCGTTTTTATTCCCGCTCATTGAACACATACCCAATTGCAAGAAGCGATCGTTTCGAATGGTATCAGGTGTATCAAAAGAATTTTCCGTTTACGAAAGAAGAACAACTCCTAATGTTTGCTTATCTAACATATCCGTCCCCATTTATTAGACAAATTCAATCTTATACAAGCAAACAGCAGAAACGGGATGAAAAGAAAGAACTTCAAGGTGTGAAAATGTTACAGCAAGCACATTGGCTTGTAAGCAATATAGAATATTTCATTTCACAATTACAAGCTGCGCAACAAGGAAATGAATAATAGCCGTAGGCTCAAGTTGCCGTGAGGCTACGGCTGAAAATGTAAGCGGATTGTTGCTACAACAAAGATGATAAGGATGATGAAATCTAAGAAGGTTGGAAGTAGTAATGTGCGAATTCCTTGGAAAATAGTAAGTGGAATGGCAAAATCAGAAAATATCGTTTGTAAATTTCTAACCCATGAAGGGGCTGAAAAATTGTAGGTGCGTCGGTAGCGTCGCATAATCAATCATTCCTCCGTACAGAAAGCATTTAATAAACATTAATCTTGAAATACAGTATGCAGGATAAGTACCTAGGGTGCTTGTGCTGCTTTTTTTATTTTTCGTACATAGGTTATAAAAAATGCTTACGCTAATTGATGATTACACACTGATTTTTGGATGATGAGAAAATAAGGAATCTATCAATTGTAGAAAATTGCTGAAAAATATTTTTATCTTGACGAATATGGTTTCGTTTTTTACACTATTGTATATAATAAATAACAATTATATAAATGCATTGAAGGGGAAGAGTATAACATTAAACGTCTGCAGAGAGGAGAATCATTGGCTGTGAGATTCTCTAGATAGTCATGTTAGAAGGTAGCCCTGGAGCATCTTTTCTGAACGGAGTCATTCGCATTAGGAAAAGACGGATTTGTCCGTTATCAAATTAAGAGTATAAGCAAATTTTGAATTTGTTTGTAAATAAAGGTGGTACCGCGATGTCCCTCGTCCTTTTTTGGATGAGGGGCATTTTTTATTTTGAAGGAGGGAAAATAATGTCAAACACGGAAAAGAATTTACCAACTAAATATGATCATATGTCCGTTGAAGAAGGCCGTTATAAATGGTGGCTTGAAGGCAAGTATTTCGAAGCAAAAGGAGATGCGGAAAAACAGCCGTATACAATTGTAATCCCGCCTCCAAACGTAACAGGTAAATTGCATTTAGGTCATGCTTGGGATACAACGCTTCAAGATATTTTAACACGTACAAAGCGTATGCAAGGATACGATGTATTATGGCTTCCTGGTATGGACCATGCGGGTATCGCAACGCAAGCGAAAGTAGAAGGGAAACTTCGTGAAGAAGGTATTTCACGTTACGACCTTGGTCGTGAGAAATTCCTTGAAAAAGCATGGGAATGGAAAGAAGAATATGCTTCTCATATTCGCGAGCAATGGGGAAAAGTTGGTCTAGGATTAGATTATACTCGTGAGCGTTTCACATTAGATAAAGGCTTATCAGATGCGGTTAATAAAGTATTCGTTCAATTGTACGAAAAAGGTTTAATTTACCGCGGTGAATATATCATTAACTGGGACCCTGCAACACGCACCGCCCTTTCTGATATTGAAGTAATTCATAAAGATGTTCAAGGTGCATTCTACCATATGAATTACCCATTAACAGACGGTTCTGGTCACATTCGTCTTGCGACAACTCGTCCAGAAACAATGCTTGGTGATACAGCGGTAGCAGTTCATCCAGAAGATGATCGTTACAAGCGTTTAATCGGAAAAACGGTTACACTTCCAATCGTAGAGCGTGAAATTCCGATTATTGCTGATGAGTATGTAGAGAAAGATTTCGGAACAGGTGTTGTAAAAATCACACCAGCTCATGATCCGAATGATTTTGAAGTAGGTAACCGTCACGACTTACCGCGCATTTTAGTAATGAACGAAGACGGAACAATGAACGAAAAAGCTGGTAAGTATAACGGTATGGATCGTTTCGAATGTCGTAAAGAGTTAGTAAAAGACTTGCAAGAAGCTGGTGTATTAGTAGAAATCGAGCCTCATATGCATGCGGTAGGTCATAGTGAGCGTAGCGGTGCAGTTGTTGAGCCTTACTTATCAACACAATGGTTCGTAAAAATGGCGCCACTTGCAGAAAAGGCTGTTGCTCTGCAACAAAAAGAAGAAGAAAAAGTAACATTTGTACCAGAACGTTTCGAGAACACATACTTACGTTGGATGGAAAACATTCACGATTGGTGTATTTCTCGTCAATTATGGTGGGGACACCGCATCCCAGCTTGGTATCATAAAGAAACTGGTGAAGTATACGTAGGTACAGAAGCTCCAGCAGATATCGAAAACTGGAACCAAGATAACGACGTACTTGATACATGGTTTAGCTCAGCGTTATGGCCATTCTCAACACTCGGTTGGCCAAATGAAAATGATGAAGACTTCAAACGCTACTATTCAACAGATGCGCTTGTAACGGGCTATGATATTATTTTCTTCTGGGTATCGCGTATGATTTTCCAAGGTTTAGAGTTTACAGGAGAGCGTCCATTTAAAGATGTATTAATTCATGGTCTTGTTCGTGATGAGCAAGGACGTAAAATGAGTAAGTCTTTAGGTAACGGTATCGATCCAATGGAAGTTATCGAGAAATACGGTGCAGATGCAATGCGCTTCTTCTTATCAACAGGAAGTGCACCAGGTCAAGATTTACGTTTTAGCATGGAGAAAGTAGAATCTACTTGGAACTTCATTAATAAAATTTGGAATGCATCTCGTTTTGTATTAATGAACATGGAAGATATGCAATACGAAGATATTGATTTAACTGGTGAAAAATCAGTTGCAGATAAGTGGATTTTAACTCGTTTAAATGAAACAATTGAAAGTGTAACGCGTAACATGGATAAATATGAATTCGGTGAAGCTGGTCGAGCATTATACAACTTCATTTGGGATGATTTCTGTGACTGGTACATTGAAATGGCGAAGCTTCCGTTATATGGTGAAGATGAAGCGGCTAAGAAAACAACTCGTTCTGTTTTAGCATATGTATTAGATCAAACGATGCGTTTATTACACCCATTCATGCCATTCGTAACAGAGAAAATTTGGCAGCACTTACCTCATGAAGGTGAATCCATTACAGTAGCAGCGTGGCCAATAGTTCGCGAAGATTTACAAGACAAAGAAGCAGCGGCAGAAATGCATCTTCTTGTTGATATCATTCGTTCTGTTCGTAACATTCGTGCGGAAGTAAATACGCCAATGAGCAAAAAAGTTCAAATGCAAATTAAAGCAAAAGACGAAACGGTATTAGTGCAACTTACGAAAAATAGCTCTTACATCGAGCGTTTCTGTAATCCAAGTGAATTAACGATTAAGACGGATTTACAAGCACCAGAAAAAGCGATGACTGCAATCGTATCAGGTGCAGAGTTATTCTTACCGTTAGCTGATCTAATCAATCTTGATGAAGAGAAAGCGCGCCTTGAAAAAGAACTTGAGAAGTTCGATAAAGAGGTAGAACGCGTACAGAAGAAACTTGCAAACCAAGGTTTCGTAGCAAAAGCTCCAGCAGCAGTTATTGAGGGAGAGCGTGCGAAAGAGCAAGATTACTTAGAAAAACGCGAAGCAGTTCGCCAACGTCTAGCTGATCTTCAAAAATAAAAATCTTTTTAAAGAGACTTACCATATTGGTGAGTCTCTTTTATTTGCGTATAATAGGATTTAAGAAGGTTTGTTGAAAGGGGAAGGCATACGTGATACATACATACGAAGAAGCAATAGAATGGATTCATAGTCGACTAAAGTTTGGTATTAAACCAGGATTAGAAAGAATGCAGTGGATGTTAGAAGAACTTGGGAATCCTGAGCGTCATATAAAATGTGTTCATCTTGCAGGAACAAATGGAAAAGGTTCAACTTTAACATATATGCGTTATATGCTAGAAGCGGAAAAATATAAGGTCGGGACATTTACGTCTCCATATATTGAAACATTTAATGAACGAATTGGCGTGAATGGAAAACCGATTGCAGACACAGAAATTGTTGAACTTGTAAATATGGTCAAACCAGTTGTAGAAAAATTAGATGAAACAGATTTAGGAGAAGCGACGGAGTTTGAAATTATTACAGTAATGGCAATCTGCTATTTTGGTAAAATAAACTTCTGCGATATCGTCTTGTTTGAAACAGGACTGGGAGGTCGTTTTGATTCTACAAATGTCGTTCATCCAGTTCTTACAATGATTACAAATATTGGCCATGATCATATGCATATTCTAGGGAATACACTAGCAGAAATTGCGTATGAAAAAGCGGGCATTATTAAATCAGGTGTTCCTGTTATTACAGGTGTGCAGGATGAAGAAGCACTTGAGGTTATTCAAAAGGTTGCCAAAGAAAAAAATGCAAATCTTTATGAACTTGGAAAGCAATTTACAGCAATTCACCAGCGATCCGATGAAGATGGAGAACACTTTGATTTTTCTTGTCCATTCGCTTCGTTTGAAGAAATTCGGATTTCGATGAAAGGAAGTCATCAAGTAGGAAATGCAGCACTAGCATTGATGGGGGCTATGTATCTTAAGACATACTTATCATTCTTACTGGAGGAAGAGCATATTCGAGTAGGATTAAGTGAAGCATATTGGATTGGCCGATTTGAACGACTGCAAAGTAATCCAGACGTAATTATAGATGGTGCTCATAATCCAGAAGGAATTGCAAGTCTTGTGAAAACGGTGAAGGCTCATTATAACGATAAAAATGTTATCGTTTTATTTACAGCTCTTGGTGATAAGCAATTAGACAACATGGTTGGCCCACTTGAAACTGTAGCAGATGAAATGATTTTTACAACATTTACATTTGATCGTGCGATTTCTGCTAAGGCACTTGCTGCTCATTCAAGTAAAGAAACAAAACAAGTTTTTGAGAACTGGAAAGAAGCGATTGATACGAAAATGAGCAAGCTACAAGAAAATGATGTTTTCATCATAACAGGCTCTCTTTACTTCATTTCAGAAGTTCGAAAATATATTCGTGACAAAAACTAGGACAGCGACTTGCTGTCCTAGTTTTTTGTTCTACAAATGAAGTCAAATGCATACATATAGGATAACTATATGGGACAATTTGACGAACCTCTCCGACAAATATCTCGTTTTTTTGTGAAGTGAATATGGTATGATGCGGACAACGATAAGAGGTGAGGTGTGAGGGTATGGACAAGCAATCACGAACAATCTCAGTTAAAGTAAATGGAACGGAAGCAAATTACGAGGAAAAGAAGAAAGAAAAAGAAGAATTTGATTGGATGGTAGTAGAGAGTGAAACAGCGCAAAATGTAGTGCCGTTTCAAAAACATAAGTTACCATCTATTCGGCAGCAACGAAAGAAATGGAGTAATATATTTATTTTCACAGCTACTACCGCGATTATTATTGGCACAGTGTTAGGAATGGGAATGCTTCACTTGTTAACGGGACAAGGTGCGGTTCGGGAAGCTACGGTTGCAAGTGGAGAAAAGAGTAATGGAGCAGAGCAAAAAGAAGTAACAGTTGAAGAGAAAAAAGAAGAAAAACCAAAAGTGGGGAATAGTGCTGCTTTAGAGCCAATCACCTTATATTTCGTGCAAGGTGGTCTTTATTCTTCCGAAGAAAAAGGACAGGCGGCGATTCAGGAGTGGAAAGATAATGGGAGCGTAGCAGCTATTAAACCAAATGATGATAAATATTCACTTGTAGTTGGAATTTCTAGTAATGAGCAATCCATAGATCAATTAGTTGGAGAGTATAAAAAAGACGGAGTATCAGTTTTGAAAAAGAAATGGGAAATTACAGATCAAGCATTGCTGAAAGACGATAAAGAAGTTGGTCTGTTGTTAAGTAAGTTGCAGCCCTTATACATGCATTTTGTAAAATACTTGGCAGGTATAGAAGTTGGGAATAAAAGTAATTCTAAAGAAGTAGCGACACTTGAGCAGGAATGGAAGGCTATTGAAAAAGAAGGGAAATCGATTAAACGTGAGGATGTAAAAAAAATATATACGTATGCATCAGTAACTATGCAAACAATAAAAGAAGGGAAGACTGATAAAGAAACTGTAGCTAAATTGAACCAAGTTATTATTGATGGTTTACTTTCCTATGAAAAAGTAGTTTCGCAAAAAGCAAAAGAGTAGGATAATGAAGTAAGGGGAAAGGAGTGTATAAACTTCTTTTCTTTTGGATTATATATCTATAGAAATGTTTTCGCGGGAGAGCATATATAGTTATATAGTGAGAAAATATCATTTTTCAAAAAGAAAAAGGTAATTCTCTCATTTGTAGGAAAGGTATTTGTTTGGTACGATCAAGGTATATTTTTCTGCTTGATGTAAGGAAGGAGAACGTATGAAGAAACTTATTTTAGCATCTGGGTCACCGCGCCGAAAGGAATTGCTTGAACTAGCAGATGTATCGTTTGAAATTGTTGTAAGTGAAATAGAAGAAACAATTGGTGCGTATTCATCGCCTGCTGATATCGTAATGTCACTTGCTTTGCAAAAAGCATCGGCTGTAGCAGAAAATCATGATGATTGTGTGGTATTAGGTGCAGACACAATTGTTACATATGAATCGCGTATTCTTGGCAAGCCTTCTGATGAGAAAGAGGCGAAAGAAATGCTACAGTTATTATCAGGAAAAACACATGAAGTATATACAGGTGTTGCGCTTATTTCAAAAGAAAAAACAGTAACGTTCTATGAGCGTACAGAAGTAACGTTTTGGGAATTAACAGAAGAAGAGATTGATGCGTACATTGCATCGAAAGAACCACTTGATAAGGCTGGAAGTTACGGTCTTCAAGGAAAGGGTTCCATCTTTGTTCAACATATTCAAGGAGATTACTACAGTGTAGTTGGGTTACCAATCGCACGTCTTGTTCGTGAATTAAAACAATTTGATAGTGATGCATCCCATGCGTGAAATTGCATGGGGTTTTCTTTGCGATAAAGTGAAACTTTAATCAGTGGGGGGTTTCTTCATCCCCCACTGATTATTAGTTGAACCAATCGGGCTTTTACGGGCAGTTGATCCCCCACCTACCTTCCTCGTTTCTCTCTGAATCTTGAGGTGGGCATCTTACTGCCCGTTAATGCGGGATAAAATTGAAAAAGGAGTGAGAATATGAACGGCATTCGTGATGTTTTGAAAGAAGAACAACCACGGGAACGATTATTAGTAGAAGGAGCAAGTAATTTATCGAATCGGGAACTACTTGCAGTGTTACTTAGAACGGGCTCTAAAGAAGAGTCTGTTCTAACATTAGCAGATCGAATTTTATACCATTTTGACGGATTACGAATGTTGAAAGATGCCACAATAGAAGAAATGACAAGTATTCATGGTGTAGGAATCGCTAAGGCCTCTCAGTTAATCTCTGCTTTTGAACTAGGAAGGAGAATGGTGCGTTTAGAGTACCAAAATCGCTATAGTATTCGGAGTCCAGAAGATTGTGCTAGTTATATGATGGAAGAGATGCGCTTTTTGCAACAGGAACATTTTGTTTGTTTATATTTAAATACGAAGAATCAAGTTATGCATCGGCAGACCGTGTTTATTGGTAGTCTAAATGCCTCAATTGTGCATCCTCGCGAGGTTTTCAAAGAAGCTTTTCGCCGCGCAGCAGCCTCTATTATATGTCTGCATAATCACCCTTCAGGAGATCCCACGCCGAGCCGCGAAGATATTGAAGTGACAAAACGATTAGTAGAATGTGGAAGAATTATTGGTATTGAAGTCCTTGATCACATCATTATAGGTGACCATAAATTCGTGAGTTTAAAAGAAAAAGGTCATATTTAAGACTATTCTTTTTACTTATTTTGTTTTATAATGTGATTTATGAGTTTTTTGTAGGCATTCGCTTACAATAAAGGATAGAAATTATAAAAACGTACTGTTTTATTATAAATATAAAGTAAAAAAATGAGTCCGTGAAAATGAGAAAGGAAGATAGATGACATGTTTGGATTTGGTGGTTTTACTCGTGATCTTGGAATTGATTTAGGAACAGCGAATACGCTTGTATATGTGAAAGGAAAAGGTGTAGTTTTACGTGAACCTTCAGTTGTAGCTCTGCAAACAGACTCAAAACAAATCGTTGCAGTTGGTAGCGATGCGAAACAAATGATTGGTCGTACACCAGGAAACGTAGTGGCTCTTCGCCCTATGAAAGATGGTGTAATTGCTGACTATGAAACAACAGCAACAATGATGAAATACTATATTCAACAAGCGCAAAAATCAAATGGATTTTTCTCTCGCAAGCCTTATGTAATGGTATGTGTACCATCTGGCATTACTGCTGTAGAAAGACGTGCAGTAATTGATGCAACTCGCCAAGCAGGTGCGCGCGATGCATATCCAATTGAAGAGCCATTTGCAGCAGCAATCGGTGCAAACTTACCTGTTTGGGAACCAACTGGTAGTATGGTTGTTGATATCGGTGGCGGTACAACAGAAGTTGCAATTATCTCTTTAGGTGGGATTGTAACGAGTCAATCTGTTCGTGTTGCTGGTGATGACATGGATGATTCCATCATTCAATACATTAAGAAGAGCTACAACTTAATGATTGGGGAAAGAACAGCAGAGGCATTAAAAATGGAAATTGGATCTGCTGGCGAGCCAGAAGGTGTTGAGCCAATGGAAATCCGTGGTCGTGATTTAGTAACTGGTTTACCAAAAACAGTATTAATTAAACCTGAAGAGATTGCAGATGCATTAAAAGACACAGTAGAGGCAATCGTTGAATCAGTGAAAAATACATTAGAAAAAACGCCACCTGAATTAGCGGCGGATATTATGGACCGTGGAATTGTGTTAACAGGCGGTGGTGCATTGCTTCGTAACTTGGATAAAGTAATTAGTGAAGAAACAAAAATGCCAGTTCTTGTTGCAGAAAACCCACTTGACTGTGTAGCAATTGGAACAGGTAAAGCTTTAGATAATATCGACCTTTTCAAAACTGCTCGATAATATTTCAAAATAAAAATCAATGAAATTAAGAGGGTGTGAACGTGCCACAGTTTTTCTTAAACAAAAGATTAATTGTTTTGCTAGTTAGTATTATTCTTCTCGTGGCATTGATTGGAATCTCATTGAAAGAACGAAAAAGTCTAACATGGCCAGAGCAGTTTGTAAAAGATACTGTCGGTGTTGTAGAACGTGTATTCCAAAAGCCAGCGAATTATGTTGCCGGATTCTTTGAGAACGTAGAAGATGTAAAGCGCACGTATGAAGAAAATAAAGCATTAAAAGAAAAGTTAGATCAGTATGCGGAGTTATCCGTAGAAGTAAAAGATTTAAAAAAAGAAAATGCGACGCTTCGTGAAACGATTGATAAAAAAGAGTCTCTTCGTGAGTATAAGCCAATTCAAGCTACAGTGATTGCACGCAATCCGGACAAGTGGTATGACTTAATCGCCATTGATAGAGGTGAACAGCAAGGAATTCAGAAAGATATGGCTGTTATGACTTCAAAAGGTTTAGTAGGACGCGTGAAAAGTGTATCTCAATTTACATCAACTGTAGAATTATTGAGCTCACTGAATCGAACAAATCGTATTTCTGCTGTAGTAGAAGGGCAAGAGCGTATTTTTGGATTGATTGAAGGATACGACAAAGAAAAACAAACTCTTGTTTTCACAAAGATTCCATCTGATGTAAAAGTAGAGAAAGATCAAACAGTTGTAACATCAGGATTAAGTGATATTTTCCCGAAAGGGTTAGTAATTGGAAAAATTGTAGATGTTGCACCGGATGAATATGGATTAACACAAACAGCTTACGTAAAACCTGCTGCGGATTTAAATGATGTAGACCATGTTATGGTTACAAAAAGAGTTATGCCCTCAGCAGCGTTAGAACAGTAGGGGGGAGAAGATATGGCTATTTTGAAAAGAGCAATTCTTCCTCTGCTGCTTCTTTTTGTGTTTTTATTCGAAAATATGTTTTCTACTGTAGTTCCAACGGAATTGTTTTGGAAAGATAGTATTGCAGCTCCGCATTTCTTTATGATTGTACTATGTTTTATTACCGTTTATTTTAGTCCTTTGCAAGGTATTTATTATGGACTATTATTCGGTTTTTTATTTGATACTGTATATACAGAACTTGTTGGTGTGTATATATTTGCTTATCCGATTTTAGCGTATCTTGTGTATAGTGCGATGAGAGTATTGCAATTGAATTTATTCATTGTTTCTTTTATTGTATTAGCGGGTATTGCGGCATTAGAATATTATGTATATGGATTTTTAACGTTGCTAGGACGTATTCATGTACCAGCGCATATCTTTTTCTCAGATCGTCTCCTTGCTACTTTATTGTTAAATGGAATTTTCTTATTGCTAGTTTGTTTCCCACTGAGACGATATCTTGTACGTCTTTCAAAAGCGATGGAAGAAAAAGAAAAAAGGATTTTCTGATTTTATGTCGAATTGAATCGTTGGGGTGAACTTTAGTGGAAGAAAAAAAGCAACAGAATGTAACGATAAAAGGGACAAAAGATGGACTGACATTACATTTAGATGATTGCTGTTCATTTTCTGAATTACTGAAAGAACTGGATGAAAAACTTTCTACTCACTATTATGATGGTGATGGACGTTCATTAATCGAAGTACATGTTAAAGTTGCCAATCGCTATTTGACAGATGTACAGCAAGAAGAAATTCGTACTTTGATTCGTAATAAAAAAAATCTTGTTGTCGATTCGATTGAGAGCGATGTTATCACGAAGGCTGAAGCAATAGCGTGGAAAGAAGAAACAGAAACTGTCCCTGTTTCCAAAATTGTTCGCTCAGGTCAAGTATTGCAAGTAAAAGGAAATCTATTATTAATTGGAGATGTTAATCCAGGCGGAACGGTTATCGCTGGGGGAAATATTTTTGTCATTGGATCATTACGAGGTATTGCACATGCAGGATATTATGGGGATACAGATGCTGTAATCGCGGCATCTGTTATGAATCCGATGCAACTTCGAATTAGTGATGTGACAATGCGGGCTCCGGAAGAGAAAGAAGACGGAGCAGAGACGGCAGAATGTGCATATATTAATGAGAACAATCACATTGTTGTCGATCGCCTGCAACTTCTCACTCATCTTAGACCTAATTTAACAAAGTTAGAAAGGGGAATTGTATAGCTGTGGGAGAGGCAATAGTAATTACATCTGGAAAAGGCGGAGTAGGCAAAACTACAACGTCTGCAAACATTGGTACAGCCCTAGCATTATCCGGGAAAAAGGTTTGCTTAATTGACACGGATATTGGTCTAAGAAATTTAGACGTAGTAATGGGGCTAGAAAACCGTATTGTATTTGATCTTGTTGATGTCGTTGAAGGTCGTTGTCGTTTATCTCAGGCTCTGATTAAAGATAAGCGCTTTGATGAGCTTTATTTATTACCTGCAGCACAAACGAGTGATAAATCAGCGGTAACACCTGAACAAATGGATGAATTAATACAGGTATTACGTCAAGATTATGATTACATATTAATTGATTGTCCTGCTGGTATTGAGCAGGGATTCAAAAATGCGGTGGCAGGTGCGGATAAAGCAATTGTTGTAACGACACCTGAAGTATCTTCTATGCGTGATGCAGACCGTATTATCGGACTTTTAGAGAAAGAAGATATCGAACCACCCAAACTTGTTATTAACCGTGTGCGTAGCCATATGTTGCATGAGCAAGATATGTTAGATGTAGATGAAATTGTACGTACGCTTTCAATTGATTTACTTGGAGTTGTCGAAGACGATGATGAGGTCATTCGTGCCACAAATACAGGAGAACCTGTAGCGTTGCAGCCAAGTGGGAAAGCATCATTAGCTTATCGCAATATTGCAAGACGTTTGTTAGGCGAATCTGTACCTTTACAAGCCTTTGAACAAGAAAAAGTATCTGTTTTTACAAAAGTAAAGAATTTCTTTGGAATTCGTTAAAAGCACTTCGCATGTATGCGAGGTGCTTTCTTTTTTTCTTCTCATGAATATCTCCTCTTCAGAGTTCATACATATGTACAAACTGTATTTTGGTAAATAGAGAACTTTTATTTACTGGAAGTTTCACTTTACTCGCCTCTTGTAAGAAGAGGTGGCAAAAGGAAGGAGACAAGATGAAGAATAGACGTGTAGAAGAGATTAAAAAGCGGATTGCAAAGAGAAAAGAAGAACAAGAGAGGCTTGAGGAAGAACAGTATTTTTCAGAAGGAAACTTTGATGGAGAAACGATGTTCATTGAAGAAGGTGAAAAAGAGGTACACCCTCTTTTTCGAAAAGAAGTATTTTTATTTAAATTTTTATTAGCAGCAATTCTTGTTCTCTCGGTAGCTATTTTATTTAAAAATGCACCGGCTTCTTTTAACGGAGCAAAAACGGTTGTAAAACAAGTGATGCAAGAAGAATTTCAGTTTGCTACTGTATCTAAATGGTACGAAGATCAATTTGGAAAACCGCTCGCCTTTCTACCTGCAAATGAAAAGAAGCAATCAGCGCAACAAAAAGATTATGCAGTTCCAGCTTCAGGAAAAGTCATGCAAAGTTTTCAAAAAAACGGCCAAGGTGTATTTGTACAAACAGCTGCGAATACAGCTGTTGAATCTGTAAATGAAGGAGTTGTCATTTTCGCTGGTAAGAAAGAGCAATTTGGAAATATAGTTGAGATCCAACATGCAGATGGTACGGAATCTTGGTATGGAAATTTAGGTGAGACATCCGTGAAATTATATGATTATGTTGAAAAGAAACAAAAGATTGGAACAGTTGGGAGCAGTGCAGATAACAAGAATGGTAAGTTCTATTTTGCAATCAAAAAGAATGAAAAATTTATCGATCCGATTCAGGTGATTTCATTTGAATAAATATAGCGAAGTACTGTCAAAAATTACAGTGCACCCACTGTTTTGGGGAATTATAGCGATTGGAATTTTCACAGCGCGATTTAAAGAATTACTACTTTTATTTTGTATCGTTTTGATTCATGAACTTGGGCACGCCTTCGCAGCTGCTCATTATAAATGGAGGATTAAGGAAATAAAACTTTTGCCGTTTGGCGGTGTGGCGGAGCTTGAGGAACACGGGAATAAGCCGTTAAAGGAAGAATTAGTCGTTGTAATAGCGGGGCCTATTCAACATGTATGGATGATTGGGCTAGCGTATGTCTTGTCTAGGACAGGATGGGTTGGTGAGGAACTGTATCATTTTTTTGTATGGAACAATTTAATTATTCTAGGGTTTAATTTATTACCAATTTGGCCGCTAGATGGTGGGAAAGTATTGTTTAATGTTTTATCACATCAATTCCCTTATTTACAGGCGCATGAGAAGATGATGAAAATATCATGTGTTTTTTTTAGTGTGATATTAGGGTGGCAACTCCTTTGGAATAGTAATAATATTATGATGTGGGCGCTTCTTTTGTTTTTAGCTATTTCTTTATATCAAGAATGGAAGCAACGGCGCTATGCGTTTATGCGTTTTTTACTAGAACGTTATTATGGAAACAAGCGAGATATTGAAAAAATTGCTCCAATCGAGGTGCGAACGGACGACCGGTTGTATACAATTTTTACAAAGTTTCGGAGAGGGTATAAACACTCGATTATCGTTCAAGGCAAATATAAAGAGCACTATACATTAGATGAAAATGAATTGCTTTATGCTTATTTTACTGAAAAACGAACAACTTCATCTGTAGCAGAATTAATTGGTTAGTGTTGACGATGACACTAACCTTTTATATTGTAAGAGGAAAAGAAAATAAAAAAAGTGAGGAAAGTATTTTGAAAACGTTATACATCAACTATACTGGTTCGGAAAAGAGAGTTGCTGTTGAAGAAGAACAAGAGATTGTCGAACTACTATGGAAAAGAAACGAAGAACAAGAAATTGTCGGACATATTTACTTAGGACGCGTAGTGCGCACAATTGCGGGGATGAATGCAGCTTTTGTAAATATAGGTTTAGAAAAACATGCATATCTTTCTTACGACGATGTTCCATCATCATATCGAATACACGAAGGGCAAGCTCTGCTCGTACAAGTTGTGAAAGAAGCAATTGATACGAAAGGTCCAAAGCTAACAGCTAATATAGAATTTACTGGGAAATATGTCGTTTATATGCCATATGATGAGATGCGTGCTGTTTCCCGGAAAATAAAAAATTATAAGAAACGACAACAATTAATGGAAATTCAAGTCGAGGGAACGGGCGGCTTTATTTTTCGATCAGCATGTGAAAAAGGATCTTTAGATGAAATTCAAATGGAAATGAAACATTTTCAGGAACTGTTTGAAGGGTTAAAAAGAAAAGAGGAGCAAGGAAAGGCACCATTATTGCTTCATCGTCCTGAGACGTTTTTAGATCGTGTGTTTCAGGGAAATCCAGTTGAATCCATTTCGAAAGTAATCATAGATTCACGTAGTATCTTAAAGGAAGTAGAAGATAAAGTGGGAAAAGAAAAGGTCAAACTGTATAATGAAAAGGCTTCTATGTTTAGTTACTATGGTGTAGAGCGCGAAATTGAAAAAGCACTGCAAAAAATAGTGTGGTTACCAAACGGTTCTTATTTGATTATTGAACAAATGGAAACAATGACGGTAATTGATGTGAATACGGGTAAATTTACTGGGAAACAAAATTTGCAAGATACAGTGTTGCGGACAAATGAAATAGCTGCAGAAGAAATTGCTCGTCAATTAAGATTACGTGATATTGGTGGCATGATTTTAATTGACTTTATTAATATGAAAAAACAAGAAGATAAAGAGAGGGTAAGAGAGAGACTCATTTCTTCTTTACAAAGGGATCGTACATATACCCGTGTTCTCGGATTTACAGAACTCGGTATTTTAGAAATGACACGTAAGCGTAAGAAACACTCGCTGCGTGACGTATTACTAGAAGACTGTTCGCAGTGCAAAACGACAGGGTACGTGATTTCAAATGAAACAATTGCATATGAGCTGGAAAGAGAGCTTATTACGTACAATCATGTAGAAGATGAAGCGGTGTTAATTGCAGCGTCAAAAGAAGTGCAAAAAGTATTTTCACAAAAAGAATTACAAAAAAATATACCACTTCAAATTTATTTCACAGATGAAGAAACTGAGAAGTATGCGATTATTCGATTTGGAACGAAGAAAGAAATAATGAATCGGAAAAAATAGTTAGCAGAACATTTATTGACAATCGTCTATGTTTCATGATAACATCTCTATGTTATAGTTTATAGCACCTAAACTGCTATATGCTACAACCGCACAAGACAGGTTCCCAAAAGACATTTTATGTCTACCTCGTTTTGGCGAGTCTTAGTAATTATGAGGAGGTGCAAGTATGTACGCAATTATCGAAACAGGTGGAAAACAAATCAAAGTTGAAGCTGGTCAAGAAATCTACATTGAAAAATTAGATGCTGAAGCTGGTGAAACTGTTACTTTTGACAAAGTTCTTTTCGTTGGTGGCGAAAACGTGAAAGTTGGTAGCCCAGTTGTAGAAGGTGCAACAGTTACTGCGAAAGTTGAAAAACAAGGTCGCGCTAAGAAAATCATCGTTTTCAAATACAAAGCGAAAAAGAACAATCGTAAGAAACAAGGTCATCGTCAACCTTACACTAAGCTAGTGATTGAAGCAATCAACGCTTAATTCTGGTTAAGATGATTAAAATTACGATAAGTCGCACGAAATTAGGAAGTATCCAATCATTTAAAATGACTGGACATGCCGATTATGCGCCACATGGACAAGATCTTGTCTGTGCTGGAACAACTGCGGTTGTGTTTGGTTCTATAAATGCAGTGGAAGTACTTTGTAATGTGCAAGCAACTATTGAACTTGGAAGTGACGGCGGATTTTTAACGTATGAATTGCCTAATGATTTAGACGCTCATACGATGGAAAAAGCACAAACACTTTTAGAAGGATTAGTTGTTTCGCTTAAGACGATTGAACTTGATTACGGAAAGTATATCCGTTTAATAGAAAAAGTGCAGGAGGTGTAACGTATGTTAAGATTAGATCTTCAGTTTTTCGCATCTAAGAAAGGTGTAGGTAGTACAAAGAACGGTCGTGACTCTCAGTCAAAACGTCTTGGTGCTAAACGCGCAGATGGTCAAATGGTTTCAGGTGGTTCAATTCTTTACCGTCAACGCGGTACAAAAATTTATCCAGGTGTTAACGTTGGTCGTGGTGGCGATGACACTTTATACGCGAAAGTTGACGGCGTAGTACGCTTCGAGCGTCTTGGCCGTGACCGCAAACAAGTGAGCGTATATCCTGTTGCTCAAGAAGCATAAGAAACTCACGGAAAACTCTAACCTGAGTGCAGGTTAGAGTTTTTCTATATTAAGGAGTATCTGGATGAATAAAAAATGGACAATTATAGATGCATTGCGCCATTCAAGACATGATTGGCTTAATCGTATGCAGATGATTAAAGGAAACCTTTCACTTGGAAGAGTGGAAGAGATTCATGGGCTCATCGAGCGTTTTGTCCAAGAAGCGAGACAAGAATCTTATCTGATGGAGCTATCGATGCCTCTATTTTCAGAGTGGATTTTAACATATAATTGGAAACAGCAGCCGTGCTTATTGGAGTACGAAGTATTAGGAAAAATACATAACTTATCTCATTACGATGAGGAAGTTTGTGCATGGGCAAATCAATTTTTCTCAATGCTTCAGCATAGTTTAGACGTTTATGTTGAAAATTATGTTTGTATCACAATTGAATGTGACGCGGAGAATGCTCGTTTCTTTTTTGATTTTCGTGGCAAGCTAACGGATGTAGAAGAACTACAAACGTGGCTTACAAACCAAAACAATGAATGGTATTCCATTTCTTATACAGTACGAGATGACGAAGTCTCGGTTATATTACAACCAATCGAAAAAAGTGTGGTGAAATAATGTTTGTAGATCAGGTCAAGATATATGTAAAAGGCGGCGACGGTGGAAACGGAATGGTTGCGTATCGTCGTGAGAAGTATGTTCCAAAAGGTGGCCCAGCAGGTGGCGATGGCGGTAAAGGTGCAGATGTTGTTTTCGTTGTTGACGAAGGCTTACGTACATTAATGGACTTCCGCTACCAGCGTCATTTCAAAGCTGATCGTGGTCAGCATGGAATGAGTAAAGGACAGCATGGTCGTAAAGCTGACGATTTAATCGTAAAAGTTCCACCAGGAACAGTTGTAAAAGATGAAAAAACGGGTCAAATTCTTGCCGATTTAGTAACGCATGAGCAATCGGCAGTTATCGCAAGAGGTGGCCGAGGTGGCCGTGGTAACTCACGTTTCGCAACTCCAACGAACCCAGCGCCAGAAATCGCTGAGAACGGGGAACCGGGTCAAGAACGTGATGTCATCTTAGAATTAAAAGTATTAGCGGATGTTGGACTTGTTGGATTTCCAAGCGTGGGTAAATCAACATTATTATCCGTTGTATCATCAGCACGTCCGAAAATTGCAGAATATCACTTTACAACAATCGTTCCAAACCTAGGTGTTGTTGAAACAGGTGATAACCGCAGCTTCGTTATGGCTGACCTTCCTGGATTAATCGAAGGAGCACACGCCGGCGTTGGACTTGGACATCAATTCTTACGTCATATCGAACGTACACGCGTTATCGTGCATGTGATTGATATGTCTGGTTTAGAAGGCCGTGATCCATATGAGGATTATGTAACAATCAATGCTGAATTAAAAGAGTACAATCTGCGTTTAACAGAGCGTCCACAAGTTGTTGTTGCAAACAAAATGGATATGCCAGATGCGGAAGAAAACTTACAAGCGTTTAAAGAGAAAGTAGGAGACGAAGTTCAAATCTTCCCAATCTCTGCAGTAACAAAACAAGGTGTTCGTGATCTATTATTTGAAGTAGCAAACTTAGTGGAAACAACACCAGAATTCCCAGTACATGATGTTGTAGATGAATCAGAAGCAAGTGTAATGTACAAATTTGAAACTGAAGGTGTTAAATTTGAAATTACACGTGAAAGCGATGGTACGTTTGTAATCTCTGGTTACGATATTGAGAAAACATTCAAGATGACAGACTTCTCACGTGATGAATCTGTACGTCGTTTTGCTCGTCAAATGCGCGGAATGGGTATTGATGAAGCTCTTCGTGCACGTGGTGCAAAAGACGGGGATATTGTAAAAATTCTTGAATATGAATTTGAATTTATCGATTAAGACTGCCAAAATACGGCAGTCTTTTTTATAATGGAGAAAGGAGTGTAAATAAAGCGATAAAAAAGCCTGGTTTTTTAGGTGGAAGAGCGGATCCGCCTAGGCGTAGAAGCGGTCAAATCCTTTTTTAGCCCCATGCCATGTGAGAACAGAAGGAGAAGAAGCGTGGAAATTTCTTTTAATTTTCATGGCCGCGAGTTATATGTCGGAAATTCAAATTGGATATATATTCGGTTTAAAATTCAGAAGAGTGAAAGAAATTATCACTCCGTAGTAAGAAACAAGGGGAGAGGGAGTATATGTATAAAATATTAATTGTAGAAGATGACGAAAAAATTGCGGGAATATTGGAGGAGCATTTAGAAAGGTATGGATATCAATCGTTTAGAGCGAGCGATTTAAGTCATATAAAAGATGAGTTTGTAAAAATAAACCCTCATCTTGTGTTACTTGATATTAATTTACCGTACTTTGATGGCTACTATTGGTGTCGCCAAATTCGCACAGTTTCGAATGCACCAATTATATTCGTCTCTGCAAGAACGGGGGAAATGGACCAAGTGATGGCAATTGAGAATGGTGGAGATGATTATATTACAAAGCCATTTCACTTAGACATCGTAATGGCAAAGGTGAAAAGTGCACTTCGTCGAGGATATGGGGAGTATGCTTCTACGGCAGAGAGTGATTGTTTAGGGGTAAATGGATTGTTATTATTCCCATCTCAGCACACAGTAGAGTGGAAAGGGCAACAAACAGAACTCACAAAAAATGAATTTTACTTATTGGAATGTTTAATGAAACAAGCCAATCAATATGTAACGCGTGAAGAGCTATTAGAGGCCCTATGGGATGAAGTGGCTTTTGTTGATGATAATACATTAACAGTGAACGTAAAGCGTGTGAGGAAGAAATTAGAGGAGCTTGGAATCAAAAATGCAATTGTGACAAAACGTGGATATGGTTATGCGCTTCTTACAGAGTGGGGCAAAGGGCATGAAGCTTAAAAGTTATCTCATCGATCGCCTCCCTTTAATTTTTTCTTATGTGGTCAGCCTTTGTTTATTTGGGCTTGTATTACAGTTGCAAAGCCTTTTAGAAAAGAGGGAAATTGATTTAGGAACTTGGCTATATGGACTTTTATTAGGAACCGTCGTATTTATCGTATACCTCATTTACGATTACCGAAAGAGAAGTGTATTTTTAAAAAGGATAGAACAATATATTACTGGGGGACAAACTTTGCATGATTCTTTACTCATTGATGCTTCTTATACGTCAGAGCAAGAAATAATTGTAGAAGCGTTCACATTGCTGAGGCAGCAATATATGAATGAAATTCATAAGCAGCATGCAAAAGAGCAACAGCAAATGATTTTCATGAACCAGTGGATTCATCAAATGAAAACACCGGTGTCAGTTATTGAATTATTATTGCAGAAATTTGGTAAAGAACATCGTCAGGCAAGGGAAACAGTTGAAAGTGTCCGAGAAGAAAATAATCGTATTTTAAATGGTTTAGATTTAGCATTACATATGGCAAGGTTAGAGCAGTTCGCGAAAGACTATAAAGTAGAAGTAGTAAATGTCATAGATGTCGTTCGAGAGATTATTAATCAAAATCGAAAGTCCTTCATTCAATCTTCTGTATATCCGAAATTAGTGTTTGAAGAAGAAACCTGCATGGTTGCTTCTGATCGGAAGTGGATTAGTATTGCAATCAATCAAATTATTATGAATGCAATTAAATACACAAAAATCTCGCAAGCGGATAAGAAAGAAATTCAGTTTCAAATAGAGGAGAAGGAACAGACAGTTTTATTACATATTTGTGATACTGGGATTGGTATTCCAAAGCAAGATATCAAACGAGTTTTTGAACCATTCTTTACAGGAACAAATGGAAGAAAAACAAGAGAAGCAACAGGAATGGGATTATATATTACAAAGGAAATTTGTGATAATCTTCATCACGGAATTTACGTGCAATCAACCGAAGGAGAAGGTACAACATTTACATTCCAATTTGCAAAAGATGAAGAATATCATACATTGATGAGAAAAATGACAAAATTGTAAGATAACAAATGG
This sequence comes from Bacillus sp. TL12, assembly GCF_022625245.1. Lineage (NCBI taxonomy): Bacteria > Bacillati > Bacillota > Bacilli > Caryophanales > Bacillaceae > Bacillus > Bacillus sp. TL12. The sequence goes on along the minus strand of NZ_JAJJBY010000001.1, from coordinate 311,184 downwards.
TTTTGTAAGGAAAATCACTCGTTTCTTTCTCACATTTTTCTTATAGTAAATATAAGAAGGAAACACATAGGGGGATTAGAAATGAGTGTTCTCGAAGTAAAAGGATTAACGAAGGTTTATCAATCAAAAGGATCAGTGGCAACGACTGCCTTGCATGATATAAATTTCAAAATTGAAGAAGGCGAATTTGTCGGAATTATGGGACCTTCAGGCAGTGGGAAAACAACGCTTTTGAATTTATTAGCAACAATTGATAAACAAACATCAGGTCATGTTTATGTAAATGGTGAAGAGATTAGCCAAATGCGTGCTAAAAAACTAGCAGAATTTCGTCGCACGCACTTAGGATTTATATTCCAAGATTTTAACTTGCTGGATACGCTATCCATTAAAGAAAATATTATTTTGCCGCTTGTAATGGCAAAACGTTCTGTAAAAGAAATTGATACGAAGGTACTTGAGATTGCAAAATTCTTAAACATTGAAGAAATCTTAAACAAAAAAGTATATGAAGTATCAGGTGGACAGCAGCAACGTGCTGCAGCTGCACGTGCCATTATTCATGAACCGACATTAATTTTAGCAGATGAACCAACGGGGAACTTAGATTCTAAGTCTGCAAAATCGTTAATGGGTGCTCTGCAAGATTTACATGAACAGAAAAAAGTAACGATTGCGATGGTAACGCATGATCCAGTAGCAGCGAGTTATTGCGAACGAATTCTCTTTATACGTGATGGAGAAATCTTCTCAGAAATTCATAAAGGAAAAACAAAGCAAGCCTTTTTCCAAGAAATTTTAGATGTACTTGCGATGCTAGGAGGGGAATATCATGAACTTTCGCCAGCTCGCGCTTAATAATGTAAAAGGAAATTGGCGTAATTATAAAGCTTTCCTTATTAGTAGTTGTTTATCGATTGTAGTATTTTTCATGTATGCTTCGTTCATTTACCACCCAGATATAGTGAGCGGAAATATTAGTATGAAGATGATGATTACTAAAGGATTAGAATCTATGAACTATATTGTCGTCATCTTCTCGGCGCTCTTTATTCTATATGCTAACTCAACGTTTTTACGAGCAAGAAAAAAAGAGTTTGGTTTATTAACATTAATAGGTGGAACGAAAGCACAGCTTGGCCGAATGATTATGTTAGAGCAAATGATTTTAGGTGGAATTGCAATTGTAGTAGGAATTGGTTTAGGAATGCTATGTTCAAAACTGTTCTTCCAGGCTTTAAGTGTATTGTTAGGTATAGACAAAACCCTTCCGCTCGTCTGGAATGGCAAAGCTGTTTTAATTACAGCTAGTATATACTTCATCCTCTTCTTTCTCTTATCACTGTTTGGCGTTTGGACGGTTGGCCGTTTACAAATTATTGATTTATTAAGAGAAGCGAGAAAGCAAAAAGTAGAGCCATTTGCATTTACATGGTTATGTGTAGTTGGGATATTATGTATTATTGTCGCATATGTTCTTTGCTTCCAAGTGACGCTTATGAATTTTCTTATGTACTTCTTGCCGATTGTAGGACTAACAGTTGGAGGAACATATTTACTATTTACACAAGGTAGTACAGTTGTATTAAAAGCGTTACAAAGACGAAAAAAATCATTCTATACATATCCAAATATGTTTGTGCTTAGCAATCTTATTTATAAAATGAAAGATAATGCTCGTTTTCTTTTCGTTATTTCTATTATTACAGCTGTTGTTTCTTCAGCGGTTGGGACGCTTTACGTATTCTTTCAAGATATGAGTTATAAAACAGTAGCAAGTACTCCTCATGCAATTTCATATGAGGAAAAAGGGGTAAATACGCATAATGTTATTAGTGACGAGAAAATGCAAGCAACACTGAAAAAGCACGGGTTTGAGGATGCGAGAAAAGTAACATATGTAAAACTTCCTGCAAAACAGAAACTAGTGATGTTTAATGGTGAGCATGAGATGCCTTTAGGGATTATTTCAGAAAAGGAATATAATGCAGAAGCACGCAAGCAAAAGAAAGAGGAAGTTCATAATGCACCGGGAAGTGCAACGATGGTTTTAATTGATATGATGAATGACTTTGTGAAGGTAGATCGTACAAAGCCGTTTGAGTTTACGCTGAACGGGCAAAAACAATCTAGTAAGCTAAATGATCCAACTTCGCAATCTGTTTTTAATGATGAAGGTTATCTCATTGTGAATGATGAAGATTTTGTAAAATATGAAAAGCTGGTACCGGATGAAGAAAAGACGAAATATTACGGATATTATATTGAAGACTGGAAAGAAACAGAGAATCTTGTAGTAGAATTGAAAAAAGAAATTGCTCAAGAACAACAACAACAGAATTTCCATAATTCGGTTCTCACTTATAAAGCGATAAAGGAACAAGGGGCAATTACAATGTTCATCGGTTTCTTCGTAGCAGTACTCTCCTTCTTCTTTGCTTGCAGCATGACATATTTTAAATGGTTTAATGACAAAGAACAGGATCGTATCCAATTTAAATCCTTAAGAAGAATTGGTATGACAGATAAAGAGATTCATAAAATCGCCATTCGTCAAATGGGAGTTATCTTCTTTATCCCGATTCTTATTGGTGCGATTCATAGTGGATTTGCACTCCATACATTAGGGAAAATGCTTTACTTAGATTTATGGAAATCAGGTGCGATTGTGATTGGGTCATATATTTTAGCTTCAGCAATTTATTTTATGGTTGCACAAAGAGGATATTTAAAACACGTAAAAAGCTAGGGAAACCTCTAGCTTTTTACGTGTGTAACAAGTTACAGGGAGGATGCAGATGAATATTAGACAGCTAGCGATACAAAATATAAGAGGGAATTGGCGGAGTTATAAAGTATTTTTCTTGAGTAGTTGTTTTGCTATATTTGCTTCTTATGCGTATATGTCAGTAATTGTACATCCTTCTATGCAAGAAACGATGTGGTATCAAAATGTACGGTGGGGGCTTATTGTATGTAACTTTATTATCATTTCTTTCTTTATTTTTTTTATTTTATATTCTACCTCTATTTTTATAGAAGCACGTAAAAAAGAATTAGGACTATATATGTTGATGGGAGCAACAAAGTCTAATATTGTAGGCATGATAATAATCGAACAGATGATTATCGGTTTTTTTGCTAACGTTTTTGGTATTGGACTCGGCATGATATTTTTAAAACTCTTTTTTATGATATTTAGTATGCTGCTTAGACTTCCGAAAGAATTAACACTTATTTTTGATATGAAAGCTATTTTTACAACATTTATTACATATACAATTGTCTTTTTCGTTTTATCATTTGTAAGTGCTTTACGTATATGGAATATAAAAGTGATTCGTCTATTAAAAGAATTTCGAATGGATAAAAGGGAAACCAAAAGTTCGAAATGGCTCTGCATGCTAGGATTTGCTTGTTTAGGTATAGGATATGGTTTAGCATTACAGTCCACATTGCCAACAATAGCGATATATTTCATCCCTGTTGTTATATTCATTTTTATTGGAACGTATTTTTCGTTTACACACGGTGTGATACAAGTTCTAGAAGTGATAAAACGGAATAAAAGAATTATGTATACATATCCTTATTTATTTATAGTGAATCAATTATCACATAGAATGAAGGAAAATGGCCGTTTTTTCTTTCTTTTATCTATGGCAACGACTATTGTTGTTACAGCAACGGGTACGGTATTTTTATATTTTTCGGGCATGCAAGATATGTGGCGCGGAGGAGGGGCACAATCCTTTTCATATGTAGAAAAAGGTACTGGGTCTAATGAAATTTTTGATAAGAACATAGTTGAGAATCTATTACATAAACATGGATTTCATAAATTTCGCTATACAACTTTTGTAGGATTACAAACAACATTTCAGTCCGATAATGGAGAAAATACTGAGGCGACTATAATAAGAGCGAGCGAATATAATAAAGAGGCAAGAGAGCAAGGACAAAAAACGTATTCGCCAAAAAGAGGAACTGTTACTCTTGTTTATTATAATAAGCATCAATCTCTCTTATATAATAAGAGAAATGTTCAATTAAATGTGTTTGGGCAGACATTTGATTATACAAGTAACGGACAAAAAGAAGGATCGCTATTTAATTATCACATGGATCAAGTAAATGGGATGTTTTTTGTCATGAATGATCAAGATTTTAATGGTATAGTAAATACAATGCCTGATTCTGAAAAACGTATATATCGAGGTTATACATTAGATAATATTGAAAATACAAAGAGATTAAATGAAGATTTACGTAAGCATATGAAACAAGATAAGAATGGTACATTTCGAAATAATATGGAATTATATTTGAGCATGAAAGAGATAGGGGAATTTACTTTGTTTACTGGTTCGTTTATCAGTATACTATTCTTTCTTACCTCATGTAGCATTGTGTATTTTAAATGGTTTCATACTATTTCATCTGATCGGAAGCAATATCGAGCACTATCTAAAATTGGAGTGACAAAGCAGGAAGTATGGAAAATCTCTCGTTGGCAATTAAGTGTGTTATTCTTTTCTCCTATTTTAGTAGGAAGCACGCATAGTGCGGTTGCGTTATATACGTTCCATAGGACAGTTTTTAGGGAGGGCTCATTTCAAAACGTATGTGTTGTCATTGCGTTTTATCTTTTAGCATGCGTTATTTATTTCTTCTTCGCTCAAAGAGAATATAGGAAACATATAGACTAGCGAATGCTAGTCTTTTTTTAATATTCGAAATTTACATAGAAGAATATAAAAAATTATGGTATAACAGTAAGAAAACGAAAAAGAGGGGAAAAGACGATGATTCGAGTTGGATATTTAGGACCAGAAGCAACATTTACAAATATGGCGGTGAGTCGTTTTTTTTCAGAAGCAGAGCATGTACCGTATCGTACGATTCCTGATTGTATAGATGCTGCAGCAAATGGAAATGTTGATTTCGCTGTTGTACCACTTGAAAATGCAATTGAAGGATCAGTCAATATTACAGTTGATTATCTTGTGCATGAACAACCGCTTTTCATTGTAGGAGAAATTACAGTGCCCATTCAGCAACATTTGCTTGTCCACCCAGATTATGAAAAAGTATGGAAAGAAGTATATGCAGTGCATTCTCATCCGCATGCGATTGCGCAATGTCATAAGTTTTTAAATGAAGAGTTAAAAGGTGTAACCGTTCGGGATATGACATCGACAAGTGCAGCGGCGCAGTATGTGAAAGAACATCCAGAAGAAAGGATCGCTGCCATTGCAAATGAAGCAGCAGCGGAAAAGTATGATTTGGCAATTGTACAGCGTAATATTCATACGCATAAAAACAATCATACGCGTTTCCTTGTGTTACATAAAAAGAAACAAGCGTTATTACCGAAAAACGGTGAGAACCGCGGAGAGAAAACGACGCTTATGATAACGTTACCTGCCGATTACGCGGGGGCACTTTATCAAGTGTTATCAGCTTTCGCATGGAGAAAATTAAACTTATCAAAAATTGAATCCCGTCCGATGAAAACAGGCCTTGGAAATTACTTTTTCTTAATTGATGTAGACAAAGCATATGATGATGTACTATTACCAGGGGTGACTATGGAACTTGAAGCATTAGGTTTTTCTGTTACGGTGTTAGGGAGTTATTCTTCTTATTGGTTATAAAGGTGAGGTGAACGTTTAAATTGCTTGAAACGAAGAAGGTGTTTTAAAATGATATAAAAATCCCACTTTTACATGGTGGGATTTTTTATATTACTTTAATTTTGTAAGACGATCCGCTAACTGCTCACGCCAAACATTTGCTAGCTCTGGAACAGCAAGAATCTTTTCAATCCCTTCGATATCTTTTCTTCTATGAAAATAGATTTCATTAGAGAACAGGATGGATACATTACTTGGATGATGCTCAAGTAATGTGATTTTGGAGTCTTTCCGAACAACACCTTCTTGAAGAACGCGACATAAATAGCCGGTATAACCCGTTTCTACAATGCGAGGTAAGATCCCAGGGATTCCGAGACGTTTGGAAATAGTACTACATGGCACTCTACCTTGTGTGACTTGAATAATTGCCTCGCCTAATTGATATGTATCGCCGATGAAAACATCATGTTCTCGCATATTTGTTACTGTAATATTTTCGCCAAATGTAGAGGGTGGGAGCTTTGTTTGAAATTCTTGTTCCCATAGTGCGTAATGCTCATGTGGATAGACACAAACAGCGCGATCAGGTCCACCATGGAATCTTAGGTCGGCTACACCATCTCCGCGAAAGCCATCTTTTGATAAAAAGGTCTCTTCTGTAAGGGCTTTACAGATACCCGTTGTCATTTCTTTGTTTTCTCCATATTGCATTTGCTTCGGTTTGCCGGTACTAAAGTGAATGAGTTCAATTCCCATATGTTATCCCCCTTTATAATTGATTTCAATATTATATCATTTCATATGAAAAAGCACAGAGAGCAATGTAAGTCTCTGTGCTTTTTCATCTAGTCATGCACGATTGATGATGGTGGATTAAATGTTAATAAACAAGAAATCCAGCGCGATCTAGCGCTTCGCAGGCAGCGTTTAATTTTTCAGTGGAATCTGCTTCAATTGTATGTAAGTGGATCCCATCTGTTAATTGAGATAGATAGGATGCCTTTGTTTCTTCGATCCTTTGTAAATATTGTTCAACATCAAAGCGGTTGCTGACCATAATAGAAGCTGTTAAATCGCCGTATACAGGATGTTCTACTTTCACATCTTTAATTGTAACCCCATGATCGACAAGCATTGTTAGTTCTTGGCGGACTTCATCTGGTTTATGTTGACAGACGATAACACGTTCAAAAGCTTGTTGTTTTGCTTGTGGTTTTAAATATAAATACCCTTGTGCAGTTGCGATAATTGGCTCATTTCGTGCTTTTAGTAAGGAAATATCTTGCACAATGACTTGTCTGCTGACATTTGTTTTTTTGGATAACTCACTTCCAGATAACGGCTCGTTAGCTGCGAGGAGCCACTGCAGGATGAGTTGCCTTCTTTCTTCTCCTAAAATTTTTTTTCGATCATTTTGTTTCATTATAATTTAACACCTCTATAAAATTGATTTCCAATTGTGTGTAGTGCATGAATGGTTGCATCGATATGTTCTTTTGTTGTGTGACGTCCAAATGAAAAGCGAACGTACTGTTTTGCCTCTTCATACGTTTTTCCAATTGCAAGCATTGTTTTTGAAGGTTCTTGTTTGCCGACTTGACATGCGCTTCCTGTTGAAATAGCGATGCCATGGCGATTACATTCTAACATTGTGTACTGACCTTCGATTCCCTTTATTGTAACCCCAATAATATGAGGTAAACAAGAAGTAGAATGTCCTTCTACTTGAATTTCAAGAGGAATTGCTTGTAATTGTTCCATAAAATAAGATCGTAATTGTTCAAAACGAGTTCTTTCTTCTTCTCGGTCATCTAATATATATTCTGCCGCTGTTAGAAAGGAAGCAATGCCAGGCACATTAACTGTACCAGGGCGAAATCCTTTTTCGTGTGATGTTCCTGGGAAGACTTGCCCCCAGCGTACTTGTGGGTTTATATAGCAAGCACCTACACCTTTTGGTCCATATATTTTATGTGCAGAAACAGAAAGGCTATCAATATGCATCGCTGCAACATCAATTGGGAGCTTACCGAATGTTTGGACACAATCTGTATGAAATAAAATATGGTGTTTTTTTAGTAAGGCTCCAATTTTTGAGATAGGCTGAACGGTACCAATTTCAGAGTTGCCGTGTTGAATACTTACTAAAACTGTATCGTCTGTAATAGCTGCTTCTAGAGCTTCAAGATTAATAAGCCCATCTGAATCTACATGGATTTCTGTAATTGTATACCCTTGCTTTGTTAATGACTGAAAGTAGCTGCGAATGGATGCGTGTTCCATCGGTGTTGTAAGAATATGTTTACCGCTTTTGGTATTTAAGAGTGATTGGATTGCAAGATAATTAGATTCAGAACCGCCGCTTGTGAAAAATACCCCTTGTTCTTTGCCTCCAATCATTTGTGCAAATGATGCCCTGCAAGCTTGTAGTAAAGATGAAGCTGATCCCCCGATGTCATGTAAGCTTTGTTCATTACCGAAGTATTGCTCTGCTGCTGTCGTGTATGTGTCGATCGCTTCTTTTCTCATTGGTGTTGTAGCCGCATAGTCAAGATATATCATAATGTGTAGTCCTCTCTATAGTAGAGTTACATTCGTTTTTTAATGTAAATGAAAAACCTTTTTTAGATGGGAGAGAGCATCCAGCCGTGCATAGAAACGGTCAGAGCCTCTTCCTACCCATGCCAAGTAAAAACAGAGAGAGAAAACGAGCGGAAGCCTCTTTTTCTTCTTCATAGCAGTGATTTATCCCGCATTAAGGGGCAAAAACCCCGACTGATTAAAGTTTCACTTTATATAGCATGAGAAATTCGTAAAACAAAAATATTACTTTCTAAAAAACTCTTGTCATTATTTTAAATCTATGTAAATATAGGTGTCAAGACAGTTGAAAAGTGTAAAGTAGGAGGCAATGATCATGCCAAGTGCAGATGTCTTAATTATTGGAAGTGGTGTTGCAGCACTTAGTGTTGCGAAAGAGATTTGTCACGAAAAGAATGTGATGATTATCACAAAAAAAACAAGGCGGAATAACAATACGCATTTAGCGCAGGGCGGAATTGCAGCAGCTGTAGCTACCTATGACAAAGCGAATGATCATTATGAAGATACGATAGCGGCTGGTTGTGATTGTAACAACGAAGAAGCTGTTCGATATTTAGTGGAAGAAGGACCGAAAGAGATTCGAAATCTTATTGCAAATGGGATGAAATTTGATGGGGATGAAAAAGGACCTCATCTTGGAAAAGAAGGCGCGCATCGAAAACGACGTATTTTACACGCTGGGGGAGATGCAACAGGAAAAAACTTATTAGAGCATTTGATTCAAGAAGTAGCTCCTTACGTTACAGTAGTGGAGCAAGAAATGGTGCTCGATTTAATAATAGAAAATGATACATGTAAGGGTGTTTTGACCCGTGATAGTGAAGGACATATACATCGTTACTATGCTGAACACATTGTATTAGCTACAGGTGGCATTGGAGGCGTGTATGCATTTACGTCTAACGATGAGACGATTACAGGTGATGGACTAGCAATGGTGTACCGAGCTGGTGGGGAGTTGGTTGATTTAGAGTTTATTCAATTTCATCCAACGATGCTCTATGTAGGGGGTTGTTGCTGCGGACTTGTTTCAGAAGCGGTAAGAGGTGAAGGGGCTGTTCTGTTAAATGAAAAAGGACAGCGTTTTATGCTGGACGTACATCCGCAGCACGATCTTGCACCGCGTGATGTAGTGGCACGTGCGATTCATGAACAGCTTCTTGCAGGAGAAAGTGTATACTTGGATATTTCTTCTATTCAACATTTTGAAGAGCGTTTTCCTACTGTATCTGCATTATGCAAAAAGAATGGGATAGATGTGAAACAAAATAGAATACCAGTTGTACCTGGGGCTCATTTTCATATGGGGGGCGTCAAGACGAATTGTGATGGAGAGACATCAATTACACATTTATATGCCGTTGGTGAAGTAGCCTGTAACGGTGTACATGGTGCAAATCGTTTAGCGAGCAATTCACTGCTAGAGGGGCTTGTGTTCGGAAGACGGATTGGAGCGCATATTTTAGCTCATCCAGTACAAGGAAAAGAAAACGGTTATGAAAGAATTCATGAAGTATCTACAATTCCTCAATTACCAACGAAAAAAGAGATACAAGAACAGATGATGAAATACGTAGGAATTGTACGAACAGAAACGAGTTTATTATGTGCGAAGCAATGGTTTGAACAGTATGGTGTGCACAGTATTCAACTGCAATATGGAGCTTTTACAAATGAAGATATAACAATTATGAATATGCTAACAGTTTGCCAGCTCATTACAGAAGCGGCATTGCAAAGAAAAGAGAGCATAGGTGGTCATTATCGTGATGATTATCCAAGCCGAAATAAAGTAACGAAAGAAATTATTCTTGCTAATAAAAAATTACAGCTTGTGTAATAAGGGGAAGAGGGATTTTATGAACGGGTTAAAGGTAAGAAAAGCATTGGAAAGTTTTTTTCTAGAAGATATCGGGGAAAGAGATGTAACATCGCAACTTATATTTCCTGATAATTTACAAGCCAAGGGGACATTTCTTGTAAAAGATACAGGTGTATTTGCAGGAACAGATATAATTGAACAAGGGTTTCGATTAATAGACGACAAAATTCAAGTTTCATTTTATAAAAAAGATGGAGATTTTGTAGAAAAGGGCGATACTCTAGCAACTGTACAAGGACCGATTGCCTCTCTATTAACAGCAGAGCGTGTAATTTTAAATGTCATTCAAAGAATGAGCGGTATAGCAACGATGACACATAGAGCAGTTCGGGCGCTAGAAAGTGACCATACACGTATTTGTGATACGAGAAAAACAATACCAGGGCTACGCATGTTTGATAAATATGCGGTTGTATGCGGAGGCGGATATAACCATCGCTTCGGATTATACGATGGTGTCATGATTAAAGATAATCACATTGCTTTTGCAGGGTCTATTACAAAAGCTGTTACATCTGTAAAAGAAAAGCTTGGACATATGGTAAAAGTTGAAGTGGAGACGGAGACAGAAGAACAAGTGCGAGAAGCTGTAGCTGCAGGAGCGGATATTATTATGTTCGACAATCGTACACCAGAAGAAGTTCGTGAGTTTTCTAAAATTGTTCCAAGTGCGATTGTAACAGAAGCATCAGGTGGTATTACAATTGAAAATTTATCAAAATACGGCAAAACAGGGGTAGATTACATTTCGCTCGGATTATTAACACATTCTGCGGGAGCATTAGATATTAGCTTTAATATTGAGGTTTAAGGCGAGAGGGTTAGAGGGGGAGAGTATTGATGAGTATTTTAGAGAAGGTTCAACCAATCGAAACGATGTTACCAGAGCGTTATCAAACAATGTCAGTACAAGAGATGGAAGAGCGTGTTCGTGAAATTAAAGAAAAACTGGGGGAAACGTTATTTATTCCAGGGCATCATTATCAAAAGGATGAGGTCATTCAATTCTCAGATGCTGCAGGAGATTCATTGCAACTTGCACAAGTAGCGGCTAGCAATAAAGCGGCAAAATATATCGTATTTTGTGGTGTGCATTTTATGGCCGAAACAGCAGATATGTTAACGACAGATGAACAAATTGTTATCTTACCAGATATGCGTGCTGGCTGTTCGATGGCAGATATGGCAGATATTGAACAAACAGAGCGAGCTTGGAAAGAACTTACGCAGTTATTTGGAGATACGATGATTCCATTGACATATGTCAATTCTACAGCAGCTATTAAAGCATTTTGCGGTCGTAATGGCGGTGCCACAGTAACATCTTCTAATGCTAAAAAAATGGTGTCTTGGGCATTTACGCAAAAAGAGCGTCTTGTCTTTTTACCAGACCAGCATTTAGGAAGAAATACAGCGTATGACTTAGGGATTCCATTAGATAAAATGGCGGTTTGGGATCCGCATACAGATTCATTAGAGTACGATGGGGATATAGAAGATGTAAAGGTAATTTTATGGAAAGGGCATTGTTCGGTTCATCAAAATTTCACTGTCAAAAACATTGAAAGTGTGCGGAAAAACCATCCTGATATGAATATTATTGTTCATCCAGAATGTTGTTATGAAGTGGTAGCAGCTTCTGATTATGCAGGATCGACAAAATATATTATCGATATGATTGAACAAGCACCGTCTGGGAGCAAATGGGCGATTGGTACAGAGATGAATTTAGTCAATCGAATTATTCATCAGCACCCAGATAAAGAAATCATTTCACTAAACCCTTTTATGTGTCCTTGTTTAACGATGAATCGCATTGATTTACCACATTTATTGTGGGCGTTAGAAACGATAGAACGCGGAGAGGAAATCAATGTTATTCAGGTAGACAAACAGGTGACAAAAGAAGCAGTTCTTGCTCTAAATCGTATGTTAGAGCGTGTGTAAAAGCGACGGATTTCCGTCGCTTTTTTATTAAACATAAATAGCCAATTGTAGTCATACATTGTGTTGAGGGAATCATTGTATTTTTCATATTCGTGCAATATTGTGTATGACTAAATGGTAAGAGCAACAGTGTTAAACCATAGAGGATAGTTTTATTTTATATTATTTTTGTTTATAGATAAGTAAATACAGGAGGGGGAAAATTTGAAAATTCATATCGTGCAAAAAGGGGATACCCTTTGGAAAATTGCGAAAAAGTACGGAGTAGACCTTGAAACGTTAAAAAAGACGAATACGCAGCTTAGCAATCCCGATTTGATTATGCCAGGTATGAAAATAAAAGTACCATCTAGCAGTGTGCATGTGAAAAAAAATATGGGTGCTGGATCAGCTCCTCCAAAAGAATATGTAAAAGAGGTACAACAAAAAGAATTTGCAGCGACACCTACGCCGCTTGGAATAGAAGATGAAGAAGAAGCACCATATCAATCTGCCCCAATTACGCAGCAACCGGCTATGCAACAAACACAAAAAGAAATGCAAGTAAAGCCGCAAAAAGAAATGCCGATTCAGAAAGAAGTGCCAATACAAAAAGAAAAACCAATTCAGAAAGAAGTGCCAATACAAAAAGAAAAACCAATTCAGAAAGAAGTACCTATTCAAAAACCTCCTGTCGTTGAAAAACCAGCTGTAATTGAAAAGCCACCAGTTATAGAAAAAGTAGAGAAACCAGCGGGGAAAGAAAGTGCAAAGTTTTCAGTAAATATATTACCACAGCCACCACAACCACCAATTAAACCTAAAAAAGACTATAAAATTTCAGATGTAATAAAAAAAGGAAGCGAGTTAATTGCCCCGCAAATTCAGAAGATGAAACCTAACAATATAGTGTCACCACAAACGAAAAAAGAAAACGTAAGTAATATAGTATCACCGCAAACAAAAAAGGAGAATGTAGGAAATATAGTGTCACCACAAATGAAAAAAGAAAATGTAGGTAATGTTGTTTCGCCGCAAATGAAAAAAGAAAATGTAGGTAATATAGTGTCACCACAAACGAAAAAAGAAAATGTAAGTAATGTTGTTTCGCCACAGGTACAAAAAGAAAATGTGGGAAATATAGTTGCACCGGATGTAACAAAAGAAAAACTAGTTATTCCACAAGTAACACCGCCTAATATTACGATGCCAACGATGGATAATAACCAAATGCTAGATATCCTGTCGATGATGAATAATAATCAACCACCGAATATGATGCCGATGATGGATAATAACCAAATGCCAAATATGATGCCGATGATGGATAATAACCAAATGCCGAATATGATGCCGATGATGGATAATAACCAAATGCCGAATGTGATGCCGATGATGGATAATAATCAAATGCCAAATGTGATGCCGATGATGGATAATGACCAAATGCCGAATGTGATGCCGATGATGGATAATAATCAAATGCCGAATGTGATGCCGATGATGGATAATAACCAAATGCCGAATATGATGCCGATGATGGATAATAATCAAATGCCGAATATGATGCCGATGATGGATAATAATCAAATGCCGAATATGATGCCGATGATGGATAATGACCAAATGCCGAATGTGATGCCGATGATGGATAATAATCAAATGCCGAATATGATGCCGATGATGGATAATGACCAAATGCCGAATGTGATGCCGATGATGGATAATAATCAAATGCCGAATATGATGCCAATGATGGATAATAACCAAATGCCGAATATGATGCCGATGATGGATAATAACCAACTACCGCCAATGATGCCACACCAAATACCGATGCCATATCAACCACAAATGATGCCACAACAGTATCCATATTACCAAATGCCATATCAACCACAGCAAAATCCGTATTATCAAATGCCGTATACACAAGGTGTGCCAATAATGCCGTACCAAATGCCAGTGCAACATACTTCAATGCCATATCAACCACAAACGGATAATAACATGCCACCAATGATGCCGGCAGAAGAAGATTGTGGATGTGGTGAGGAAAGAAATTTATACAGTCCACAGCCAGGGGGACCATACTATCCGAATTCTCTATACTACCCAACAAATCAAGTTGCGTATGCACCGCAACCAGGTGCGATGTTTTATCAAGATCCGCCGAGAGTTTTTGGAGAACCACTTGCAGAAGATGAGGAATAGAAAGAGTTGTGTTAACGGTAAAGAAGTAGTGTTAGAAAATTCCTAGTGAAATATTAACAAGTGTAAAAACCTCTTTTGTTACTCACTATAAGAAGGAGCTTTTCGAGAGGGAAGTTCAACCTAACAAGGGGGGTTTTTATATTGAGTAAAAAGATTAAGATTATTGCCGCTTCTTTGTTAGTTACCAGTGCGTTAGCTGCATGTGGTACACCTAATAATAACAATGCGATGGATGATCGTAATGCAACTTACAATTATGAACGTACATCGTATGATGATACACGTCCATATAGAAATAATGTGACGCGTACCGATCGATATACTGATTATGTAACATATCGTAATGGTGACCGAATGAATAATAATGTTTACGATCGTCGTGATAATGTTGGATATAATTATTACCGTGATGTAAATTACCATGGTCAAATTGCAAATCCTTATCCAACTCGTAACATTACAATGAATAATTCATATATTAACAACGATGGTAAGACAGCAGAAAGAATTACAAATCGTGTTAAACGTATGAATAATGTAGATCGCGTTTCTACTGTTGTACGAGGAAATGATATAGTAATTGCGGTAAAACCACGTGGTGCAGTAGCAAACGAAACAGCAATGGCAAATGAAATTCGTCAAGCTGTTGCCAACGATGTGAAAAACCGTAATGTGTATGTAACTGTTAAAAATGACATGTTTGACCGTGTCGATACAGTGAATACACGTTTACGCAATGGAACAGTAACAAACGATTTAAACCGTGATATAACAGATCTGTTCCGAGACATCCGTGATGGTCTAACTGGTACAGTACGATAACAAAAAAAGGGAAAGGTTTACGCCTTCCCTTTTTTGTTATCGTAAGTATTAGCAGGATACATAGAAGATTATTCATCCATATCCTGTAATCTTTTTTTCTTAATAAAGTAACCAACAGAATAAGAAGCTAAAAAGCATAAGAAAAGAATGCTTCCAATAAGCAGTGCTTCCCACAATGGTCTTTCAGGACTGAAGATAACATAAATAACAACAAAGATGATTCCTACGATAGCAGAGCGGAAAACAAGTTTGTAGTAAGGTGTTATATGTATCCCTTTTTCGTTTTCTTCTGCATCAACAGAGATTCCCATTTGTAAATAGGCTAGAAGTATACTTGTTAACATAAATAATAACCATAGCGGAGATTTTGTAATTTGATCTATCCCTTCATGGAAGCCAATATACCCCAAAATCCCTATTATACCAATTGTTTGAAATAGAAAAGCGATTCGAACATTTTTTAGAGTTTGAAGGATTAAACGTTCATCTTTTATTTTTTTCAATAGACTCACTCCTGTTTTACCATACTTTATCATTTTATACATGTTAATTGTAACATATATGTTACATAAATCAATTTATATTTTACTTAAGGGGCTTGAGGAATACATGTTGGTATGAAAAGGTAATAAAAAATTTCTAGGATTAGCTTGCGTTCCTTTTACATTAGTGTTATATTAGCAAAGCGATGAGCTAATTTACGTAAGACGAGAGATATGCTTAAATGCTAAACACGCGGATGTGGCCGCCTGGTCTCTCGCCGTAAACGCATCAAGACGCCTGCTATGTTCAGGCGTCTTTCTTATTATATAATGTAAACGACTCATGCAGGTAGGCTTATATCTTACCTGCATTTTTTATTTTCATTAAAAATAACTATTGTTGTTATTATGGATAAATCCCCCATTTTCGGAAAAACTACGAATGGAAGTTTTATTTTGCTTAGAAGAGGTGAGCGGAAATGAAATTCATGATGATTGCAGTTCAAGTCGTAATCGCTATGTTTTGTTTATATCATGAATCAAGTGTGATGGCTGAGTCTTCTGTACCAAAAGTCACGCAAAAAGAACCTCAAGTTACGATTCTATTAGAGCGTATGTATGTAGATGGAGAAGTAAGTGAGGAGATTTTTACTGAAAAAGTAGCAAACTTAGAACAGTTTCTTCAGCAGTATAAAGAATGGAAACTTGTGGATCGTGATGATACACAAATTGTATTGCAAAAAAAGGTAGATGATATTTCACCACTACTTAAAACGAGTGGGTATTTTGGTGTTTCTAATGAGGGAATACTGCAAATTTTTAATGGTGTGCCAAAAGAAGATAATGCGATTCATTCATTTTTTCAAATTGATATGAAAAAGCTAGAAAGTTATGAACGAGCAGAGTTAAAACGCGGTATTCGCATCAAGTCCAAAGAACGTTTTGTGAAGACGATTGAGAAGATGAAGCAGTATGCAGTACAAAATAAGAAAAATAGCAGCTCGGGATGAGCTGCTATTTTTCTTATTTGTTTTTATCTAAAATTTGTTTTGCAATTTCATCAATTAGCATATCTTTTCCGATTGGATTGAATGCTTTTGTGTTAAAGACTTCATTGCTTACTTCGTAAACATGATTATTTTTTACAGCTTTATTATCTTTCCAAACAGCGCTGTTTTTGTAGTCGTTAAACACTTTATCTGCCTCGCCACCAAAGTTTACAATAAACATTTGATCAGGCTGGAATGCAACAAGACCTTCTAGTGATACTTGTGCCATCGTTTGTTTTAAATCTGTACCTTTCGTTGCAGGAAGCTTTAAGTCGTTAAAGAGAATATCACCATATCCGAAACTACCATATACACGGAAGTTTTGCGGTGTTACAGCAAGGAACATAAAGTTCTCATCTTTTGTTTTCTCTTTAATCTTTTTAGATAAGGAAGCAGATTTTTTATCATAGTCTGCAATCCATTTATCAGCTTTTTTCTCTTCGTCAAATAGCTTGCCTACTTCTTTAAATTTACCACGCCAGTTTTCTAAGTTTGTTTCTAAAACAACTGTAGGTGCAACTTTTGATAATTGATCATAAATTTTCAATTGACGATTGTTTAAAATAATTAAGTCTGGTTTTAAAGCAGTAACTGCTTCTAAATCGACTTTAGGTGCCCAGTACCAACCAACTGCTTTTACACCTTCTAGTTCTTTTTGTAAATGATTTTGGATTTTATCTTTATACGTGTTGGCAGTACCAACTGGTTTATGACCAAGAAGTAATAGTTCTTCAGATGATCCAGATAAATCAACAATTCTTTTTGGATTTGTCGGAATTTCAACTTCTCCTTTTGCATGTTTTACAACTTTTGTTTTCGGTTGTTCTTTCGCCTGTGATTCTTCTTTTTTAGAAGAGCAACCAACGATGGCAAAAACAACAAGAATGAGAGTAAGTAGAATAGATAGATTGCGTTTCATCTTGTATGTAACCCCTTTAATTAGTATTGATAATCATTATCGCAGTTGTAATGTTAATTGGCACTATATCTTTCTGTCAATATTAAAAAAATGGAAAATCCAAATAGAGAACATTTGTTGGGTCAGTCTCGCTTTTCCAGCATTAGATATGTTAAAATGGAATACATGATTTAAGAGGGAGAGATCGTATTTTGTTTGAATATGTTACAGGCTATGTGGAATATGTAGGGCCGGAATATGTCGTTCTTGATCATAATGGAATTGGCTATCAAATTTTTACGCCAAATCCGTATGTATTCCAAAGAAGCAAGCAAGAAATTCGTGTATATACATATCATTATGTGAGAGAAGATATTATGGCGCTTTACGGATTTAAGACACGTGAGGAGCGTTTATTATTTACAAAACTCTTAGGTGTGTCAGGAATCGGGCCAAAAGGTGCGCTTGCAATTTTAGCTTCTGGTCAAACCGGACAGGTTGTACAGGCGATTGAACATGAGGATGAAAAATTCTTAGTGAAATTCCCGGGAGTCGGAAAGAAAACAGCACGTCAAATGATTTTAGACTTAAAAGGGAAGTTAGCGGATGTTGTACCAGATGCATTTATTGATTTATTCTCAGATGTAGAACGTTTTGACGAGAAGAAAGGCTCATCAGCTGAGCTTGACGAAGCGCTTGAAGCACTGCGTGCACTTGGCTATGCAGAACGAGAAGTAAATCGCGTTATACCGGAGTTATTAAAAGAATCACTTACGACGGATCAATATATTAAAAAGGCACTTAGTCTTTTACTAAATGGTAAGAGGTGAGTAGAATGGACGAACGTCTCCTTTCAGGAGAATCGGCATATGAAGATGCGGATTTAGAATATTCGTTACGGCCACAGACGCTCCGTCAGTATATTGGCCAAGATAAGGCAAAGCATAATTTAGAAGTGTTTATTGAGGCGGCGAAAATGCGTGAGGAGACATTGGATCACGTACTATTATACGGACCGCCAGGACTTGGTAAAACGACGCTTGCGAATATTATCGCTAATGAAATGGGCGTTAATATTCGAACAACGTCAGGTCCAGCAATCGAGCGTCCAGGGGATTTAGCGGCAGTATTAACGGCGCTTCAACCTGGTGATGTACTATTTATTGATGAAATTCATCGCCTGCACCGATCGATTGAAGAAGTGTTATATCCAGCGATGGAGGATTTTTGCCTTGATATTGTCATTGGTAAAGGACCAACTGCAAGATCTGTAAGGCTTGATTTACCACCGTTCACATTAGTTGGTGCAACAACACGTGCAGGTGCTTTATCAGCGCCGCTCCGTGACCGATTTGGCGTGTTATCACGATTAGAGTATTATACAGTAGATCAACTTTCGGCGATTGTAGAGCGGACAGCAGAGGTGTTTGAAGTTGAAATAGACTCATTAGCTGCTTTAGAAATTGCAAGGCGTGCGCGTGGTACGCCGCGTATCGCGAACCGATTATTAAGACGCGTGCGTGATTTTGCGCAAGTTCGAGGCAACGGAACGATTACGATGGAAATTACTCAAATGGCATTAGAGCTCTTACAAGTCGATAAATTAGGGCTTGATCATATCGATCATAAGTTACTGCTTGGTATTATTGAAAAGTTCCGCGGTGGACCAGTCGGATTAGAGACTGTTTCAGCGACAATCGGGGAAGAATCTACGACGATTGAAGATGTATATGAACCGTATTTACTTCAAATCGGTTTTTTACAACGAACACCAAGGGGACGAATCGTAACACCGCTTGCATATGACCATTTCGGAATGGAGATGCCAAAAGTATGACGGATATGCCGAAGTTGCTTATTACGGCGGGTATCCTTCTCATTGTCGTGGGAATAGCTTGGAAGTTTATCGGAAGGCTTCCAGGCAATATTTTTGTAAAAAAAGGAAACGTTACCTTTTATTTTCCGATCATTACATGTATTGTGTTAAGTATTGTATTATCTTTTATTATGTATATAATAAATCGATTTAAATAGAAATAGGTGGCTATAGTTATGGATATTAATCTGTTTGATTTTCATTTACCGGAAGAACTTATTGCACAAACACCGCTTGAAGAGCGTGAAACATCACGATTAATGGTGTTAGACCGTGAAACAGGTGATATCGAGCATAAGCATTTTACGGACATTCTTTCTTATTTACATGAAGGAGACTGTTTAGTTTTAAATGAAACGAAAGTTATGCCTGCTCGTTTGCATGGTGTGAAAGAAGATACAGGTGCACATATTGAAGTACTTCTTTTAAAACAAGAAGATGGTGATAAGTGGGAAACGCTTGTAAAGCCAGCTAAACGTGTAAAAGAAGGAACGATTATTTCTTTTGGTGAAGGAAAGCTAAAAGCAACTTGCATCGGAACAGCTGATCAAGGTGGACGTCAGCTGGAGTTTTCGTATGACGGTATCTTTTATGAAATTTTAGATGAACTTGGAGAAATGCCGCTTCCTCCGTATATTAAAGAAACACTGGAAGACCGTGATCGTTATCAAACGGTATATGCGAAGGAAATTGGTTCTGCAGCAGCACCGACAGCTGGGCTTCATTTTACTGAAGAATTATTAGAAAAGTTGAAGCAAAAAGGTGTTCATTTAGCATTCATTACGCTTCATGTAGGTCTTGGTACATTTAGACCAGTGTCTGCAGATACAATTGAAGAACACCATATGCATGCGGAGTATTATCATATGTCAGAAGAAACGGCAGATTTGTTAAATCGTGTGAAAGAGAATGGTGGTCGTATCATTACAGTTGGTACAACATCAACTCGTACACTAGAAACAATTGCTACAGATCACGACGGTAAGCTTTGCGGAGCATCTGGATGGACGGATATTTTTATGTATCCAGGATATGAGTTTAAAGCAATTGATGGTTTAATTACAAACTTCCATTTGCCAAAATCAACATTAATTATGCTTGTAAGTGCATTTGCAAATAGAGAAAATGTTCTTCATGCTTACAATGAAGCAGTAAAAGAGAAATATCGTTTCTTTAGCTTCGGTGATGCGATGTTCGTTGCATCTCATGCTAAAGCAAGAAACAAATAAAAAGGAGTAAATCTATGACAGCAATTCGTTATGAATTTATTAAAACATGTAAACAAACGGGGGCACGTTTAGGACGCGTCCATACACCACACGGCTCATTTGATACACCAACATTTATGCCGGTTGGTACACTTGCGACAGTGAAAACAATGTCACCAGAAGAATTAAAAGCAATGGATTCTGGTATTATTTTAAGTAATACGTATCATTTATGGCTACGTCCAGGTCATGAAATTATTCGTGAGGCAGGTGGCTTACATAAATTTATGAACTGGGACCGCGCAATCTTAACAGATTCCGGTGGTTTCCAAGTATTTAGTTTAAGTGATTTCCGCCGTATTGAAGAAGAAGGCGTCCATTTCCGTAATCACTTAAATGGGGATAAATTATTCTTATCACCAGAAAAAGCGATGGAAATTCAAAATGCATTAGGTTCAGATATCATGATGGCATTTGATGAGTGTCCACCGTTCCCAGCTACGTTTGAATATATGAAAAAGTCTGTAGAGCGTACGAGCCGTTGGGCGGAGCGTTGCTTAAAAGCGCATGAGCGTCCACAGGATCAAGGTTTATTCGGTATTGTACAGGGCGGAGAGTTTGAAGAGCTTCGTCGCCAAAGTGCGAAAGACCTTGTTTCAATGGATTTCCCTGGTTATGCGGTAGGGGGATTATCAGTTGGGGAACCAAAGGATATTATGAACCGTGTACTTGAATTTACAACACCGCTTCTTCCGGACAATAAACCACGTTATTTAATGGGAGTAGGTTCTCCTGACTCATTAATTGACGGTGCAATTCGTGGTATTGACATGTTTGACTGCGTACTTCCAACACGTATTGCTCGAAATGGTACATGTATGACAAGCCAAGGGCGTCTCGTGGTGAAGAATGCGAAGTTTGCAAGAGACTTCGGTCCGCTTGATCCAAATTGTGATTGTTACACATGTAAAAACTATTCTCGTGCGTACATTCGTCACTTAATGAAATGTGATGAAACGTTCGGAATTCGTTTAACGTCTTATCACAACCTTCATTTTCTGTTAAACTTAATGGAGCAGGTGAGACAAGCCATTCGAGAAGACCGTCTTGGTGATTTCCGTGAAGAGTTCTTTGAACAATATGGCTTTAATAAACCGAATGCTAAAAACTTCTAATACATAATTTAAAAGGAGGAACAAAAAATGAATCCAGGTATGATGAATATTGTCATGATCGTTGCGATGTTTGCGATTTTCTATTTCTTATTAATTCGCCCGCAGCAAAAGCGTCAAAAGGCAGTAGCTCAAATGCAAAGTGAATTACAAAAAGGTGATGCGATTGTAACAATCGGTGGCTTGCACGGTACAATCGAATCAGTAGATGACACTACGATTGTAATTAAATCTGGTGGTTCACATTTAACATTCGATCGCAATGCGATTCGTGAAGTTGTGAAGAAGTAACAGTCAAAAGCTCTGCTAATAGCAGGGCTTTTTTAATTCGAGCGTTTCGTCATGTTAACGCCGAATATACCACCAATTGTACTTGCCCCCATTAACATAAGTTGATAGAGAAGCTGTGAGTTGGATAGAGCGTGTGAGAAACCTAAGTAGCTGACGAGAAAAACAAGAATTGTAAAGGTAAGTCCGGTTGTGAAACCGACTAACCATCCTCTACCTTGTGCCTTTTTACCAGCGACAAAGCCAGAGATGAGGGTAGAGAGGATTGCAAATATGAAAAGAGTAATTGCTAATGCTCCTTCACTAATGTTTGTGAATTTTAATAAAAGTGCAATCACCATACTTGTAACAGAAGCAAGTATTAATAAAGTGATAATACCAAACCCAATTGCTGTAGATAACTTTTTCGTTCCATCCATGATAAATTCCCCCTTTTTAATACAAGCATATTTTCAATTCTTGTAAGTTAGACTAGTTTCTTTTTTGCTGGTTAAACTACGTCGTAGAAGAAAGAAATAGAAAGGGGATTACAGATGGAACTATGGGGAATTGCCTTTCGAACAGTTCTATTGTATTTCATTATGCTACTTATTTTTCGTGTTATGGGAAAACGAGAAATTGGTGAACTCAGTATTTTGGATTTGGTTGTTTTTATTATGTTAGGTGAACTTGCTGTATTAGGAATTATCGATGCTGATCGCCCTGTATGGGATCAAATTGTTCCTATGGCAGTAATTGTGATTATTCAAATGGTGTTAGCATACGCTTCTCTGAAAAGTGGGAAAATCCGACATTTAATAGATGGTGAACCAGCCATTATTGTTCGGAAAGGGAAAATTGATGAAAAACAAATGCGAAAGCAACGCTATAACATGGACGATTTATTAATGCAGTTAAGAGAAGAAGGAATTGGTGATATTCGCGATGTCGAATATGCTATTTTAGAAGCTTCAGGAAAACTATCTGTATTTCATAAACAAAAGGATGAAAAAAATAAGGATGATACACCTATTTTTTCATTTCCACTGATTATTGATGGGGAGATGCAACAATCACATTTGCATATGATTGAACAGTCAGAAGAATGGCTTGTGAGAAAACTGAAAAACATAGGATACAGTGATATAACAGAAATTTCGTATTGTAGTTTCCAAAATGGGGAGTTTTTTGTGGATTTAAAAGATAAATAAGAAGCTTGCATTGAAAAAAGCAAGCTTCTTATTTTTATGGTTATTTCAAAAACGATAGCTTCCTGATAATCGGGAGACGCCGTAATTCGTCTTTGTGAATGAGTTTGAAAATGAGAAGAAGCAGTGTATAAAGGATGGTGGTTAATGTGATTTCCCATAATGTTTGTACGCCAAGTGAATGTGAAAAAATAATGTATCTGTGGAGGTAGAAACCGAAAGCGCCTGCAATGACAATCGCAACCCCTCCGAAAATATAATCTCTTATATAAATTGTAAATGTAATTTTTTTTAAGACAGTTGCGTAGTGAAGGAATGTCACAGTCACAATGTTAGCAGCGATTGCAATTGCGACCCCCATCATTTGGAATTCTGGGCGCGAAGCGAGTAAGAAAATAACGAGCAGTTTTACAATGGCTCCGATAAAAGTATTCATCATCGCGGCGCGTGCTAAGTTTAAAGCTTGCAAAACAGATGTGAGAGGACTTTGAAAATAGTGAAATAAAAAGCAAGGTGCAAGTAATTGAATGAATGCAGTTGCGCTATCTGAACCGTACATGAGAGTTAAAACAGGTGAAGCAAATACATAAAGAATAACGACCGACCAGCCTCCGGTAATTAAAGAAATTCGAAGAGCTTGTTGCAGACGATGTTCTACTAATCGATGTTGTTTTTTTGCCATTGCTTCACTAATCGATGGTACCAGTGCTGTAGAAAGAGCGTATGTAATAAAGGCCGGTAGTGATAAAAGAGGGAACGCATAGCCATTTAATATGCCATATTGCTTCGTAGCAACTGAAGCAGCAACACCAGCTATCGCTAAGCTTTGCATAACGATAATTGGTTCGAAAAAATAAGAGATCGATCCAATTAAGCGACTCCCTGTAGTTGGAAGTGCAATTTCCATAAGTGAATGAAAAGTTTGTTTACTTTCTTTGACAGTACTTAGAAAACCGGTTCGGATGGAAAGATGTTTTTCGCGCTGGAATAAAGTGAGTAAGAATAATAAAGAAGCAACTTCTCCAAGAACAGCTGATAGCATTGCGCCTGCAGCAGCGTATTCAACACCGTAAGGTAAAAATAGACGAATACATACGGCAATAATGGTAATACGGACAACTTGTTCTAACACTTGTGCATATGCGCTTGGCTTCATATTTTGTTTTCCTTGGAAGTAGCCACGCAAAACAGATGAAACCGCAATAACAGGAACGACAGGTAAAATGGCCATTAGCGGATAGTACGTTCTTTTATCTGTTAATAAAGTTTCAGCTAAAATAGGGGTTAGAAGCATGATTGCAATTGTTAAGATAATACTAATAACGGATGTAACAGCTAATGATACTGTTAATATTCTTTTTACTTTTTGTTTATCATTTACGGCTTCCGCCTCTGCTACGAATTTTGCAATGGCAACAGGAAGTCCGATTTGTGTTAAGGTAATTGCTAAAATGAAAGTAGGGACAGCCATCATATAAAGACCGACGCCTTCTTCTCCTAAAATACGTGCCATTACAATCCGATTTATAAACCCAAGAATTTTTGTAATAAAACCAGCTAGCATTAAAATAAATGCGCCTCGTAAAAAGCTTTGTCTTGTCATGGTCTTCTCCTACCTTCTCAAAATCAATGGAATGATTTACAATAATTTATATGCACGTATGAGACAAGAATGACAAGCATTTAAGAGGATGAACACATAAAGTAAAACTTCTACTAGGAAGGTACTCGAGAAATGGAACTCTTAAAGGCGGTTATTGCTGTCCGTTAGAGCGGGATGAAAAGCGACTTTTCGTGCTGAAATAAAAAGGAGATGTGATGTATGATTGAGAAAGAAGATTTGGTAGAAGCTTACCGCGGACAGTTGCAAGTCGTTTTAGAAAGTAAAGTAGAAGAATTTCAAATGATCGGCTACGACCGAGTGACGACTGAGGATATATGGAAATGTTTAAAAAGTAAAAAGTGGAAAAAGGTAGATAGTGACGTTAGATTATATGAACTTGTGAATGATGTGCTAACATTAACAACAAATGAGTATATGACATATTTAACGGTAGAAGCGTATCAAGAACCACTTGGGTCATTTGAAGAATATGAAAATAAATAACCGGCTGTAATTGGTTTGTTCTTCCTTTTGCAGTATAATGATAGGTATTGATAAAGAGGAATGTATATGTCAGAGATTCTAAGTAAAGGAGGTAGAAAGCAGAAAACATAACAATTCGTAGTAAGATATAGGGTTTTGTTGTACGTCTATGGCGTGGAACTGAAGGTTTACCTATATGGCTAGTAGCACTAGTAGAAAAGTTGAAAATTCACAGAAAGGAAGCCTACTAATTAGACAAACACATAAGTGTAGAGAAATACCTGTGAATAAACAAAAATGATTGTTACAGGAATTGTCTAGCGTAAATGAATGATATGATTTGTTTATGATTTTAGTAGCAGAAAGAAGGTACATATGGTAAAGCGTAGTACTAGAATTGTCGCCTTTTTTCTCATCGTATTATTAATCGGTGGAATCATTGGTGCGACAGGAAAAAACATAACAAAAGGAATTAGTCTTGGACTAGACCTTCGCGGTGGCTTTGAGATCTTGTATGAAGTAAAGCCAGCGAAAAAGGGTGATAAAATTGATCGAGAAGCACTTGTAAGTACAGTAGGTGCTCTTGAAAATCGTGTGAATGTTCTCGGTGTAAGTGAGCCAAATATTCAAATCGAAGGAAAAGATCGTATTCGTGTACAGCTTGCGGGTGTCAAAGATCAGCAAAAGGCACGTGAAATCTTATCTACTCAAGCAAAATTAACATTCCGTGATGTAGATGATAATCTTCTCATGGATGGAACGGATTTAAAGGGCGGAGGAGCGAAGCAAACATTTGATGATCAAGGTCGACCAAGCGTTGGGCTTACATTGAAAAGTGCTGATAAATTCCGCGAAGTGACTGAAAAAGTATCTAAAATGCCACCACCAACAAACTTAATGGTGATTTGGCTTGATTTTGAAGAAGGTAAAGATTCTTATAAAGCAGAAGCAGCAAAACCAAATCCGAAATTTTTATCAGCAGCAACAGTAAATCAAGTATTTAATCAAAAAGAAGTATCCATCGTTGGTGGAAACTTTACGGTTGAAAGTGCGAAGCAACTTTCAGACTTATTAAACGCTGGTGCACTTCCTGTTGATTTAAAAGAAATGTATTCAACATCTGTTGGTGCGAAATTCGGTGAACAAGCATTACAGCAAACGATTTTTGCTAGTATAATCGGGGTTGCTATAATCTTCTTATTTATGCTTGTATTCTACCGCTTGCCAGGACTTGTAGCGGTTATCATGTTAGGTTTATATATTTTCGTAACATTGCTTGTCTTTAACTGGATGCATGCAGTCCTTACGTTACCAGGTATTGCGGCACTGGTGCTCGGAGTTGGTATTGCGGTTGACGCGAATATCATTACATATGAGCGACTGAAGGAAGAATTACGAATTGGTAAATCGATGATGTCAGCATATCGCGCGGGTAATCATCGTTCGTTAGCGACAATTTTAGATGCAAACATTACAACAATAGCAGCGGCTGGTGTGTTATTCGTTTACGGTACAAGCTCTGTAAAAGGGTTTGCGACAAGTTTAATTGTGAGTATTTTAGTCGGCTTTATTACAAACGTATTCGGTACGCGTTTCCTACTTGGATTACTTGTGAAAAGCCGTTACTTCGATAAGAAATTATCTTACTTTGGTGTGAAAGAGAAGGAAATTATTCCATTGTCAAAAGGTGTAGAACATGCACCAACGAGATTTGACCGTATTAACTTTGTAAATATTGGTCACAAGTTCTTCTTATTCTCAATTGTAGTTGTTATTGCTGGAGCAATTATACTACCAATTTTCAAAATGAACCTTGGAATTGACTTTGCAAGTGGTACACGTATGGACCTACAGTCAAAACAAGCGATTAGTGTAGATCAAGTTCAAAAAGATTTACATGAATTGAAAATTGATGTGAAAAAAGAGGACATTGTACCAACTGGAGATGACAATAAAGGTTTTGCAGTTCGTACAATCGGTGTTTTATCGAAAGATGAAATTGCAAAAGCGAAAACATTCTTCCACGATAAATATGGTACAGATCCGAATGTAAGTACAGTTTCGCCGACAATCGGGAAAGAGATTGCACGAAATGCATTTATCGCAGTTATGATTGCATCGGCGGTTATTATTTTATATGTGAGTATTCGTTTCCGCTTCACATACGCATTATCTGCGGTAATCGCATTATTGCATGATGCGTTCGTTATGATTGTGGTGTTTAGTATCTTCCAATTGGAAGTAGATTTAACGTTTATCGCAGCGGTATTAACAATCATTGGTTATTCCATTAACGACTCGATTGTTACGTTTGATAGAAACCGTGAGCTATACAAGCAGAAAAAACGAATTCGCGACGTGAAGGATTTAGAAGAAATCGTAAACTCAAGTATTCGTCAAACAATTGGTCGTTCTATTAATACAGTTCTAACGGTGTTGTTCCCAGTTATTGCACTCCTTATCTTTGGTAGTGAATCACTGCGAAACTTCTCACTTGCATTAATGGTTGGATTAGTTGTAGGTACGTATTCTTCTATCTTTGTTGCTTCTCAAATTTGGCTAATGCTTGAAAATCGCCGATTGAAAAAAGGAAGAGGTAAGAAGAAAGTAGAAACTGAAGTATCTGAACCACAAGTATAAAAATGAGAAAAAACATATAAAAAGATGATGCCCCTTTTGGAGGCATCTCTTTTTTCGTTTGCGGATACACTAAAGTGACACTTCCTTTAGCGCTTTTTTGCTAAAGGTTAGTGGAACCAATCGGGGTCTAAGGGACAGTGAAACTTCTTGAATAGGCAAACAAGGTACTGTCCCTTAGACCGGGGTAAAGTGATACTTTCTTTAGCGCCTTTTGCTAAAGTTTAAAGTGGGAGTGTTAGCTGCATAGTTAATGCGGAATAACAAGGGAGTTTGAGAAAAGAAGGGATTTTATTTATGGAAAAAGATGAACGTTTTAAACAGGCGGAATTTGGTGCTATTGTTGGAATCGTTGGAAATATTGTCCTAGCGATTGTGAAAGCGGTAATCGGCTATATTGGAAATAGTAAGGCGCTTTTAGCGGACGCAGTTCATTCAGCGTCAGATGTAGTCGGTTCGTTAGCTGTCTTTTTTGGATTACGTGCAGCGAAGCAACCGCCCGATGAAGATCATCCTTATGGGCACGGAAAAGCGGAATCAATTTCAGCAATTATTGTTGCAGTGTTATTATTTATTGTTGGGATTGAAATTGCGATTTCTTCTATAAAGGCCTTTTCGCAGGACCTGGAACCACCGAAGGAAATTACAATTTTTGCGGTTATCCTTTCTATCGTGGTAAAAGAAGCGATGTTTCGGTATAAGTATCGATTAGGGAAACGGGTACACAGTGATGCAATTATTGCAAATGCATATGAGCACCGTTCAGATGTGTTTTCTTCAATTGCAGCTTTAATCGGGATTTGTGCAGCTATTATAGGGGATAAATTAGGCGTAGATTGGCTTGTATATGCCGATCCTGTTGCGGGGTTATTTGTTTCTCTACTTGTTGTAAAGATGGCATGGAGTATTGGGAAAGAAGCAATCCATACAACGCTTGATCATGTCCTCCATGAGGAAGATGTTATTCCGTTGAGAGAAGCAGTTCTTGGAGTAGAAGGTGTGAAAAAAATCGGTTCCCTATATGCGAGAGAACATGGTCATTACGTTATTGTTGATATTAAAGTGTCTGTTGATCCATATATCACAGTGGAAGAGGGGCATCGCATTGGGAAGCATGTAAAAGAGGTATTGATGAAACAAGATAACGTACAGAATGTATTTGTTCATATTAATCCGTACTCTCCTGATTGAGATGAAACGAGTAAATAAACATCTATTTATAGAGATATTTAATCTTAGTTAATAGAACTTGTATCATATTGTCACCCCTTAATCTGTCTTGTATAATGGACAGGTTAAGGGGTGATTTCGTGTTACAACCGAAGACGCGTTGGAAAGAAAAGTCATTTAATGAAGAGCAGGTAAGTGAGTTGGCAAGTAAATTGCAATTATCACCGCTTGTTACTTCGTTATTCCTCGGTAGAGGTTTAGATACAGAAGATAAGATTGTGGACTTTTTAAATACAGAAAGACAAGAATTTCACGACCCATTTTTACTTGAAGGAATGGACCGTACAGTAGAGCGTGTAAAACAAGCCATTCAAAATGGAGAACAAATTTTAATTTTTGGTGACTACGATGCCGATGGTGTAAGTAGTACAACAGTGTTATATCTTGCTCTTCAAGAACTAGGGGCGGATGTTGAGTTCTATATTCCAAACAGATTTACGGAAGGATATGGGCCAAATGAAGAGGCGTTCCGCTGGGCACACCGTGCAGGATTTTCTCTTATCATTACTGTTGATACAGGTATTGCAGCAGTTCATGAAGCTAAGGTTGCAAAAGACCTTGGTATAGATCTCATTATTACAGATCACCATGAGCCACCACCAGAACTGCCAGAAGCACTTGCGATTATTCATCCAAAGCTAGAAGGCGGCGTTTATCCGTTTCATTATTTAGCAGGCGTTGGTGTTGCGTTTAAAGTAGCGCATGCATTACTTGGACGTGTACCGGAGCACTTATTAGAAATTGCAGTAATTGGTACGGTAGCTGATTTAGTGTCGCTTCATGGTGAAAATAGATTGCTCGTACAGCGTGGACTGAAACAAATGCGAATGACGAAAAATATTGGTTTAAAAGCATTATTTAAAGTAGCAAATGTTTCACAAAGCGAGATTACAGAAGAAAGCATTGGCTTCTCAATCGCACCGCGTATTAATGCAATTGGTCGTTTAGAAGATGCGGCACCAGCAGTTCACTTGCTTTTATCAGAGGATCCTGAAGAAGCGAAAGAGCTTGCTGAAGAAATCGATGAAATGAATAAGCTACGTAAAGATATAGTAAAGCAAATTACAGAAGAGGCGATTGCAGAGGTAGAAAACAATTATCCGCCAGAGGACAATAAAGTACTAGTGCTTGCGAAAGAAGGATGGAATCCAGGTGTAATAGGGATTGTTGCTTCTAAGCTAGTAGAGCGCTTTTATCGTCCAACAATCGTGTTATGTATTGATCCCGAAAAGCAAACAGCAAAAGGATCTGCTCGTAGTATTGCAGGATTTGATTTGTTTGCAAACTTATCAGATTGTAGAGAATTGTTACCACACTTTGGTGGTCATCCAATGGCAGCGGGAATGACGCTTCATATGAATGATGTGGAGGAACTGCGCTGCCGTTTAAATGAGCAGGCAGAAGCGATCTTAACACCTGAAGACTTTACACCGATTACAGCAGTTGATGCTTTTTGTAAAGTGGAGGATGTGACGCTCTCGGCAATTGAGGGAATGCAGAAGCTTGCGCCATTTGGCGTTGGAAATCCGAAGCCGCGTATCGCAATTAAGGATGCCGAGTTAGAAAGTATTCGTGCGATTGGATCAGATGGTTCTCATTTAAAGATGGCACTTCGTGATGGACAAGCAACGCTAGATACAATTGGTTTTGGTTTTGGTAGTTACGCGAAGGAAATCTCTCCAGTTGCCACTGTTTCAGTTGTTGGGGAAGCTTCAATTAATGAGTGGAACAATTTTAAGAAACCGCAACTAATGATTCAAGATATTGCAGTAGAGGCATGGCAATTATTTGATTGGCGTAGCATGCGTAATGTGGAATCAAATTTAGCAGAACTTCCGAAAGAAAAAGTAACAATGGTGTATTTTTCTGAAGAGGTATTAAATAAATTTTCTTTAGAAGAATATAAAGAACAGCTTATGCATGCTTCAGAGGTGACTGAGCTAGATGATCGTTACATTGTTTTGCTAGATTTACCAAAGGCAACAGACGAATTACGTGGTTTATTTAAGGTAGGCTTCCCAGCGCGAATGTATACGCTGTTTTATCAAGAGAATAATCATTTATTTAGTACGATTCCAACAAGAGAACATTTTAAATGGTACTATTCCTTTTTACACCAAAAAGCACCATTTTCTTTAAGACAGCATGGGGAACAACTATGTCGTCATAAAGGTTGGTCAAAAGATACAGTAAATTTCATGACACAGGTGTTTTTTGAGTTAGAATTTGTTACAATAAAAGACGGTGTCATTTTTATGGCAGAAGAAATGAAAAAGCGTGATTTAATTGAATCGAACACATATCGTGAGAAAATGAACCACCTTCAATTAGAAAAAGAGTTGGTTTATAGCACATATCAACAACTATATACATGGTTTGAAGCGATTCGTAATCATAAAGAAGTAGAACAGTTAGGGTAAAGGCCTTGTATTTACAGACCTTTATATCTGAGGAGGATTCAGAAATATGGATTTCAAGCAACATATCGCAATTGTACCGGATTATCCGAAAGAAGGTATCGTGTTTAAAGACATCACACCTTTAATGAACGATGGGAAAGCATACAAAGCAGCAACAGATGAAATCGTTGCTTATGCGAAAAAAAGAGACATTGATCTTGTAGTAGGCCCAGAAGCACGTGGTTTTATTATCGGTTGCCCAGTTTCTTACGCGCTAGAGGTAGGGTTTGCACCAGTTCGTAAATTAGGGAAATTACCTCGTGAAGTAATTACAGTTGACTATGGTAAAGAGTATGGGAAAGACGTTTTAACAATCCATAAAGATGCGATTAAACCAGGTCAACGTGTATTAATTACAGATGACTTATTAGCTACAGGTGGAACAATTGAAGCGACAATTAAGCTAGTTGAAGAACTTGGCGGAGTTGTAGCAGGGATTGCATTCTTAGTAGAGCTTACTTACTTAGATGGCCGTAAAATGTTAGACGGTTATGATGTATTAGTGTTAGAAAAATACTAATTATTATATAGGTAAAACTACGGCGATAGAAAAAGTACCCGTGAATCTCTTGGAGAGGAGCGGGTACTTTTGTATAATTGTACAAAAAAGTATGGTGAAATATCTGTAAAATCTTTTCCTTTTCACAATTCACAATCATTAGGTTATAATGATAGAATAAAATTTATTCTAATGATAAGGGAAAAGTCAATTTTCAATAAAAGGTGATTCGATGGCAAATGAGCAAGTACTAACAGCTGAACAGGTACTCGAGAAAGCACGGCAATATTTAGCAGATGATGATATTGAACTAGTGGCGCGTGCCTATGAATATGCGCGTGACGCACATAGTGAACAGTATAGAAAATCGGGTGAACCATATATTATTCATCCGATTCAAGTTGCAGGTATTTTAGTTGATTTACACATGGATCCATCTACAGTGTCAGCAGGTTTTTTACATGATGTAGTAGAAGATACCGAAGTTACATTAGAGGATATTGAACGGGAATTTAATAAAGAAATTGCAATGCTTGTTGATGGGGTTACAAAGCTTGGGAAAATTAAATACAAATCGCATGAACAACAGCAAGCGGAGAACCATCGCAAAATGTTTATCGCAATGGCCCAAGATATTCGTGTTATTTTAATCAAATTAGCTGACCGTCTTCACAACATGCGTACGCTGAAGCATTTGCCACAAGAAAAGCAGCGTCGTATTGCAAATGAAACGTTAGAAATCTTTGCACCTTTAGCTCATAGACTCGGAATTAATACTATTAAATGGGAGCTAGAGGATACAGCGCTTCGCTATTTAAATCCGCAGCAATACTATCGCATTGTTAACTTAATGAAGCGGAAACGCGCAGAGCGTGAAGAATATTTGGATGAAGTCATGACGGGTATTCGTGACAAACTGAAAGAAGTAGCGATTCAACCAGATATTTCAGGACGCCCAAAACATATTTATAGTATTTATCGTAAAATGGCACTTCAAAATAAACAATTTAATGAAATTTATGATTTATTAGCTGTGCGCGTTGTTGTGAATAGTATTAAAGATTGTTATGCGGTGCTTGGTATTATCCATACATGTTGGAAACCGATGCCAGGTCGTTTTAAAGATTATATTGCTATGCCGAAAGCAAATCTATACCAATCTCTTCATACAACCGTGATCGGGCCGAAAGGTGACCCGCTTGAAGTGCAAATTCGTACGAAAGAAATGCATGAAATTGCAGA
The DNA here is from genome assembly GCF_022625245.1 of Bacillus sp. TL12. Lineage (NCBI taxonomy): Bacteria > Bacillati > Bacillota > Bacilli > Caryophanales > Bacillaceae > Bacillus > Bacillus sp. TL12. The sequence continues at coordinate 277,784 of NZ_JAJJBY010000001.1, read as the reverse complement.
GTACGGGATTGCCGCGCACTGGGCGTATAAAGAGGGGAAAGCTGCAGAAGCAACAGGGACCCTTGAGAAGAAACTAACATGGTTCCGTCAAATATTAGAATGGCAAAATGAAGCTTCTAATGCGGAAGAGTTTATGGAGTCATTAAAAATTGATCTGTTCTCTGATATGGTATTCGTCTTTACACCAAAAGGCGATGTCATGGAATTACCCCTAGGATCAGTTCCAATTGATTTTGCTTACCGTGTCCATTCAGAAATCGGGAATAAAACAATTGGTGCAAAAGTAAACGGTAAAATGGTAACACTTGATTATAAGTTGAAAACAGGTGATATCATTGAAATTTTAACGTCTAAACATTCGTATGGACCAAGTCAGGACTGGGTAAAACTTGCTCAAACGTCTCATGCGAAAAATAAAATTCGTCAATTTTTCAAAAAGCAGCGCCGAGATGAGAATATTGAAAAAGGTCGCGAGCTTGTAGAGAAAGAAGTACGAGGTTTAGAGTATGAAATGAAAGAAGTATTAGCACCTGACAATTTAAAACGAGTAGCTGAGAAATATAACTTTGCGAATGAAGAGGATATGTTTGCAGCAGTTGGATATAACGGCATTACGGCGGCACAAATTGTAACGCGTCTAACAGACAAGTTCCGTAAACGGGAAGAAGAACAAGAAATTGTTGAAGTGAAAGAAGTTCGTAAACCGATGAAAATTCGGAAATGGGATTCTGGTGTAAAGGTAAGTGGAGCTGATAATTTATTAATACGCTTATCGAAATGCTGTAACCCAGTTCCGGGAGACGATATTGTTGGATATATTACGAAAGGACGCGGTGTGTCGATTCACCGTCGTGATTGCGTCAATGTGCATACGGAAGAAGCACAAGAACGTTTACTAGAAGTAGAATGGGAAGGTAGCCCAGAGAAAGAAATTGAATACAATGTTGATATTGAAATCTCTGGATATGATCGCCGTGGTTTATTAAATGAAGTTCTGCAAGCTGTTACAGAGACGAAAACGTACATTTCAGCTGTATCAGGTAGAAGTGATCGTAATAAAATGGCGACGATCAATATGTCTATTTCTATTCGTAATTTACATCATTTGAAAAAGGTAGTAGAGCGTATTAAGAGAGTACCAGAAATCTATGCAGTACGCCGCATGATGCATTAATAGGGAGTGTATAAAATATGAGAGTTGTCTTGCAACGATCCAAAGCAGCGTCTGTTACAGTAGATGGTGAGATTGTGGGACAAATCCCGTTCGGTTTAACATTGTTAGTTGGCATTACACATGAAGATACAGAGAAGGATGCAACGTATATTGCTGAGAAGGTTGCGAATTTACGTATTTTTGAAGATGAGAACGGGAAGATGAACCATTCGGTACTTGATAAAGAAGGACAAGTTCTATCCATTTCACAATTTACACTGTACGGAGATTGCCGTAAAGGAAGACGCCCAAACTTTATGGATGCTGCGAAACCAGACTACGCAGAGCGCTTGTATGATTTCTTTAATGAAGAACTTCGCAAACAAGGACTTCACGTAGAAACAGGAAAATTTGGGGCAATGATGGATGTTTCTTTAATTAATGATGGTCCGGTGACCTTAATTTTGGAAAGTAAGTAAGGGTGAAGAGAGGAGATATACAATCCTCTCTTTTTTATTTGTTAAAAAAGGGATTTTTTGTAACAAAAACGTATAATGATATCATCTGGAAATAGTGGGAAATATTAAAATCGTGTGCTCCTATGGGAGAAGGGGAATCTGAATAAGGTGTTGTCGCGCTATACAATTTAACGGTACTCCGACAGAAGTCCCCTTCCTCAAGCACGTGCAGGACATAGTCCAGTGGTAGGGAGGGGTCATTCACGGTATGTTACGTTAGCGAGCGTATTTGTGGTGGTAATTATTGTTAACCGTGTTTTGATGCATGTATGGGAACAATAGTGTTCTGCTTTTACCTCTGTGTATAATCACGCTATTAATATGGAACAATAGAAGTAAAAACATCCATATTGATTGTGAGGGATACACGTATGCGCATGAACGAAAAAGGGCACTCTGTGACGAACGGAGCGAACCAATTATTTAATGTGAATTTCCATGAATTTATCGACAAAGAGCAAAACAATACTTCTATGGAGCTCGCTTCTGAATTTGGTATTTCTTTACAAGATGTCAAGCGATTGAAGAGGCAGATTGAACGCTCCTAAGAGACTTGACAACTGTTAGGAAGAAACGTATAGTAATTTTATATTTACATATGAAGAGAACCGATGATAGAGAAGAGTAGATGAGAGACACGTGAAAAGAGAAGAAATGTCCTAGGCTGAAAACATTTCTATACGATGACTGATCGAATGACACTCTGTAGGTTTCAACTTGAACAGCTTGTATGCTTAGTAGAGGTTGGACGCAAATTTAAGCGTTATTAAAAAAGTGGAAGCATAATGTGCTTCAATTAGGGTGGCACCACGGGTATTATACTCTCGTCCCTACTGTGTAATCAGTAGAGGCGGGAGTTTTTTTATTTTTAATAAGATTAAAACAATTTGAGGAGGAACTGAATATGTCTATTCAAATCCCACGCGGAACACAAGATATTCTTCCAGGTAGTGTTGAGTTATGGCAGTATATCGAAGGACAAGCACGCGAAATTTGCCGTCGTTACAACTATAAAGAAATTCGTACACCAATTTTTGAGCATACGGAATTATTTTTACGCGGTGTTGGTGATACAACAGATATCGTGCAAAAAGAAATGTACTCATTCCAAGATCGTGGAGAGCGTAGCTTAACACTTCGTCCAGAAGGGACTGCACCTGTTGTACGTTCTTACGTTGAAAACAAAATGTATGGTGATGCAACACAGCCGACGAAATTATATTATATCGGTCAAATGTTCCGTTACGAAAGACCGCAAGCAGGTCGCTATCGTCAATTCGTACAATTCGGTATCGAAGCAATCGGTAGTAATGATCCGGCAATTGATGCAGAAGTAATTGCACTTGCTGTAGAGTTTTACCGCGGCATGGGCTTGAAAAATATTAAAGTTGTTCTAAATAGTTTAGGTGATGCAGCGAGCCGTCAAGCACATCGTGAGGCGTTAATCGCTCACTTTGAGCCTCGCATCGGTGAGTTCTGTTCTGATTGCCAATCTCGTTTAGAGAAAAATCCACTTCGTATTTTAGACTGTAAGAAGGATCGTGATCATGAATTAATGAGCACAGCGCCATCTATTACAGAATACTTAAACGAAGAATCAACAGTGTACTATGAAAAAGTACAAGAATTATTAACAATGGTGGGCGTTCCATTTGAAAAAGATCCAAATCTAGTACGTGGTTTAGATTACTATCAGCACACTGTCTTTGAGATTATGAGTGAAGCAGATGGTTTCGGTGCAATTACAACATTAAGTGGTGGAGGTCGCTATAACGGACTTGTACAAGAAATCGGTGGTCCAGAAATGCCTGGTATCGGTTTTGCGATGAGTATCGAGCGTTTAATTATGGCGCTAAAAGCTGAAAACATTGAGTTGCCAATTGAAAATAACATTGATTGCTATATTGTAGCACTTGGAGACAAAGCAAAAGATTATGCTGCAAAAGTTGCGTTTAATCTTCGTAAAGCTGGATTATCAGTTGAAAAAGATTATTTAGATCGCAAAATGAAAGCGCAATTTAAATCAGCGGATCGTCTAAATGCAAAATATGTAGCTGTATTAGGTGAAGATGAGTTAGATAAAGGTATCATTAACTTGAAATGTATGGCAACAGGTGAGCAAGAAGAAGTAGCATTAGATGTATTTGCTTCATATGTAGCAGAGAAATTAATATAGGGGGAACTCATAGTGGCTGAAAGAACACATGCATGTGGAAAGGTAACAGTAGAAGCAGTTGGACAAACAGTTCAATTAAAAGGTTGGGTACAAAAACGCCGTGACTTAGGTGGATTAATTTTCATCGACTTACGTGACCGCACAGGTATCGTGCAAGTTGTATTTAACCCAGAAACATCTAAAGAAGCACTAGAAGTAGCAGAAACAATTCGTAGCGAATACGTATTACACGTAGAAGGTACAGTTGTTGAGCGTGGCGCTGGTGCGATTAATGACAATATGGCAACAGGGCGCATTGAAGTACAAGCTACAAAAGTAAATGTACTAAATGCAGCAAAAACAACGCCGATTATTATCACAGATGATACAGATGCATCAGAAGATGTTCGTTTAAAATATCGTTACTTGGATTTACGTCGTCCGGTTATGTATAACACATTTAAAATGCGTCACGATGTAACAAAAACAATTCGTAACTTCTTAGATTCAGAAGAGTTCTTAGAAGTTGAAACACCGATTTTAACAAAGAGTACACCAGAAGGCGCGCGTGACTACTTAGTGCCAAGTCGTGTGCATGAAGGTGAATTTTATGCATTACCTCAATCCCCGCAGCTATTTAAACAGCTTCTTATGGTCGGTGGATTTGAGCGTTATTACCAAGTAGCGCGTTGTTTCCGTGATGAAGATTTACGTGCGGATCGTCAACCGGAATTTACACAAATTGACATCGAGGCATCATTCTTAACACAAGATGAAATTCTAGAGATGATGGAACGCATGATGACGAAAGTGATGAAAGATGCAAAAGGTGTAGAAGTTCATGCGCCATTCCCGCGTATGAAGTATGCTGATGCGATGGCTCGCTATGGTTCTGATAAGCCAGATACGCGCTTTGCAATGGAGCTTACTGACCTATCTGAATTCGCAGCGGGTTGTGGTTTTAAAGTGTTCACAAGTGCTGTAGAAAACGGTGGGCAAGTAAAAGCAATTAATGCAAAAGGTGCGGCAGGCAAATATTCTCGTAAAGATATCGATGCATTAACTGAATTCGTAAAAGTATACGGAGCAAAGGGTTTAGCTTGGTTAAAAGTTGAAGAAGATGGCTTAAAAGGCCCGATTGCGAAATTCTTCGGTGAAGAAGATGCAAACGTACTAATGAGCACATTAGAAGCGGCTTCTGGCGACTTATTACTATTCGTTGCTGATAAGAAGAGCGTTGTTGCAGATAGCTTAGGGGCACTTCGTTTACGCTTAGGGAAAGAACTGGAGTTAATTGATGAAAGTAAATTTAACTTCCTATGGGTAACAGATTGGCCACTTCTTGAGTACGATGAAGATGCTGACCGTTACTTCGCAGCGCATCATCCATTCACAATGCCATTCCATGAAGATGTTGAGTTATTAGAAACAGCACCAGAAAAAGCGCGTGCGCAAGCATATGACCTTGTATTAAATGGTTATGAGCTTGGCGGTGGCTCACTTCGTATTTATGAGCGTGATGTACAAGAAAAAATGTTTAAAGCACTTGGATTCTCACAAGAAGAAGCACAAGAGCAATTTGGATTCTTATTAGAAGCATTCGAATATGGTACACCACCACATGGCGGAATTGCATTAGGTTTAGACCGTCTTGTTATGTTACTTGCGGGTCGCACGAACCTTCGCGATACAATTGCATTCCCGAAAACAGCGAGTGCAAGCTGCTTATTAACAGCTGCGCCAAGCCCAGTTGCTGGAGCGCAGCTTGAAGAGCTGTACTTGCAATTAAACGTAAAAAAAGAGAAGTAAGAATGGATCCTAGATGGTTAGACTAAACCTATCTAGGATTCTTTTTTTAGGGCATTGTTTTAAATTTCATGGTATATAGTAAGTTTACAAAGGTAAAAATAAAAAAAGCTGGTGCAATACCAGCTTTTCGTTTTAATCAATTGGATATTAGTGGAGCCCTTTCATGAAGCTTTGAATTTTTGTTGATAACATAAATAATGTTATGCTTAATACGATAGATATAGCGCCAATAACTCCAAAGTAAATAATTTCTGTTGCAGGATTGTATAATTTTACAACCTGTGCATTTATAGCTTGTGCGGATGCAGTAGATAAAAACCACAAACTTATTGTTTGTGCTGAAAATGCAGCTGGAGCTAATTTTGTTGTTATTGATAATCCGGCAGGTGATAAACAAACTTCCCCAATTACTACTAATAAAAAGCTAAGAACTAACCAGATAGGACTTACTAGAGAATCTGTACCGTTAATATAAGCAGGAATAATCATAATCAAGAATGATAATCCAGCAAAAAGTAATCCGATAGCAAACTTTTTTGTAGTAGAAGGTTGGCGTGTATTAAGTTTTACCCAAACCCATGCAAATAATGGTGCCAGTATTACTATAAATATAGGACTTAATGATTGAAACCATGCAGATTGTATTTTGAATCCAGCAAATTGTAACTGGGTCCGTTGATCAGCATAGGTAGCTAAAATAATTGCACCTTGCTCTTGTATAGCCCAAAACATTGTAGCTGCAATAAATAACGGTATATAAGCAAGAAGGCGAGAGCGTTCAACCTTTGTAGTTTTTGGACTACGATACATATAAATGAAGTAGCAAGTAGGAATAATAATTCCTAAGATACCTATTAAAAAAGTAAAACGATTAATAGTTAATAACCCAGTGGGTATTGTAACAGCACATAAGAAGACGATAACAAGTATGCTTATGCTAAAATGTTTAAGTGTTTTCTTTCGTTCCATACTTGTTAAAGGGTTTGGTATTTGTGTACCAGCTAAACCAAGAGTCTTCTTTTTCGTAAACACAAATAGTAATAAGCCTATTATCATACCAACTGCCGCAATTCCAAAACCGAGATGGAAATTATATTGTTGACCTAATGTACCAACGACAAGAGGGGCTACAAGAGCACCTAGATTAATGCCCATATAGAAAATGCTAAACCCGGAGTCTCGACGTGTGTCAGATTCACTATATAAATTTCCAACAATACTAGAGATATTTGGTTTTAATAATCCTGTTCCAAATATTAAAAAGACCATTGATATAAATAAAGTAGTAATACTACCTGGCAGCGATAGAATAAGGTGACCAACCATAATTAAAATGCCGCCCCAAAAAACAGTCCTACTTGAACCAAGTAGGCGATCAGAGACCCAACCACCAATAATACTGGACATATATAATAGGGATCCATAAATCGCCATAATTGAGGTGGTAGTAGCTTGATCAATCCCTAATCCGCCTTGTGCAATAGAATAATACATATAGTAAAGTAATATGGCCCTCATTCCATAATAAGAAAATCTTTCCCAAAATTCCGTGAAGAATAAAGTAAATAAACCTTTAGGATGTCCAAAAAAACCTTTTTGTGGAATACTCTCAATAATTTCGTTTTTTTCTTTCCTATCCATAATGTTATCTCCTTAATATATTTAGATATTATTTCAGTATAACTTAAGAGTTTTGATTTTAAAACAAATTTTTAAGTTTACTTCATCTAGTCATAGAACGATTCCGATTCCTTTATTATGTTTTTTGAATATGCATTTTTAGGAATTCTATAACTTTTTCTATACAAATAGTCGGAAAAACGCTAGAATACATCATGGTAGACCATTTTTTGTAATAGGAGTGTAGAACTGAATGTTACATCAATTTTCACGTAATGAATTAGCCTTTGGAAAAGAAGGTCTTGAAATATTAAAAAATAGTACAGTTGGTATTTTAGGAATTGGCGGCGTAGGCTCATTTGCAGCGGAAGCATTAGCGCGTTCTGGTGTAGGACGCCTTGTATTAGTTGATAAGGACGTTGTTGATATTACAAACGTTAATCGTCAAATTCACGCATTACTTTCTACTGTAGGGCGTTCAAAGGTAGAGTTAATGAAAGAGCGTATTGCTGATATTAATCCAGACTGTGAAGTAATTGGACTAGAAATGTTCTATACAGATGAAACATACGAAGAGTTCTTTAAGCATGGTTTAGATTTCGTAGTCGATGCATCTGATACAATTACGTTCAAAATTCATTTAATTAAACAATGCTTACGACGTAAAATTAAAATTATCTCAAGTATGGGTGCAGCAAACAAAATGGATCCAACTCGTTTCCGTATTGCGGATATTTCAAAAACACACACAGATCCAATTGCGAAAGTGATTCGTACGAAACTTCGTAAAGAAGGAATTAAAAAAGGTGTGAAAGTGGTATTCTCTGATGAAAACCCAATCGTAATTCGTGAAGAGGTTCGTAAAGAAATCGTTCCAGATGAAAACGCAAAAATTCGTAAAGCGAAGTTACCACCTTCTTCAAATGCATTCGTACCATCTGTTGTCGGTCTAATTATGGCAAGTCACGTTGTGCGTGAACGTATAAAGAATGTAGAAGTAAAGCGTGTAGGACAAGAATAACAGATAAAAAGGTGTATCCCTTATTAGAGGGATACACCCTCTTTTGTTTCCGGTGTATTTATTTATCTGTATATTGGTATTTTTATGTATAATATAATTGTAAATACTCACATTTAGCTAGGGGGAGAAAGCATGGAACAATTACATCCAGCGGTAGCATTTGTAGGAGTATGGGAAAATTCAAAAGGATGGCTTGTAAAATTTAGTTGTAAAAATGGAATTACTCATAAATTGGCTGGAAATGAAAAAGCGTATTGCCAAGTATGTCAAGTAATTGCGGAACATTTGAAAACGAAAGAAGAAGCGATGGAAGTTGCGAAAGAGACGGCTGATAGGCATAATTTAGAAGTGAAAGAGCTATCTTTCATGTATATGAATTCATTTTGAAATGAAAAAGAGATTCTGCTTTAAAAAGTAGGATCTTTTAAGTTTCAAAAAAGAAATACCCACATCGGTAATGCAATAGATTCAAAGGCGACTAAAAATAATAAATAATTATCATATTTGTCCGATTTGTATGAGGAAGTTTTTTTAAGCCTTTAATAGTACAAAAACCTAAAATCAAAACAAGAATCCCGAGTGTAATTTTGAAAATTGTTAATGAAATAGATAACATCCCCTTTCAATAACGTGTTTCGTTAGGTATATAATAACATGAAAGTTATATTTCTCCTTATTTTGTTTTGAATGCACAAAAAATACTCCCCACCATGTATATAAGGTGGAGAGTATTTCAATTTTCAGCTGAATATATAATGTCTAAATTCCCGTTTTGATCGGTTTTAAAAATAGGAGCAATTTGATCTTCTTGTTCATCTACTAGCACAAGTTTTCGCGCGCGGTCCATAATTCGAACAAGCATTGCATAATCTTCTTCGATTGCTTGTTGTTTTTTCGTTAAAGTAGCTAGTTTATCCTCTAGTTTCTCGTTTGTTTGTTGTAAGGAGGCAAGCTTTTTATGCAAGTCTTCATTTTCAATTTGTATCTTTTCTAACCTAGGATTACTGTGGCCTAAGTTTTGCAAGAATGAGATTACATCCTGCATTGTAAGAGAAGGTTTATTAGAAACAAGTTCTTCGGAAAATTCAGCATCGATTATGACTTTTTGTTTTGGTTTTAATAGTTGTTCTTTTTCCGTATTTGCTTCAGAGCGTTTTAACTCTTTTCTTTGCTTCTTAGCAAGTTGTACAGTATCCTCATAATTTTGTCTAACTTCAGCATTCCAGCGAAATCCACAAGCGGCAGAAGTGCGGTTTAATTTATCTCCGACTTCATCGAATGCTTTTAGTTGTGTGCTGCCACTGCGAATATGCCGTAAGACGGTTTCTGCTAAAAGGAGATCGTCTTCTCCTGTCCATGCATCTTGGCGCGTTTTCATAAGCGAAACCTCCATTATCATGTCGTTTTCGCTTAGATTACCCTTTTGGTTTGCTTTTATGCGAACTTTGTAATCTTTCATACACACCTGAAAGTGCTTGTTCAAACTTCCCGGTTGTTTTCGGTTTATAATATTGTCTGTTTTTAATTTTATCAGGTAAGTATTGTTGCTCAATCCATCCATTTGGATAATCATGTGGATATAAGTATCCGATACCTCTGCCTAGTGATTCAGCGCCTTTATAGTGACTATCTTTCAAATGACTTGGGACATCACCTGTTTGTCCGTTTCGTAAGTCATGAAGTGCAGCATCAAGCGCCTTGTAGGCTGAGTTTGATTTTGGAGAGAGACAAAGCTCAATTACTGCATTTGCAAGCGGGATGCGAGCTTCTGGAAACCCGACGCGTTCTGCTGCTTCAATCGCAGCAAGCGTACGTGGTCCAGCTTGTGGACTAGCAAGTCCGATATCCTCATATGCCATAATGAGAAGCCTTCTCCCGATACTTTGTAAGTCGCCAGCTTCAATAAGGCGCGCTAAATAATGAAGGGCAGCATTCACGTCGCTACCTCGTACAGATTTCTGGAAGGCAGATAGAACGTCATAATGAGCATCTCCGCCTTTATCGTGAACGAAACTTTTTTTCTGCAAACACTCTTCTGCAATGTCTAATGTGATTTCTACTTTTTGATCATCTGTTGTAAAGCTAGATAATACAGCAAGTTCAAGTGCGTTATAGGCAGAGCGCATGTCTCCACCAGAGGCGTTTGCAAAGTGGCGAAGCGCTTCATCTGTAACCGTTACATTATATTCCCTAAGGCCCCTTTCTTTGTCGTTGAGCGCTCGTTTTAAGCCGATTAAAAGGTCATCTTCTGTTAGTGCGTGTAACTCGAAGATTTGGCAACGACTGCGAATAGCAGAGTTAATCGCATGGAAAGGGTTACTCGTTGTTGCGCCAATTAAGGTTAGGAGCCCGCTTTCTAAATGGGGTAAGAGAAAGTCTTGTTTTGCTTTATCTAAGCGATGCACTTCATCTAAAATTAACACAAGGTGGCGGTGCATCTTTGCTTCTTGTACGACAACTTCCATATCTTTTTTATTATGCGTAACAGCATTTAATAGGCGAAAAGGCGTCCCTGTACTACCAGCGATTGCACTAGCAATTGATGTTTTTCCAGTTCCGGGTGGGCCGTATAAAATCATCGATTGGAAATGGTTTGCCTGAACCATTCGCCATAAAATTTTCCCTTCACTAACTAAATGCTCTTGTCCAATAATTTCTTTAATATTTGTTGGACGCATTCGGTGTGCGAGTGGTTGTTTCATTGTCACCGTCTCCCTTAATATATAATCTCATTCCATGGTAACATCTTTTGGGTGAAAAATTGAAATGTGATGCTATATAATATAAGTAATCTGAGTGAATATTTTCATTTTTCTATCAATTGTAATAATTTCCGAGTTTTTCAATGTGATTTTATGTTATCATTTTGATACATAAGTTGAAATTTCTTATAATACTATATTATGCTATAATTTCATAGGATTTTGATTTTTACATTGTGTTTTTCTTACGAATAAAGATTTAACTAATAGAAGTGAAATTTTGAAAAGAGGTGCGAAATAGATGAAAATTTCAACGAAAGGCCGTTACGGCTTAACAATTATGATTGATCTTGCGAAAAAGTTTGGTGAGGGTCCGATTTCTTTAAAATCAATTGCGCAGGCGCATGACCTATCTGAACATTACTTAGAGCAATTGATCTCTCCACTTCGTAACGCTCGTCTTGTAAAAAGTACGCGTGGGGCATATGGTGGTTATGTATTATCTGATCAGCCAGCTAACATTACAGCAGGGGATGTAATTCGCGTGCTAGAAGGTCCGATTAGCGTTGTTGAAATGATAGAAGAGGAAGAGCCAGCACAGCGCCAATTATGGATGCGTGTTCGTGATGCAGTACAAGAAGTATTAGATAGTACAACTTTAGAAGATTTAGTACGCTATGAGGAAGAAAATCATGGGGGTTATATGTTTTACATTTAAATCCTTGTGAAACGATTTGGAAAGAAGGAGATCTGATGGAACGCATTTACTTAGATCATGCTGCGACATCTCCGGCTCACCCAGAAGTAGTCGAAAAGATGATTCCATATATGACAGAAATATTTGGTAATCCGTCTAGTGTTCATTTTTATGGACGCCAAACGCGCCATGCGGTAGATGAAGCAAGACGCGTTTGTGCACGCAGCATCAATGCAAATCCAAATGAAATTATTTTTACAAGCGGTGGTACGGAGGCTGATAATTTAGCGCTTTTAGGTGTGGCACGTGCAAACCGTAATAAAGGAAATCACATTATTACAACGCAAATTGAACATCATGCTATTTTGCATACATGTGAAGTACTAGAGCGAGAAGGCTTCGAAGTGACATATTTACCTGTTGATGAAACGGGCCGTGTTCGAGTTTCTGATGTGAAAGAGGCGTTAACGGGTGAAACGATTCTTGTATCTGTTATGTTTGGGAATAATGAAGTTGGAACGGTTCAACCGATTGCAGAAATTGGAGCATTGTTAAAAGAACATCAAGCTTATTTCCATACAGACGCTGTACAAGCATATGGTTTAACAGCGATTGATGTGAAGACTTTGGGCATTGATTTATTATCAATCTCAGCTCATAAAGTTAATGGTCCAAAAGGTGTAGGGTTTCTATATGTTAGCACAGGGGTGAAATTCGAACCGTTATTAACGGGCGGAGAGCAAGAGCGAAAACGCCGTGCAGGCACTGAGAATGTGCCTAGTATCGTTGGATTACAGCATGCTGTTTTTCTCGCTGAAGAAACACGTGAGCAAAAAAATGCCCAATATGAAGAATTTAAGGATATAATGGTATCTGTCTTTCAAAAAGAAGACATTACTTTCGAGGTAAACGGAAACTTAGAATATCGCTTGCCACATGTGTTTAACGTAAGTTTTACAGGAATGGATATTGAGCCGTTTCTTGTAAATCTAGACTTAGCGGGCATTGCAGTATCGAGTGGTTCTGCATGTACAGCTGGCTCTATTGACCCATCACATGTGTTAGTAGCGATGTTTGGAAAAGATTCTGATCAAATACGTTCATCCGTACGTTTTAGCTTTGGTCTTGGTAATACGAAAGAGCAAGTGGAAAAAGCAGCGTACGAAACAGTGAAAATCGTGAAGCGATTAACACAAAACTAGCATGGGAGGTGACAAGATGAACAAACTACCTCACGAAACGCGCGTTGTCATCGGAATGTCCGGTGGCGTCGATTCATCTGTAGCAGCTCTTTTATTAAAAGAGCAAGGTTATGATGTAATCGGGATTTTTATGAAAAACTGGGATGATACAGACGAAAATGGTGTCTGTACAGCAACGGAAGATTATAATGATGTAATCGAAGTATGTAACCAAATCGGTATCCCATATTATGCAGTAAACTTTGAAAAACAATATTGGGATAAAGTGTTTACGTACTTTTTAGATGAGTACCGAGCTGGTCGTACGCCAAACCCAGATGTAATGTGCAACAAAGAAATTAAATTTAAAGCCTTTTTAGAGCATGCAATCGCGCTTGGTGCGGATTATGTCGCGACAGGTCATTATGCGCGTGTTGCTTATATCGATGGCGAATATAAAATGCTTCGCGGCGTTGATGATAATAAAGATCAAACATACTTCTTAAATCAATTAAGCCAAGAGCAACTCTCAAAAACGATGTTCCCATTAGGCGAATTAAAGAAACCGCAAATTCGTGAAATGGCGAAAGAGGCTGGTTTAGCAACAGCAACGAAAAAAGATAGCACCGGTATTTGCTTTATCGGTGAACGTAACTTTAAAGATTTCTTAAGTAACTACTTACCAGCTCAGCCGGGTGTGATGCAAACATTATCTGGTGAAGTGAAAGGAAAACATGACGGTTTAATGTACTATACAATTGGACAACGTCATGGCCTTGGTATTGGTGGTAATGGTGATCCATGGTTCGCTGTTGGGAAAAATTTAAAAGAGAACATCTTATACGTTGATCAAGGTTTCCATAATGAACTTCTATACGGTGATGAAGTCATTGCTACTAATGTAGGATGGGTAAGCAACAGAGCGAAAGAAAAGGAATTTAAGTGCACTGCAAAATTCCGTTATCGTCAAGAGGATAACAAGGTAACGGTTCAAATCGTTAATGATAATACGATTCGTATTCTTTGCGATGAACCAATTCGTGCGATTACGCCAGGACAAGCGGTTGTTTTCTATGATGGGGATGAATGTCTGGGCGGTGCTACAATTGATGAAGTATATCGTAGTGGTAAGAAATTAGATTATTTAGGATAAAAAAGAAGCCTCTGCCGATTAGCGGTCAGAGGTTTCTTTCTTAAAGAGCGAATTTTTGTTCGCTCGGAAAATAGATTCTTTGTTATAATTTGTTGTAGAGGTGAAGAACATGTCAAATAAGCTTGAAGCAGGTATTCAATATATGCAAGAAGGAAATTGGGAAGAGGCAGCAAAAAACTTTACAGAAGCAATTGAAGAAAATCCGAAAGATGCACTTGGATACATTAATTTTGCGAATCTATTAGATGCACTAGGTGATAGTGAGCGTGCGATTTTATTTTATAAACGTGCATTAGAATTAGATGAAAAATCAGCTACTGCCTATTATGGTCTTGGAAGCTTATATTATAGTCAAGAGCAATTTAACGAAGCGAAAGAAATGTTTGAGCAAGCGATGCAAGCTGGCTTACAATCAGCAGATGTGACATTTATGCTTGGAATGACACACGTGCAACTTGGAAATGATCGTCTTGCATTGCCATTTTTACAAAGGGCTGCAGAATTAGATGAGATGGATGTAGAAGCGGTATTCCAATGCGGATTATGCTTTGCGAGATTAGAACATATTCAATACGCAAAACCTTATTTTGAAAAGGTATTACAAATGGATGAAGAGCATGCAGATGCGTACTATAATTTAGGCGTTGTGTATGTATTTGAAGAAAATAATGAGAAGGCACTTGCTTTATTTAAGAAGGCGACTGAAATTCAACCAGATCACTTCTTAGCAGGGAACGGCATTCGCTTATTAGAGCAAGAAGCTGAATAACAGATGTGCTTTAACGTGCAGTTATCCTTCATCTCATTATAAAGAATGAGGTGGGGGTTTTACTGCTCGTTAGGGTGAGGGAAACCGGAAAGGAGAGAAAAGATGGGAAACCAACATGCAATGGATTTGTTTGAGGAAGAGCAAAAATTTATAAAAGCACAAGTTCTTCATACCATTTTCCACAACGAAGAAAACCTCTATTCCGTTGTCAGTATGAAAATCATTGAAACAAATGAAACATACGACGAAAAAAAAGTGATGATAAATGGTCACTTTCCCCGTATGCATGAAGATGAAGTATTTACATTGACAGGTCACTTTAAAGACCACCCAAAGTATGGAAAGCAATATTTAGTTGAAACATTTAAAAAAGAATTGCCTCAAACAAAAACCGGTATGGTGCAATATTTAGCGAGTGATTTGTTTAAAGGGATTGGAAAACGGACAGCAGAAAAGATTGTTGATCATCTTGGGGGGCATGCAATTTCTAAAATTATGGACGATCCATCAGCGCTAGAAGGTGTGGTAAACAAGCAGAAAGCGCAAGAAATATATGACACAATCATTGAATATCAAGGTCTGGAAAAGGTCATGAGCTTTTTAAATGGTTATGGTTTTGGGACGAAGCTCTCAATTAAGATTTATCAGCAATATAAAGAAATGACACTTGAGGTAATTCGAAACAATCCGTATCAGCTGATTGAGGAAGTTGATGGAATCGGATTTGGAAGAGCTGATGATATAGGACGAGCGCTTGGTATATCAGGGAACCATAACGACCGTGTACGTGCTGGATGTTTTTATACGTTAGAGAATGTTTCGCTGCAAGATGGGCATGTATTTATGGAAAGAGGTCAACTGGTTCAAGAGACGATCTCGCTTTTAAATAAGCAAGAGGGCATTGTGACAGAAGAAGATGTAGTGCAGTGTGTTGAAATGATGCAAGGAGAAGGGAAAGTTATTATCGAAGATGAGCGCATTTATTTGGCTTCTTTGTTTTATTCTGAAAAGGGTGTTGTCAAATCAATTCGTCGTCTCATGAATCAAGAAGAGACGCCTTCATTTCCTGAAGCAGAAGTACTATTAACACTAGGAAAAATTGAAGAACAGCTAAAAGTACAATATGCACCGCTACAGCAAGAAGCGATTCAAACTGCACTTCATAAACCGATGATGTTATTAACAGGTGGGCCCGGTACAGGGAAAACAACTGTAATTAAAGGAATTGTTGAAATGTATGCCTCCTTGCATGGTTTATCATTGAACCCGAAAGATTACAGTGATGATAATCCGTTTCCGATCCTTTTAACCGCTCCTACAGGGCGAGCTGCGAAGAGAATGAGCGAGTCTACAGGGCTTCCAGCTTGTACAATTCATCGTTTGCTTGGTTGGACGCCAGAAGGTTCATTCCAGAGAAATGAAACAGACCCTGTGCAAGGAAAACTCCTTATTATCGATGAATTTTCAATGGTTGATATTTGGCTTGCGAATCAATTGTTTAAATCATTACCAACAAATATTCAAGTCATTATTGTAGGTGATGAAGATCAATTGCCTTCTGTAGGACCTGGACAAGTATTAAAAGATTTATTAGATGCTCATGCGATTCCAACAGTGAAGCTAACAGAAATTTACCGTCAAGCAGAAGGCTCCTCAGTTATTCAGCTTGCTCATGCGATAAAAAAAGGAACGCTTCCACCAGACTTAGCGCAAAATAAAAAAGATCGTTCGTTTATTGGTTGCTCAGGTGCTCAAATTGTTGAAGTTGTAAAGCAAGTATGTGAAAACGCAAAAACGAAAGGATTTAGCGCTAGAGATGTACAAGTGTTAGCGCCTATGTACCGCGGGCCAGCGGGGATTAATGTGTTAAATGAAGCGCTCCAAGAAGTATTTAATCCGAAAAAAGAAAAGAGTAAAGAAATTGCTTACGGTGATGTTGTGTACCGAACGGGCGATAAAGTACTTCAACTTGTGAATCAACCGGAAAGCCAAGTGTTTAATGGTGATATCGGAGAAATTGTTTCTGTCTTTTATGCAAAAGAAAATGTCGAGAAACAAGATATGATTGTCGTTTCATTTGATGGAATTGAAGTAACGTATATAAAGCCGGATTTAAATCAAATTACACATGCGTATTGTTGTTCAATCCATAAGTCCCAAGGAAGTGAGTTCCCAATTGTAATCATGCCAATTGTAAAGAGTTATTACCGCATGTTGCGCCGGAATTTAATTTATACAGGTATTACGAGAAGTAAAAAGTTTTTAATTATTTGCGGGGAAGAAGCAGCCTTTCAATCTGGTGTAAATCGCCTGGATGATTCCATGCGGCAAACGACGTTAGCTGGTCGCTTGCAGGAATCAAAAGGAGAAGTGCAAATGGTAACGATTGATGGACAAGAGATGGATGTGGAAAACATTTCACCGTATGATTTTATGTAGCAAGGTGAGATTATATAGTGAACCTTTCAACCTGTATAACGTTATTTTGAAAGTGTAAAGCCGTTCTAGTATGTATAAATGAATGCAGTTTGGACATAATGGCGAATAGAATCTGGGAGACTGTAAGGAGATGAAAGCCATATGTTCAGTTGTCCAAATTGCAGAGGGAAAGACATTGGGAAAATAGGTGTCAACCAATTTTATTGCTGGAACTGCTATATTGAATTATCGGTTTCAAAGGGGAAAATCCATACGCATCAAGTAGAAGAAGATGGCTCGCTTAGTTCTCTTGATGATTTATTTGATGAGAATGAACGAACCATCGGATAATCAAAAGGGGGATTTACTTTGAACGTACGCAATTCACTAATCGCATTAGGTATCGGAGCTGCGGCATATCAATATGCACGTAAACAAGACGTGTTTTCCAAACGCAATATGAAAAGAGCACGAAAAATGATTAAGTCTTATCTATAATTATTTCTATAAAGTGAAAAACTCCCGTATGCATTAGGGAGTTTTTTCATGTGCTCGTATATAAATAAAATAGTCCGATTTCAGAAAAAAGATAAGAAAGTCCGTAACATCCAATACCGAGAACTCCATAATACCACAACTGTTTTGCACGTTCTTTCCGCGTTGAACGTGTGAAGAGTCCTTTCCAAATACCAAAGCCAATGCAAACCCATTCTAGTATCATGAAAAGTGCTGAAAGAACTAACATGAACCAAACCACTTGATCCCTCCTCACCTAAATGCTTGTCCATATGATGTTAAATATATGTAAGTTTTTTAAAAACAGTATGGTCTGTATGAAATTATTTTAGTCCGGTTATTTTTTTAAAAGTTTTGCACATAACCTTCTCTATTTCTTTTCAAAATAAGAGGGGAGGAGGTTTTTCGTTTGAAGAATCTTAAAATTATTTGGATCTATCGATTGGGATTATTGTTATTAGTGTTTCTATGTTTACTCGTTTTCTTAAAAATCAAGCCATTATGGGCGCCAATTATATTTGTTTTTAAAGTAGCAATTACACCATTTTTTATCGCTTGTTTCATTGCGTATTTACTGCATCCCTTAATTGAAAAATTACATAAAGAAGGAATGCCGCGTACACTTGCTATTTTGCTTATTTATATTCTCTTTTTCGGCGGTCTCGGATACGGGATTTATAAAGGGACACCAGTTGTCATTAGTCAGTTGCAAGAAATTAATAAGCAATTCCCGCAATTTATGAAAATGTATGATTCTTGGCTGGACGGTGTGACGGAACAGACGGATAATTTTCCATCGTTTATTCATGAAAAAGTAAAGCAAATATTTGTCGGCATTGAAATGAAGATACAAGCACTTTTAAATAAAGTGATGAGTACAGCGCGTGGTGTACTGGATTCATTGCTTATTATTTTCTTAATTCCGTTTATTGTATTTTACATATTAAAAGACTATGGAGAGTTTTATCATATCTTTTGGAAGATGGTTCCGAGTAAATGGCGTAGCACAGGGCAAGTGTTAGCGAAAGAAATTGATAAGTCACTTGGAAGTTATATTCGAGGACAATTATTTGTTTGTTTAGTTTTAGGGGGAGTGTCTGCTCTTTCATTTTGGTTTATCGGTATGAAATATCCTTTACTACTTGGGATTATTGTTGGGGTTACTGATATTATTCCTTACTTTGGTCCAATTTTAGGAGCGATTCCGACATTGATGATTGCGGCAACGGTATCCACGAACCTTTTCATTAAAGCGAGTATTGCACTTGCTATTTTGCAATTTGTTGAAAGTAACATTCTCTCTCCGTATATTGTTGGGAAATCGTTACGTATGCATCCTGTTATTATTATGCTGTCTCTGTTGATTGGAGGAGAAGTAGGCGGAATCGTAGGTCTTTTAATAGCAGTTCCTATTTTAGCGGTAGTTCGTACAGTCATTGTTCATATAAAGCCACTATGGAAACATTGACAAATGGAAACGGATTCGCTACAATTTTGGCATATAGTATATGATTTTAAATTGATGACGGAACGAGTATGTCACAGTCCATTTCTAGAGAGAAGCTTCCATCGGCTGAAAGAAGTTTTAAATGAAGGGTGACAGAACGCTAATCCTGAGAGCAGCTAATCACTGTCGTCTTGCCACGTTACGGCACCATGAGGTGATGAACCGAGATTGTAAAGATCGGTTCATAATTAGGGTGGTATCGCGAGTTAACTCTCGTCCCTTTTATAGGGACGGGAGTTTTTTGTTTTTATGGAATTTCTTAAAGGAGGAAATATAGATGAAACAATTAACAGGCGCACAAATTCGTCAAATGTTTTTAGACTTTTTCGAGGAAAAAGGGCATGCAATTGAACCAAGTGCATCATTAGTTCCGCATGAGGATCCATCTCTTTTATGGATCAACAGTGGTGTAGCAACATTAAAGAAATACTTTGATGGTCGTGTAATCCCGCAAAACCCACGTATTACAAATGCACAAAAATCAATTCGTACAAATGATATTGAAAACGTTGGGAAAACAGCTCGTCACCATACATTCTTTGAAATGTTAGGGAATTTTTCAATTGGTGACTATTTTAAAGAAGAAGCGATTACATGGGCTTGGGAATTCTTAACGAGCGACAAATGGATTGGATTCGATAAAGAGTTGTTATCTGTAACAATCCATCCTGAAGATGATGAAGCATTTACAATTTGGAATGAAAAAATGGGTGTTCCAAAAGAACGAATCATTCGTCTAGAAGAAAACTTCTGGGATATTGGTGAAGGACCAAGTGGGCCAAATACAGAAATTTTCTATGACCGTGGTGAAGCTTATGGCAATGATTTTAGCGATCCAGAATTATATCCAGGCGGAGAAAACGAGCGTTATTTAGAAGTATGGAACCTTGTATTCTCTCAATTTAACCATAATCCAGATGGCTCATATACACCACTTCCAAAGAAAAACATCGATACAGGGATGGGTCTAGAGCGTATGACATCCATCGTTCAAGATGTACCTACAAACTTCGATACAGACTTATTCATGCCGATGATTGGTGCAACAGAATCAATCTCTGGTGAGAAGTATCGCGATGGTGATGTAGAAAAAGATATGGCGTTTAAAGTAATTGCTGACCATATTCGTACAGTAACATTCGCTGTAGGTGATGGTGCTCTTCCTTCTAACGAAGGCCGCGGTTATGTATTACGTCGTTTATTACGCCGTGCTGTACGTTATGCGAAGAAATTAAACATTAACCGTCCATTCATGTTTGAATTAGTACCGGTTGTTGGCGAAGTAATGAAAGACTTCTATCCAGAAGTTCTTGAAAAGAAAGACTTCATTGCAAAAGTTGTGAAAAATGAAGAAGAGCGTTTCCATGAAACTCTTCATGATGGTGAAGCAATTTTAGCAGAAGTAATTGCAAAAGCGAAAGAAGAAAAAACAACTGTTATTTCTGGAGTAGATGCGTTCCGTCTATATGACACATACGGTTTCCCAATTGAATTGACAGAAGAATATGCAGAAGAAGCTGGTATGACAGTTGATCATACAGGTTTTGAAGCGGAGATGGAAAAACAACGTGAACGTGCACGTGCTGCTCGTCAAGACGTTGATTCTATGCAAGTTCAAGGCGGCGTACTTGGAGAAATTAAAGTAACGAGTGAATTCGTTGGTTATGGTACAGTTGCGACAGAAAGTAATGTTGTTGCACTTGTGAAAAATGGCGAGTATACAGATAGCTTACAAGCGGGCGAAGAAGGGCAATTAATGCTTGATGTAACACCATTCTATGCTGAGAGCGGTGGACAAATTGCAGACCGTGGTTACCTTCTTGCTGATGGTGTAAAAGTCCTTGTAAAAGACGTACAAAAAGCGCCGAATGGTCAAAACTTACACAAAGTTGTTGTTGAAGAGGGTACTTTAACGAAAGAAGCGGCTGTAAAAGCTGTTATCGATATGAAAAACCGTAGCAGCGTTGTGAAAAACCATACAGCGACTCACTTACTTCATCAAGCATTAAAAGATGTACTTGGAACACATGTTAACCAAGCTGGTTCTCTTGTAACATCAGAACGTTTACGCTTTGACTTCTCTCACTTCGGTCAAGTACAAGCTGACGAATTAGAAAAAATTGAGCGTATTGTAAACGAGAAAATTTGGGAAAGTATTGATGTTGAGATTTCTCAAAAAGCAATTGAAGAAGCAAAAGAAATGGGTGCAATGGCATTATTCGGTGAAAAATACGGAGATGTTGTACGCGTTGTCCAAGTAGGCGATTACAGCTTAGAACTTTGTGGTGGTTGTCACGTTGATAACACAGCATCTATCGGTATTTTCAAAATCGTTGCTGAGTCTGGTATCGGAGCAGGAACGCGCCGCATTGAGGCAGTGACAGGTAAATCTGCATACGAATTAATGAACGATCAAGTAGGGTTATTAAAAGAAGCTGCAGGTAAAATGAAAACAAATCCAAAAGATATTTTAACAAGGGTAGATGGTCTGTTTGCTGAAGTGAAACAACTTCAAAAAGAGAATGAATCTCTTGCTGCGAAATTAAGCAATATTGAAGCTGGAAACTTAACAGATTCAGTTGTTACAGTGGACGGAGTAAATGTATTAGCAACAAAAGTAAATGTTGCGGATATGAATAACTTACGTACAATGATGGATGATCTGAAAAATAAATTAGAGTCTGCAATTGTTGTATTGGCAGCTGTAAATGAAGATAAAGTGAATATCCTAGCAGGTGTAACGAAAGATTTAATCAGCCAAGGTTACCATGCTGGTAAACTTGTGAAAGAAGTTGCTTCTCGTTGCGG
Organism: Bacillus sp. TL12; assembly: GCF_022625245.1. Taxonomy (NCBI): domain Bacteria; kingdom Bacillati; phylum Bacillota; class Bacilli; order Caryophanales; family Bacillaceae; genus Bacillus; species Bacillus sp. TL12. Next base: position 255,757 of record NZ_JAJJBY010000001.1, on the reverse strand, counting down.
TGGTGGCGGTGGTGGTCGTCCTGACATGGCTCAAGCAGGCGGTAAAAACCCAGCACAAGTGAATGAAGCTTTAGCATTTGTAGAAGAGTACGTTAAATCTGTTTCAAAATAAAGAGAGAGTAGTGTACAATAGTAGGGAGAGGAGAAATTCTTCTCCCTATACTTACTACTTATAAGTGAGGTGCTTAAAATGGACGGTTTTGATAAAACAATGAAGTTTAACTTTCAAGATGAAAAACAGAGTGTCCATGTAAATGATGTACTTTTAACTGTGTATGATGCACTTCAAGAAAAAGGATATAATCCGATTAACCAAATTGTCGGTTATTTATTAAGTGGAGACCCAGCATACATACCTCGTCATAAAGATGCACGAAACATTATTCGTAAGCTAGAACGTGATGAAATAATTGAAGAGCTTGTGAAGTCTTATTTGAAACAACATCGTGAGGAGTAGTTTATGCGGATATTAGGTTTAGATGTTGGTACAAAAACAGTCGGCGTGGCGATTAGCGATGAAATGGGCTGGACAGCACAAGGCTTAGAAACGATTAAAATCAATGAAGAACGAGAAATTTTCGGTTTTGATCGCATTTCTGAGTTAGTAAAACAGTACAATGTGGACAAGATAATAGTAGGATTGCCAAAGAACATGAATGGTACAATCGGACCACGTGGTGAGGCTTGTCAGCAATTTGCACAAAGCCTACGTGAACTGTTACAATTAGAAGTCATGATGTGGGACGAGCGTCTGTCAACAATGGCGGCGGAACGTCTTCTTATTTCGGCTGATGTAAGTCGAAAGAAACGGAAGCAAGTTATCGATAAGATGGCGGCAGTCGTGATTTTACAAGGATATTTAGATAGTAAATAAGAGGTGACCAAAATGGAAGAAAATCAAATTACAATTGTAGACGAAAAAGGAAACGAACATTTATGTGAAATTATTTTCACTTTTGATGCTGAAAAATTTGGCAAAAAATCTTATGTAGTCTTCTCTCCAATCGGTGAAGTTGACGAAGATGGCGATCAAATTTATGATGCGATGGCTTTCGAACAAAACGAAGAAGAATCAGGTGGAACATTACTTCCAATCGAATCTGAAGAAGAGTGGGAAATGGTACAAGAAATGTTTAACACACTTGCTGAAGAAGAAGATGGCGAAGAGTAATTTAGGTGAAAAAGATGGGCTGTACATACAGTCCATCTTTTTTGTATTCTTGTGCAAAATGACAGATTTTTTGTCGAAACTACATAATTATTTATAGTATAATGAGACGGATTGTATTAAATAAAAAACTATCTGCAAATGAATGAGTTTTGCTTTGGGTTTGTAGGGCATTGTATAGAGGAAGTACATATGGTCTACAATGGAATAAGGAGGAAGGATTTTGATAGAGAATCAAGTAAAGAAGAAGCGTAGACGTGGTTTTCTAATTGCGATTATTGCGCTACTCGTAGTCTGCGGGTCAGTCTATGTGTATATTTCATCAGCGTTAGGACCGGTTGATAGCGGAAATAAAAAAGAGGTTGAAGTAGAGATTCCAAAAGGTTCATCTACAAGTAAAATTGGAGAGATTTTGGAAGAAAAAGGCGCGATTAAAAACGGTACAATATTTAGCTTTTATGCAAAAGCAAAATCTAAAAATTTACAAGCTGGCACATATTTATTGAACTCCTCAATGAATGTAGAAGAAGTAATGGAACAAATGTCATCAGGTAGTGTACATCGCCCAGTTGCTTATAAATTGACGATTAAAGAAGGTGCACAAGTTGTTGAAATTGCCGATATCATTGCGAAAGAACTGAAATGGAATAAAGATGATGTTGTGCGTCAATTAAACGATAAGGCATTTATTCAAAAGATGCAGCAAAAGTATCCGGTACTATTAACGAACAAAATTTTTGATGTTAATATTAAATATCCGTTAGAAGGTTATTTATATCCAGCGACGTATTCTTTCTATAAAAAAGATACGACTTTAGAAGAAATTGTAACGCAGATGCTTGAAAAAACGAATGCATTAATTGTTCAAAATGAGGCGAAAATGAAAGAGAAGAAGTGGGACGTTCATCAGCTTTTAACATTGTCTTCACTCATTGAAGAAGAAGCTACTGGTTTTACAGACCGTCAAAAAATCTCTAGCGTCTTTTACAATCGTTTAGCGAAAGGAATGCCGCTTCAAACAGATCCGACAGTATTATATGCACTTGGAAAGCATAAAGACCGCGTGTTATATGAGGATTTAAAAGTAAATTCGCCTTACAATACTTATGTTGTAAAGGGATTACCTGTTGGACCAATTGCGAACTCTGGTAAACATTCTGTACAAGCAGCATTAGAACCTGCACAAACAGATTATTACTATTTCTTAGCAGCACCAAGCGGTGAAGTGTATTATGCGAAAACGTTAGAAGAACATAATGCATTGAAACAAAAATATATTACGCAAAAGAAATGAAAATAGGAGGGAGAGCGAAAAGGGTCGCATATCCCTCTTTTTTATGGTAAAATATATCGGGTTAAAAACTGGCAGAAGAATCGTTTTTAATATCAAAACGGGACGTACAAGCTAAGGGTGAAGCTGGCTTGTATTTTTATTGCATTCTATGTGTGAAAAGACAAAGGCTGACACGTCATAGAGGCACTTCTCCATGTAAATAAGGAGGACCATTTATGGAGGATGCAGTTAACGAGTACCTATTATCATTTATTGATCCAAAAGATGAACTGATTCTTGAAATGGAACAGTATGCAAGTGAACATCATGTGCCGATTATGGATCGTCTTGGAATGGAGTTTATGTTGCAATTTTTACGTTTAATTGGACCGACAAGCATATTAGAGCTTGGAACAGCAATTGGTTATTCGAGTATTCGTATGATGCAAGCTATTCCAAATTCGCGAATTGTGACAGTAGAACGCAATAGCGATCGATATGAAAAAGCACTTGAATATATAGAGCGTTCTCCTGTAAAAGAACGTATTTCCGTTATTTATGGTGATGCACTAGAAACAGGTGAACAAGTGAAAGAACACGGAACATTTGATGTTATTTTTATTGATGCGGCAAAAGGACAATATCGTCGCTTTTTTGACTTATATGAACCGTTATTAAATCCGGGTGGTGTCATTATTTCAGATAATGTTATGTATCACGGACTTGTAACGACGAAAGAGAAAATCGAAAATAGGCGTACACGTGGTTTGATTCGTCGTATTAAGACGTACAATGAATGGCTTATGAACCATGAAGGATATGATACAACCATTTTCCCAATTGGTGATGGAGTAGCCGTGAGTAAAAAGAGAGGGTGACAAAGGTATGAAAAAACCTGAATTGTTAGTAACGCCAAGAGCGGTGGCGGATATTGAACCTCTTGCAAAAGCAGGGGCAAGTGCCGTAATGATCGGTGAACAAAAATTTGGTTTACGTTTAGCAGGGGAATTCTCACGTGATGATGTAAAACAAGCTGTGAGTATTGCGCATGAAAATGGTATGAAAGTATACGTAGCGATGAACGCTATGTTCCATAACGACAAAGTAGAGGAACTAAAAGACTACGTTGCATTCCTGCAAGAAGTAGATGTAGATGCGATTGTCTTTGGAGATCCAGCAGTATTAATGACTGTACGTGAAGTAGCACCAAATATGCAAATGCACTGGAATACAGAAACAACAGCAACAAACTGGTTCACATGTAACTATTGGGGCCGTAAAGGTGCAAAACGTGCCGTACTTGCACGTGAATTAAGTTTAGATGAAATTGTTGAATTAAAAGAAAACGCTGAAGTTGAAGTGGAAGTACAAATTCATGGTATGACATGCATGTTCCAATCAAAACGTTCATTAGTAGGGAACTACTTCGAGTACCAAGATCGTAATCTGGAAATTGAAAAGAAAAAGCATGAAGAGAATATGTTCTTACATGATCCAGAGCGTAATAACAAATATCCAATTTATGAGGATGAAAATGGTACTCATATTATGAGTCCGAATGATATTTGTTTCATTGATGAGTTAGATGAACTGATCGATGCTGAAATTGATAGCTTGAAAATTGACGGTGTGTTAAAAAGCTCTGCGTACATTATCGAAGTAACAAAGAAATATCGTAAAGCTATTGATTTATGTGTAGAAGATCGCGATGCGTATTATGACGTGAAAGACGATTTATATAAAGAGATAGAAGAAATACAACCAGTAAATCGTCCGTTAGATACAGGATTTTTCTTTAAAGAAACGGTTTACTAAACGAGGAGGGTGTAGGATATGACTGTACAAGAAATTTCACGAGTAATCGATGGAAAACGTGTTATTGTGAAAAAACCTGAACTGTTAATCCCTGCAGGTAATTTAGAGAAATTAAAAGTAGCTATTCATTACGGTGCAGATGCTGTATATTTAGGTGGACAAGAATTCGGTCTTCGTTCAAATGCAGGGAACTTTACGCTAGAAGAAATGGCAGAAGGCGTAGAATTTGCAAAGAAATACGGTGCGAAAATATATGTAACAACAAATATCTTTGCACATAATGAAAACATGGATGGATTAGAAGATTATTTAAGAGGGATTGAAAAAGCTGGTGTAACAGGTATTATTGTTGCAGACCCTCTTATTATTGAGACGTGTAAACGTGTAGCACCTTCTGTTGAAGTACATTTAAGTACACAGCAGTCTCTATCCAACTGGAAAGCAGCGCAGTATTGGAAAGAAGAAGGCTTGCATCGTCTTGTATTAGCACGCGAAGTCGGCTATGAAGAAATGAAGGAAATTAAGGAAAACGTTGATATTGAAATCGAAGCGTTCGTCCATGGGGCAATGTGTATTGCATACTCTGGAAGATGTACATTAAGTAACCATATGACAGCACGTGACTCGAACCGTGGTGGTTGTTGCCAGTCTTGTCGCTGGGATTATGACTTAGTTCAAACAGTATCACAACATAAAGAAGCAGAAGAACTTCCTTTATTCCAAGAAGGCGATGAACATTTTGCAATGAGTCCAAAAGACTTAAATCTGATTCTTTCGATTCCGAAAATGATCGAAATTGGAATTGACAGCTTGAAGATTGAAGGGCGCATGAAATCTATCCATTACGTAGCGACAGTAGCAACTGTGTACCGCAAAGTAATTGATGCGTACTGCGCGGATCCTGATAACTTTGAGTTTAAACAAGAATGGTTAGACGAGCTTGATAAATGCGCAAATCGTGATACAGCTCCTGCATTCTTTGAAGGCGTTCCAGGATATAAAGAGCAAATGTTCGGGAACCATAGTAAGAAAACAACGTATGATTTTGCTGGTTTAGTGTTAGATTATAATGAAGAAACAGGCATTGTTACGTTAGAGCAGCGTAATTACTTTAAACCAGGACATGAAGTTGAATTCTTTGGGCCAGAAATAGAAAACTTTACACAAACGGTGGAGAAAATTTGGGATGAGGATGGAAACGAATTAGATGCAGCGAGACATCCGTTGCAAATCGTGAAATTCAAAGTGGATCAACCAGTGTATGTGAATAATATGATGCGAAAAAGCATACATCAATAAGAAAGAGTGGTAGTCGAATGGGGACGAATAAGCCGGTTGTAATTGGAATTGCTGGTGGTTCAGGATCAGGTAAAACAAGTGTAACAAAAGCGATTTTTGATCAATTTCAAGGTCATTCCATTTTAATTTTGGAGCAAGATTATTATTATAAAGATCAAAGCCATTTGCCAATGGAAGAGCGTTTAAAAACAAATTATGACCATCCATTAGCGTTTGATAATGACTTATTAATTGAGCACTTACATCAGTTGCTTGCATATAAGCCGGTTGAGAAACCCGTATATGATTATACATTGCATACACGCTCAGAAGAAATTATTCCAGTAGAACCGAAAGATGTAGTGATTTTAGAAGGGATTCTCATCTTAGAAGATCCGCGTCTTTGCGATTTAATGGATATTAAAGTGTTTGTTGATACAGATGCTGACCTTCGTATTTTACGTCGTATGCAACGTGATATAAAAGAGCGCGGTCGTACAATGGATTCCGTTATTGAGCAATATGTAAATGTTGTACGTCCAATGCATAATCAATTTATTGAGCCTTCTAAGAAATTTGCGGATATTATTATCCCAGAAGGTGGACAAAACCACGTTGCAATTGATATTATGGTTACAAAAATTGCAACAATTCTTGAAGAAAAAGTGAATTTGTAATAGCATAGTAAAAGATATACGATAGGAAGGGATTTTTTCCCTTCTTATCGAATACAATGAAACATGCAACCTCACCTAATGTTAGGTGGGGGCATATTTATATGAGATTTCCATACATATCTTCTTTATATAAAGAGGCATTGGAAAAAATATGGGGTTGTGTGTGACAACTCCACTGGTGTGTGATTACGCTAGAAACCTCCGCTATTTAATACAGCGGAGGAGTTTTCATATTGAACTCCTCTTTTTTTCGGGGGATTGGTATATAAAAGGAGTGGAAAACATGGCAACAGAAAAAACATACCCTATGACACTTGAGGGAAAACAAAAGCTAGAGAATGAAGTTGAGCAATTAAAAACAGTAAGACGTAAAGAAGTAGTAGAGCGTATTAAAATCGCGCGTAGCTTCGGTGATCTTTCTGAGAACTCAGAGTACGATGCAGCGAAAGATGAGCAAGCATTCGTAGAAGGTCGTATTACACAACTTGAAAATATGATTCGTAACGCAGTTATCATTGAAGATAATGGTGAAGAATCTACAGTTGTAACATTAGGTAAAACAGTAACATTTAAAGAATTACCAGATGGAGACGAAGAAGCTTACACAATCGTTGGTAGCGCAGAAGCAGATCCATTTGAAGGAAGAATTTCTAACGATTCTCCAATCGCAAAAAGCTTACTAGGTAAGCAAATTGGTGAAAAAGTAGCAATTCAAACACCAGGCGGAGAAATGCAAGTAGAGATTATCTCTGTAAAATAATAAAAAAGGTTCACTCCTATGAGTGGGCCTTTTTTATTTTTTCTCTTTTATTATCCCATTGCTCTCAAGATTCTGAGTGAAAAGTTCTATATAATTGTTCATGATAATCTGGTTTGAGCGATAAAAGAGAAAGAGATCCTTGAGGGGATTTTCACTTTATTCGACATAATATGACAATATAAGAGCTTTAATTCTGATATTATGAGTGAGGAATTTTTATACTTTATGTTTGAAGTGTGAAGAGAGTTTAAGAGGGATAAGGAAGAGGGACAGTTCATGAAAAAGAAATTATTTGCAGCACTCACTTGTGGCGTTATGATGACAGGATTAGCGGCATGTGGATCTAGTGAGAAAACAAGTGCATCAAAAGAATCGAAGCAAGAAGAAAGAAAGGACGATATATCTTCGTCTTCCAAAAACGAAACGAATACAAAAGAAAAGCAAGAATTAAATAAGGATAAAAAGAGAGAGAAGTTTGAAGACTTTGATCCAGAGTACCAATTAGCTATTGTCATGAGACTTTTTAATGATGTAACTGTTAAATATGATAATGCAATTGGAAACCCAGAATATATGTTACAAGAGTCGATGGATCAGAAAGCAATAGATGACATGAAGAAGTTATTGCAAGAACAGGCAAAAAATAATGACAAACTTTTAAAAGATGAAGTAAATCAAGCTGTTACTTTCCTAAAAGGATCTAAGTTAAAGAAGGATGAAACTCAAAAATTAATCAACGCAGAAAATAACTATTTAAAGATAACAGAAAAGTTGATAGCGTGTTTAGATTCTGTAACAGTTGAGAATGCAAAGGAAAAAAGAAATGAAATGAATTCTCTAAAACAAGAATATGTGAAAAGTGCAGAGCAAGTAAGGACTACCGCAGTTGAAGTTGCTCAAAATTCCGGTTTAAATGTGGAAACTTATAAATCAGTTTTCGAAAAATATGCAAAGCAACCCGTCAGCCAATAAAAAATAATTACACCATATAGGACTGGATAACATTTCACTTTGTATAAAAGGACTAACACCTCGTCTAAACTGAAAAAAGACGAGGTGTTTTTGTATGAAAATCAAGAACAGAATGATTATCATTTTATTATGCTTTATATGTATGATGCTTGTATTACTTGGTAGGCTAGCACAAATACAACTTATAGCCACGGAATCATTTACGAAGAGACATATAAATTTACTTGAAAAGAGTGTCACCCAACGTACACAAGCTGTCACAGTGGATGATGGTAGGGGGCATTTTGTTGATCGAAATGGGGAAATTCTGGGTGAGGAAAGATACCCAGTTTTAGTTATTTTTCCATTTCTACAAATAAAAAGTGACATGTTAGAGAAAATTGCGCATATCATTGGTGTGTCAAGGCAAGACATAAATCTGCAAATGAAAGGAAAACGAAAACCATTTATATTTCGAAGAGGTGATAAACCGTTACAATTAACGAAAGAACAGATGAAAAAGGTGAATCGCACTGATATGTTAGGTATGGTGGCAACTGAAGTGAAAATAAAACAATCATCTGAAGCAGAGCACCTTATCGGTGTAGTCGGGGAAAATGAGAAGGAATTTAAAAAACGATATGAGGAACTAAAAAAAATATCTAGCCAAACACCGATTGGTATTTCTGGATTACAGCAATCGTTTGATGAGTTTTTAATGACTGATGGTGAAACGAAAGTACTGTATCAAGTAGATAGGCAAGGAGAACCGATTTTTGGAAAACGCGCGAAATATACATCTCCTGGAAATCCTTTTTATCCCGTTACGATTCAAACAACGATAGAAAAATCGTTGCAACAAAAAGCTGAAGAAATCGTGCAGAAACATGGACTCAAGAAGGGTGGATTAGTATTACTTGATGTCAAGTTGAGTGAAATTGTAGCAATGGTGAGTAAACCGTCCTTGCAGATGAACAATCAAAATACATATAAAAAAAGAATAGAAAATCAAATGCTAACACCGCATTTTCCTGGTTCTGTCTTTAAAACAGTTATTGCGGCTGCAGCAATTGATAATGATATAATTCAATCCCATCGTAAGTTTAACTGTGATACAGATCCGTACGGTGAAAATCCCCCCCAGGTTATGATGGGGAAGTTAAGCTTTACAGAGAGCTTTGCTAGAAGTTGTAATAGGACATTTGCAGTGCTTGGTGACGAATTGATGCAAAAGGATAAACATGTAATGGAAACGTATTTAGAGGCGCTAGGAGCGAGTAGGACGGTAGGATGGCAAGGACAAGTGTTTCATACACATGAGTTTAAACAATTGTTAGAAGAGAAAAAAGCAACCGTTTGGAATGGGGAAGAAAATAAGGGGAGTCATAAAGCAATCGCTCAAACGGCCATTGGGCAAAAAGACGTAAAAATATCCCCTTTAGCCGTCGCAAATATGATGGCGACGATTGCAAGGAATGGTGAAAAGAGGGAAGTAAAAGCTGTAAAAGAAATACGTTACAAAAATGGAACAAAATTTTTGGATTTTGAAGACCATAAACTGGAAGGGCGACAACTCCCTTATAGTACAATGAAACAAGTACAATCCTTGTTAAGGAAAGTCGTAACGATGGAAAAAGGCACGGGTGCGACTTTTCAGTCATTACCGCTATCTATTGCCGGAAAATCTGGGACGGCACAAACAGGAAAAGGGGAGCGTGTAAATCGCTGGTTTGCGGGGTATTTCCCGTACGAAAACCCGAGATATGCGCTAGTAGTTGTTGATTTAGAAACGAATAATAAAGAAAATACTGTAACACCGATTTTTAAAGAATTTGTAGAAGAGATATCCCGTTTGGAAAACAGAAGGTAATCTTGCAATTTATTATCAAATGTTTTCATTTCGTGAAAATATCACTGTAGTTGTTCAACCTTTTAAGATTTAATGTTACAATAGCAAGTAGGAAAAACTGCATGGAGGTTTGAAGAATGGCAGGAGGATCTAGATTTCAAAAGAAACAACAAAAACGTCGTCAAAACGGTGTTTTAAATATTGCAATTGCTATCGTGTTGTTAGCAGTCCTTGTTGTAGCGTACCAAGTATTCTTTACTTCTGATACAACAGAACAAGCGTCTTCTCAAGACAAAAAAGTATCTCAGGAAACGAAGAAAGAAAATAAAGCTGAGAAAAAGAACGAGAAAGAAGAACAAGCGAAAATAGACGAGCAGAAGAAAGAGGAAGAAGAGAAGAAAAAGGCTGAAGAAGAGAAACAAAAAGCTGAGGAAGAAGCAAAAGCAAATGAAAAAGTACCAGCTGAAAAAACACAGTCAAACGCAACAGATGCGTACACAAATCCTTCTTGGAAGCCAGTAGGTACAACGCAAGGTGCGACACCTGCGATGACATTTAAAATAGGCTCAGCAGATTGGAATGAAATGAAACAAGCAATTTCCTCTGCAATTGAGGTTCCGGTGGAGCAACTAACTGTTCACCGTATTGGAAATAACGGTAAGCAAAAAGCATACGGTAATGTCCAAGATAAACAAAGCGGTAAAAGATATTATGTAAATATTGATTGGGTAGAAAATGAAGGCTGGAAACCAGTCCTTGTTCAAACTCTAAACTAAAAGAGAGAGGTTCTCATAACCTCTCTCTTTTTTATTAGCGTAATTTTTTTAATTTGAAATGAACAACAGCACTATAATAAGGTCTCTTGCTTTCAGGATCCATAACCATTTGATGAGAAATATGATGAACTTCCAGCATAAGTGCTTTGTTATTGTCAATTTGCTCGTTAATTTTCTTTTCTAAGGAAACTAAGTTTGGTGCTTCAAAAAATTCTACTTTATCTTCCAGCATTTCAAAGGTAAATGACACAAAAAAACACTCCTCTCCATATAATCAAGTTAAGTGTAACAAAGAAAAGAAGGAAATACCATTTTCATTTCAATTGACATTTTCAGAAAGAAAGCATATCATACTGATAAAACCGATAAGAAAAAGGGGAATTTTATATGGGTACAGAATTTAACGGTTTATTTGATGAGTGGGCTCATACGTACGATTCATTCGTACAAGGCGAAGATATACAATATAAAGAAGTTTTCGCTCGTTATGAGGAGATTTTAGAGGATGTAGTAAATAAATCATTTGGAAATGTATTGGAATTTGGTGTTGGTACTGGCAATTTAACAAATAAATTATTACTTGCTGGTCATACTGTTTATGGAATAGAGCCATCACGTGAAATGCGTACAATCGCAAAGCAAAAGTTGCCAGAAGGATTTTCAATTACAGAAGGAGATTTTCTTTCTTTTGACGTTCCGGGTTCTATTGATACAATTGTAAGCACCTATGCGTTTCATCATCTAACAGATGATGAAAAAGATGTGGCAATTGCGAAATATAGTCAATTGCTTCATAAAGGTGGTAAAATAGTGTTTGCTGATACGATATTTGCAGATCAAGAAGCGTATGATAAAACTGTTGAAGCTGCAAAGAAAAGAGGTTTTCACCAGTTAGCAAACGATTTGCAAACAGAATACTACACACGTATTCCTATTATGCAATCTATTTTTGAAAACAATGGTTTCCATGTAACATTCACGAGATTAAATCATTTTGTGTGGGTAATGGAGGCAACTAAGCAATAGAAAGAGGGATTAGATTGAGAATTGCTGTAATTGGAGCAATGGAAGAAGAAGTACGTATTTTACGTGACAAATTAGAACAGGCAGAAACAGAAACTGTCGCAGGTTGTGAATTTACGAAAGGACGATTGGTAGGACATGAAGTAATCTTGTTAAAGTCTGGTATTGGTAAAGTAAATGCAGCGATGTCAACGACAATTTTATTAGAGAGATATCAGCCTGAAAAAATAATTAATACAGGTTCAGCTGGTGGATTCCACCAATCTTTAAATGTTGGGGATGTTGTCATCTCAACAGAAGTTCGCCATCATGACGTGGATGTAACTGCGTTTGATTATGAATATGGTCAAGTGCCGGGGATGCCACCAGGATTTAAAGCTGATGAAGCATTAATAGCACTAGCAGAGAAATGTATGAAATCAGAAGAGGATATTCAAGTTGTGAAAGGAATGATTGCAACAGGAGATTCATTTATGAGTGATCCAAACCGAGTTGCAGCAATCCGTGATAAATTTGAAAATCTTTACGCAGTAGAAATGGAAGCAGCAGCGGTTGCGCAAGTATGTCATCAATATAACGTTCCATTTGTAATTATTCGTGCACTTTCTGATATTGCTGGTAAAGAATCAAATGTTTCATTTGATCAATTTTTAGATCAAGCAGCTCTTCATTCTACAAACTTTATTGTAAAAGTATTAGAAGAGTTAAAGTAATGTAACAAAAAGGCAACTGTTTCATATATAGAAGATACATACAGTTGCCTTTTCTTTATTGGCAAATAAGGAGGAGAACACGATGAAGGTGTATCGTGGGGTTCATGAATTAATCGGTCATACACCGATTGTAGAAATTACTCGTTTTTCACTTCCAGAGGACGTTCGTTTATTTGCAAAGCTTGAATTTTATAATCCAGGTGGAAGTGTGAAAGATCGCTTAGGAAGAGAATTAATTGAAGATGCATTAGCAAAGGGACTTGTCGCAAAAGGTGGAACAATTATTGAACCGACGGCAGGGAATACTGGGATTGGACTGGCACTCGCTGCACAAGAGCATGATTTACGCGTTATTGTTTGTGTACCAGAGAAATTTAGTATTGAGAAACAAGAGCTCATGAAAGCACTTGGTGCAACGGTTGTGCATACACCTACTGAACAAGGGATGACGGGTGCAATTGCGAAGGCAAAAGAATTAGTAAAAGAAATTCCAAACTCATACTCTCCAAGCCAATTTGCAAATGAAGCAAATCCACGTGCCTATTTCAAAACATTAGGACCTGAGCTGTGGGAAGCGCTAGATGGAGAGATTAACATATTTGTGGCAGGTGCAGGTACTGGCGGTACATTTATGGGAACTGCGTCTTATTTAAAAGAACAAAACCGTGAGATTAAAACGGTGATTGTAGAACCGGAAGGATCTATTTTAAATGGTGGTGAAGCAGGTTCACATGAAACAGAAGGAATCGGTCTGGAATTCATTCCGCCATTTTTAAAGCCATCATATTTTGATGCAATTCATACTATTTCTGATCGAAATGCATTTAGACGTGTGAAAGAGTTAGCGCAGAAAGAAGGACTTCTTGTAGGTAGTTCCTCGGGAGCGGCATTTCATGCAAGCTTATTAGAGGCTGAAAAGGCAAAACCAGGTACAAACATTGTAACGATTTTTCCAGATAGCAGTGAGCGTTACTTAAGTAAAGATATATACAAAGGGTGGGAATAAAAATGAGAGCAAAAACAAAGTTAATTCATGGCATTCGCATAGGAGAACCTTCAACTGGATCTGTAAACGTACCAATTTATCAAACAAGTACGTATAGACAAAAAGCGGTTGGTAAACACCAAGGATACGAATATTCACGCACAGGAAATCCAACACGTGCAGCATTAGAAGAAATGATTGCAGTACTAGAAAATGGTCATGCGGGATTTGCATTTGGATCAGGGATGGCTGCTATTACAGCAACGATTATGTTATTCTCAAAAGGAGATCATGTCATTTTAACAGATGACGTATACGGCGGAACATATCGCGTGATTACAAAAGTATTGAATCGCTTCGGCATTGAGCATACATTTGTTGATACAACGAACTTAGACGAAGTAGCAGAAGCAGTTCGTCCGAATACGAAAGCAATTTACGTAGAAACACCAACAAATCCACTATTAAAAATTACAGATATTAAGCAAATTTCCACATTTGCAAAAGAGAAAGGTTTACTAACAATTATTGATAACACATTCATGACGCCTTACTGGCAGTCACCAATTTCTTTAGGAGCAGATATTGTGCTTCATAGTGCAACGAAATATTTAGGGGGACATAGCGACGTTGTTGCCGGACTAGTTGTTGTTAATAGCGCGCAATTAGCAGAAGATCTTCATTTCGTTCAAAATTCAACAGGTGGCATTCTTGGACCACAAGACAGCTTCTTATTACTTCGTGGTTTAAAAACATTAGGAATTCGTATGGAAGAACATGAAACAAATTCACGCGCGATTGCTGAGTTTTTAAACAATCATCCAAAAGTAAATAAAGTATATTATCCAGGTCTTGAATCTCATCCGAATCATGCATTAGCAAAAGAACAAGCTGGTGGATATGGTGCAATTATTTCATTTGATGTAGATAGTGAAGAAACGTTAAATAAAGTACTTGAGAAATTGCAATACTTTACACTAGCTGAAAGTTTAGGAGCAGTAGAAAGTTTAATTTCTATTCCATCTCAAATGACACACGCATCGATTCCAGCAGATCGCCGTAAAGAGTTAGGAATTACAGATACATTAATTCGTATTTCTGTTGGTATTGAAGACGGTGAAGATTTAATTGAAGATTTAGCACAAGCATTGGCATAATGGAAGGAGCACTGCTGAAGACGGCAGTGCTTGTTCTTAAATTAATTTGTGAAATATTTCACAAATTAGACACACACAATGAGAAATATTTCGTGTATAGTAAAATCATGAAACGAGATGCTTCACATATAAACTTGTGAAAAGTTTCACAAACAATGGGATTCATGTAGGGAAAGTAACTCTATTTTTTTACGTTAATAGGGACTTATTAAGACCTTTATGGCTAAATTAAGTCCCTATAGCAGAATAGGAGGAATTTACATGGTAGTCAAAGAGAAAGTTGTAAATGAAATGCACGAAGTAACAGAAATGATTGATACGTTGGTAAAGAACGGTCAGAGGGCTTTACAAGCATTAGAAGATTTTACACAAGAACAAATTGACAACATTGTACATGAAATGGCACTTGCGGGTGTAGATCAACATATGCCACTTGCAAAAATGGCTGTTGAGGAAACGGGCCGCGGTGTATATGAAGATAAATGTATCAAAAATATTTTTGCGACTGAATACATTTGGCATAGTATGAAAAAAGATAAAACAGTAGGAATCATTCATGAAGATCCTCATGAAGAAATCATAGAAATTGCAGAACCAGTCGGTGTAGTTGCTGGGGTAACACCAGTCACGAATCCAACTTCGACAACGATGTTTAAAGCGTTAATCGCAATGAAAACAAGAAATCCAATTATTTTCGCGTTTCATCCATCGGCGCAAAACTGTTCGGTCGCAGCAGCCAAAACGTTACGTGATGCAGCAGTGAAGGCAGGTGCACCGAAGAATTGTGTGCAATGGATCGAAAAACCGTCTGTTGAGGCGACAAAACAATTAATGAATCATGAAGGTGTTGCGCTTGTTTTAGCAACTGGAGGCGCAGGAATGGTGAAATCAGCGTATTCTACTGGTAAGCCGGCCCTAGGTGTAGGACCAGGAAACGTACCTTGTTATATAGAGAAATCGGCACATGTGAAGCGTGCTGTAAATGATTTAATTTTATCAAAGACATTTGATAACGGTATGATTTGTGCTTCTGAACAAGCAATCATTGTAGACAAAGAAATTTACAATGATGTGAAAGATGAAATGATAGCAAATAATTGTTATTTTGTGACAGAAGATGAGCGGAGAAAATTAGAGAAGCTTGTGATTAATGAAAATACATGTGCAGTCAATAGTGATATCGTCGGAAAATCAGCATATTACATTGCAGCATTAGTCGGAATTACAGTGCCAGAAGATACAAAAATGCTCGTTGCTGAAATTAAAGGTGTAGGTGCTGATTATCCACTATCTCGTGAAAAATTAAGTCCTGTACTAGCGTGTATAAAAGCAAATTCACTTGAAGACGGATTTACATATTGCGAGGGAATGCTAAACTTAGGTGGTTTAGGACATTCAGCGGTTATTCATTCTACAAATAAAGAAGTGCAAAAACAATTTGGTTTACGTATGAAAGCATGCCGCCTTATTGTAAACGCACCTTCATCACAAGGTGGAATAGGTGATATATATAATGCATTTATTCCATCATTAACGCTTGGATGCGGGTCATATGGGAAGAATTCTGTTTCTCAAAACGTAACGGCAACACATCTATTGAATATAAAAAGACTTGCAAGTAGAAAAAAGAATATGCAGTGGTTCAAATTACCACCCAAAATCTATTTTGAAAAGCATGCGACAGGATATTTAGCAAATATGCCGAATATTTCACGCGCATTTATTGTAACGGACCCTGGGATGGTTGAGCATGGTTATGTCGATACAGTAACTCATTATTTTCGCAAACATACAAATGATGTGAAGGTAGAAGTATACTTTGAAGTAGAGCCAGATCCATCAGATGAAACGGTATTTAAAGGTGCCGAAATGATGAGAAGCTTCAAGCCGGATGTGATTATTGCCTTAGGCGGTGGATCCGCAATGGATGCAGCAAAAGGAATGTGGCTCTTTTATGAGCATCCAGAAACAACATTCTTTGGCATTAAGCAAAAGTTTTTAGATATAAGAAAGCGGACATGTAAGTATCCGAAACTTGGGAATAAAGCGCAATTTGTTGCGATTCCAACAACATCAGGAACAGGTTCAGAAGTGACACCATTTGCGGTTATTACAGATAAAAAGAATAATATCAAATACCCGTTAGCTGACTACGAGTTAACACCAGATGTAGCAATTGTTGATCCACAATTTGTTATGACGGTACCACCTCATGTAACAGCAGATACTGGTATGGATGTATTAACACATGCCATTGAAGCATACGTTTCTATTATGGCAAATGATTATACAGATGGTTTAGCATTAAAAGCAATTGATCTTGTATTTAAGTATTTACCACGAGCATATAAAGATGGAAATGATGAAGAGGCACGTGAGAAAATGCATAACGCTTCTGCGATTGCTGGAATGGCGTTTGCAAATGCCTTTCTTGGTATTAACCATAGCTTGGCGCATAAAATTGGTCCGGAATTCCATATTCCGCACGGCCGTGCGAATGCAATTTTAATGCCACATGTTATTCGTTATAATGCAATTAAACCGAGAAAACATGCTTTATTCCCAAAATATGAACACTTTGTTGCTGATGAACGTTATGCACATATCGCAAGAATGCTTGGACTTCCAGCGAGCACAGTGGAAGAAGGAGTAGAATCACTCGTGCAAGCGATTATTGCTCTTGGAAAAGAATTAAATATTAATATGAGTATCGCTGGACAAGGGGTAGAACAAGAAGTGTTTGAAGGGGTTGTTGGTACGTTAGCGGAAAGAGCTTTTGAAGATCAGTGTACAACAGCAAATCCCAAATTACCGCTTATTTCGGAGTTGAAAGAAGTATACATGAGCGCTTATAAAGGTGTATAGAAAATTTGGAAGGGCCGTTTCATAGCGGCTCTTTTTCCTTTGGAAAACTTCTCCCTCATTGGCTGTATTTACTTGCCTTAAAAACTATTAGAATATGATAGAGTGAGAGGGAGGAGTGGTAGAAGTATGAAAGAATTACAGCAGAAAATAGCAGATTATATTCGCTTCGGTCAAGTTCTTCTTGCACTAGCCACATTTTTAATGATTGGCCTATTGATTCCAACTGAAGGAAGAGAAACTGTACAATCCTTTGCGATGATGGGGGTTATCGCTTTATTTTTAGGGATGTCATTTTTCTTTTTCAAGCGTGTTAAAGCGCTGCGTGATAGATTAGAGGAGAACGAATATGAATCAAATTGATAGATGAAACGCTACGAAAAGAGTGTATCTTTTTTTTAATTTAGATAGTAATTAAAAGGATAGTTAGTCTATTATGATGGCTAATTATCCTTTTTTATTTACATAATTGATTTGAAAAATAAAGATTGAAAATATAGTTTATAATGTATAAAATGTATGGAAATAACAGAATGTTGGTTCAATTAAAGGTGGGGGACAGAGCCTCAGTGCGAGGACAGCACTCCGCAGAACCGTTAGGTCGAGGACCTTAAAAAAACAACAATAATAGTAGTCATTATGGGCAGAAATACTATTAAAAATAATAATTAACGGGAGATTGTTCTCATGAGAGTGGAAGAGATATCGGTTGACAATAGAAAAGTTTATCTACTGCTAGATACAAATGGGTTGCCTGTAGAATCTGTTGCAAAGTACATGAAATACCTCCATAACAGAGAGAGCAGCAACACTTTAAAGACTTACTGTACAGCTTTGAAATTTTACTTTACATACTTAGAACAAACAGGAATTAATTATCAGCAAGTCAACTTTCATCTGTTATCTAACTTCGTTGCTTGGCTCAGAAATCCATACGAAAGTAACAAAGTAGTACCTCATAAAAAAGCGAAAGCTAAACGTAGTGAAAGAACAGTAAACATTTACCTTACGGCAGTTACATCATTTTATGATTATCTATACAGAAATGATTTAGTTGACTCAGATATTGTTGAAAAGCTGATGAAGAAGATGTTTGTTGGGGCTGGTGGAAATGGATACAAAGGTTTCTTACATCATGTAAATGAGGGTAAACCACTTTCTAAAAATATCCTTAAATTAGACGTACCAAGGGAAAGAGTAAAGGTATTTACAAAGGAACAAGTTGATGGAATCTATCAATCTACTACGAACATTAGGGATAGGTTTCTGGTACGGTTGCTTTTCGAAAGTGGCTTGCGTATAGGGGAAGTCCTTTCCCTGTTTCTTGAGGACCTGCAATTTGATGCCAAACAAAGGAAGCACAAGATCCAACTGACAGATAGAGGCGAATTACCAAATGGGGGTAAGTTGAAGACTGGAGAACGAAAATTAGACATCTCTCAAGGACTCATGGATTTGTATGATGATTATTTGTACGAAGTGCTTGATGAATATAATCCAGACCATAACTTTGTGTTTGTGAAGATTTGGGGGAAGAATGCTGGAACCCCCTTAACCTATTCCGATGTCTATTCCACTTTTAAAGAGATTGAACGGAAGACAGGCATACATATTACTCCTCATATGTTTCGGCACACTCATGGAACGATTTATTATCTTCAAACGAAAAACATCAAGATGGTACAAGAGCGTCTAGGTCATGCACAAATACAAACAACGATTAACCTATACGTTCACCCTTCCGAAGATGATATCCGTAAGGATTGGGAGAAAGCTTCTCACGCCTTTGAAATTGGGCAAAGTAAAGAACAAAAAGAGGAGGACTTTCAATCAGACATCCCTGACGAAGCAGTTCCTTTTTAGAACTAGATTAGCATTTTAGGAGGAAAACCATTGGATAAAATCATAGTAAGTAATTCAATCCCTAAAAGTGAATATTGGGACTTAATCACTTCTACTCTCTCCTCTTACGAGGTTAAGGATATTTCCAACGACGGGACAGTAGCAAGAAGACTTGTAAAAGACGATTACTTTTTCGTTAATGATGCTTGGAATGTAGATGATATTGGTCAAATCCCGAACTTTCAAGAACAATATGTGAAATACAAAAGGACAAGTCGAAATATAAAATTCCAAACGGAGAATCATTCACTTGCCTTAGAATTGAAATTGGTGTGCTATCATAAATTGTTCAGCGATGAATGGAGTTTAACTACACTGTTTGCTAAATATCCATCGAAATTAAATAAACTAATTCAATTTCAAAATGAAAAGTATCCTCACCTTCACTCTTTCCTTGATTTGGATATTGAGAGAGCTGAAAAAGAATGGATTTGGTGGTTGAATGATAAAGGTATCAAAACTATCCAGACATCAAAAAATCTCAAGTACGGTGAGTGCGAATATAAAAACGAAATAGCAAACTTCTTCCGTGTGATGCATGAAAATTTATTTAACCTAACAGACACTCGTGAAGAATGGGAAAAAGATAGATGGGATGTAAGAGTATTAAATGCCAAATATGGAGTGACTTATACTCTTTCGATCACAAATTATTATCTTAATTTTAAAAATGTTGAAACTATAGTTTTTAGAAAGTATTTAAAAAAATATATCAAAACTAGATTATTAGGCGGAGGAAAATTTTCATGGGGAACTGCTAGAGTTTATCTTCAAGTAGTCCCACTGTTTCTAAATTTCATTTCAAAATTAGAACCCGATTGGAATGATTTAAAGGGTCTTACAAGAGAGCATATTGAGGAATATTTAGAACACCTTCGTCACTATGCAAAAAGCAGTATAAAACACAAAAATGCTAATCCGAAGGCACATATACTTCACAATATAAAGTGTGTTTATAAATTTTTGAAGGATACCCAACGTTTTGATTACAGCATTGCACCTGAAAAATCAACTTCCAAACTGCTTTATGATGAGGATTATCCAAAGCTAGATAAAAAATCGGATGATGATATTGATTACATTCCAGACAGTGTATTGGAACAGTTATTTGAAAATATTAACGACCTCCATCTAGATATACAACCTGTCGTATGGGTGGCATTCAAAAGCGGAATGCGTATAAATGATGTATTGGAATTAACACAGGACTGTTTAGTTCGTTTAAATGGCAAATACTCCATTCAAACCGATATTGAAAAAACATATACAAAAGGTCATAAAATGCCAATTGATGACCAACTAGCAAATATGATTGCCATTTTAATTCGCAATTCTAAGGAACTCAGTAACGATGATAACAATCCTGAAAAATATATTTTCGTTCGTTACAGGGGTTCCCGTAAGGGAAAACCTTTTCCTCAGGGTTGGGTGCGAGATAAACTTAACGATTTGGCAATTAAAAAGAATATTAGAGACGAAATGGGCAATGTTTTTCACTTCAAAACACACCAATTTAGGCATACTTATGCGGTAAAGATGTTAAATGGTGGAGCGGATATTTTAACAGTACAAGAATTATTAGCTCATGCGTCACCTGAAATGACGCTACGTTACGCACGTTTATTAGACGATACAAAACGGAAAGCATTTGAAAAGGTTGTTAAACAAGGCGTATTCTCTTTTGACCTAAATGGGGAAATCCATCAAGTATCAGAAACGGTGGATATTCCTGAAGACGTTTTAGAGATGATGTGGAAAGACGAGAAGTTAAATGCACTGGACAACCCTTACGGGACTTGTCGTGCCAGAGTGAACGGAAACTGCCCATTGGCAGCAGAGCCTCCTTGTCTTACAGCGAATGATGGAAAGCCTTGTTTTGATTTAGCTGTAGGTATGACGAGTTTTGATGTTAAAAAGTATGAACTTCTTATAGAGACTACTACAAAGTGGATTGAAGCCTCAAAAGAATACGGTCGCGAAGATATGGTTAAAGCAAACGAAAAGAACTTGGAAAGATACCAAAACATTTACGAAACAATCAAGGGTGGAAATGTCATTTTTGGACGATTTGACCGGATGAAGAGACAATTAGAACGTAAGAAAAAGGAAGGTGTTAAGCGTGGCTAATTTCAACCGTGAGGAGCAACTGAGGCAGCTACATGAAAAAAGGAAACAGATAACTATAGCCAAGGTTGAGGAAGCTATTAAACGTCTAACCAAGAGTTCTAAGGCAATTAACTTTAATAGCGTGGCAGCAGAAGCTGGGGTGAGCAAAGCAACGCTTTATAACCATCATGAGCTCAAAGAGCGTATCAATTTCTTACGAAATCAACAAGAAAAGGTATTTGTAGAATCCCGAATAAAACGAGATGAAAACAATCAAAACGCCGTAATCGCTTCACTCAAAAGAAGGATTGATAAGTTGGAGAAAAAGAATAAAGAAATCGAAAAAGAAAATAAGCGATTACGTGAAATAGAAAATGAAAAACTTACTGAATACTTTTCGAAGTTATAAAGTAAGAGCACACATATTGGGGGATCGCCAGTATTTTTGAAAAAACCCAGGCTAAGAGTATGCAAGATTTTATACAGTTTATTGGCTAATCCAGTAACAAACGAGAACCCGAAAACCCACACCATGATAGGAATGTATCAGAAATTGCATAGATTGGTAGAAAGAGAAAAAGTCGGATTCCTTATGAGAGTAGGGAACCGCCTTGTCTTCGCTACCGATAATAAACGATTATGTAGACTGAAATTGTATATGATATACATGATTCCTTGTTCAACTAACTGGCAGTTTAGTTGAAGAAAACAGCTTACAAAATAACCTCGCAGCCACCACTATTGTTTCCAATTTATGCTTGTATCCAAGAGCGTATACATTGAAAACAATAGTGTTAAATCTCTCAGAAAAAAGTAAAAAGAAAATCTCTAGCCTATTTTAGACTAGAGATTTTCTTTATCTGTCTTTCTTTTATCGTACTTGGCTTTGAGGTAAGAGCCACCTTTATATAGACAATATCCACTTCCAATTAGGCTTAAAACGATTACCCTTCCTGCCATTTGCCTACGTGGTCTGTAATATACATAATCGTCATATCCATGTAATCGTTCTAAAGATACATATTTTCCGTATCTCCAAACTTCTTTTTTAGGGTCATTATCGCCCCAAGCATAAAAGTATTCATTAAATGCTTTTGAGAATTTAGACATAATTATCCTTTCTTTAAGCAAGTATTTGTTAAAACAGACAAACCTTGTCTATACTCAGAATTTTACTACAAAAATATTAAGGAGCATAGCATAAAAGACCACAACAAATAGTGTTTTTAACTTTTTGCTTATTCAACTAACTGATGCTTTAATTGAGCAAGATGTAGCTTTGAAATAAAGTCGTACTGTTTATAAAAAAGTTGCGATGTTTTTCCCCTTTGGATTTGTTTATCTAAAAGGGTGCTTTTATAGGGAAAAGAAGATCTGAACTGAAAGGCGGATTTAGGAATAGTTGAGTAGCAATAAAGTTATTCAACTAAAGGGCCATTTAATGGAACAAGACCTATTAGTTAATTACGATAAAATTCTTAAAAAGGTAATAAGAAGTTGGCTTATTACTGTTTTTTACATAAATTCATTAAGTAAGTAAAATCTATTACTATCCAAAATTTTTATAGAATGGGATGGTGACATACTTGGATTACAACCAGTTAAAGACAATTATTAACGAAGGATTAAGTGGTACAACCTTTAACCTAAGTGCTGAACAACTAGGAACATCGGAAATATCCCAATTATTTAAAAATTTCCTATCTGTTGAAAGGCTTACGTTTGACCAAGCGACAGTGAACACTGTAGATAGTGAAAGTAAGATAATAATAACAGGAAAAATAACAACTACAATATTTTCTGCACAGTCTTTAGATGTAATAGCCGAACTTTTCATTACTGAGGATAAGCCAGAAATTTCAATCAAACTTTCAAAATTTCCTACTCAATGGGGAATATCAACTTATTTTCAGGAACTCAAGGAAACAGTTTTGGACGCTTTGGATGCAGAAGAGTCAATATTTTTATTAGATTCCCGGAATCAACACACTTTAAAAGTATTAGTAAAACATTCCCATCCATGGGAAAAAGTAATATCTCCCCTACATATAAAGATTTCCAACATGCAGGCAGAACTTAATTTTATAATTGTACCTGAGGATCAAAGAAAGTATACGGCTAAAATTGAAGGTTTTTTAGAATTAAAAGTATGGAATCAAAATCTCTCAGAAAAAGTACAGATTCTGTTTGAAACTTACAGAGATGGGAGCAATCCTGGCTATATAATTGGTTTCTTTTCACCACAGGATTGGATCCCTGATATGATAATATATCAACTCAAAATATTAAGACAACTATTTCAATTGAATGTTGAACTTGAAAAACCGGGTCTACTCATTAGTACCATAGATAACTTCCCTATCTCCAGCAGTACATTGGGACAAAATTTATTAGGTGCTCCTTCGATAGTAAAAAAAGATGTTACTTTTTTCACTATCGCCAAAATGTCTGGTTCCATTATAAAAACACTTGAACCAATATTCGGACAATTAAACTCATTCAAACTATCAGCTCACCTTGATGGTGAACTAAACACACCGAAGATTATTGCAGAACTACCAAAAAATCCTGAACCAAAAGGATTTCTACAATTTGAGGGAATTCATTTCAATATTATAACAAGCCAAACTTCTTTTAATATCGGAGGGATAATCGTACTCATAATTGGTGAAGACCGATTTGATTTTCAGTGCCATAGCTCCTTGAATCCAAACGAAATGCCAGACATAATTTTATCGTTACCCGAAGATAAAAGACATTGGAATGAACCATTTGGTATAAAGGGAGTTGTTTTAGAAGATTTGGGTGCCAGTATTGGTTTTGAAGAGGATGGGTTCAATTTTGGGATTATAGGTAAGATTGTACTTGGAGACGACATACAGTTAGAAGCTGGAGGGGAATTTGCTAATGGAGGAATTCCTAAAGCTATTATTGCTTCACTCAAGAAAGAGCCAGCCTCACCTACAGAACTTGAAGAAATTCCTTTGACAAAATTGATTGACGCATTAACAGGACTTAATAGCGAGTGGATTCCACTCTTAAATAAAGTTATCATACGAAAATTCGAATTATATATTGTAGCCGATCCACAAGGTTTTAGAAGCCCTATTGACCCTAATGTAATCTATCAGCCAGGACTTTCTCTTTATGCTGATTCATCTTTATTTGGTTTAGATTCTATAATGCACATTGAATTTAATTACGAAAAAGGGCTCTATGCAAAAGGTCAGTTGGGTGAGCCTATTAGATTTAGTAATATTCTGCTTATCGCAGATGCTTCGGGTGAAAAAGGAGCCATTATTATTATTGATACGAGACAGCTTACTCAACCTGCACAGGATTCTGAATATCTATATTTATCGGCAAGTGTCTCCCTATTTGATTTTGCTAAGCTTGCAATAGAGGCACACGTTAAGGAAGAAGGTTTTTTATTTAACATTCAAGAGAAATTGGAAGGGTTTGGGACGGTTACTATGTCATGTGCTTTATATGGTAAGAAACGATTTGTAGCAAGTACAACAATAGGCTTTCACCTAGTAGAGCGTATATCCTTAAATAAGCCTGTTGTTACTGCTACTTTCTTAATAGGTCACCTTTTTCTAGATACAGGAGTTCACGTAACAATTGAAATTGACCTTAATCTTGAGCTGAATGAATTTCTGTGTAAGGTTACAGGGAATTTTTCGTTCCATGGTGAGGAGTTAACAATAAATTTTGAAACTAAAACTGAATTTCCAAGCCTTAAAGATATAAAAAATTTAATTATTCAACATATAAAAACAAAGAGCTGGGATTATTTTAGTCGATGGTATGACGATCCTGCACAGTTACTTAGGGATGCTGGTCCACTATTTGGAGCACCAAATGGACTCGTAGAAATTGCCATCGATAAAGGTGAACTATTAAGAGATGTGTTTCATTTATCAGCAGCAGATGCAGCCAAAGCGTTTAAAAGCGCTGATAATTATAAAATCGCAGAGGTTATGCACTACCTTAGAAGTACTTTTGGGGCGGAAATAGCCGATATGAATCGCTATCTTAAAGATGCTGGTTATCATGTGGCTCTTGAAATTGCTCCTGGATTGGTGAAATTGGCATCCCTATACGATAATCAAGTAGTGAATATAGAAGACATACCACTTCAATTAAAGAATATAGGTTCTCTCCCTCAAGAAATAGCTTATGCAATGTATAAATCTGGGTATTGGGATGGGAAAGAAATAACTAAAAAACTGAATCAACTTGAATTCGATCTTCCCCAAATTACAGAAGGGTTGATAGCATGTATGTACATCGGTATAAGATTTCCTATGGAAGAAATGGCTAGTTGGTTGAATGGATTAGGATTTTCTTCAGATTTAATTTTAGAGGTTTATGGAAATCTTTTTCGCCTTGAGCCTTTTGAATTAGGGAAGATACTAGAACTTTCAGGAGTACCCACCGAAGAAATTAGAAATAAGCTTAAAATTAAATTCAATACTGATTGGGCGCCAGATGTATCCCTACCCAACTTACCTCAAATCGACTTAAGTCGTTTTGAAAGGTTAAGAATAGGTTAATCAATTAGTATATAAATCCATTGAATAAGTAAAATATGCTCTTTTTCAATTAAAGGGCGCTTTAATTGAGCAAGAAGTACAAAAATTATCAAACTTTTTTATAAAAGGATGATTTAATTGAATATAGAAAAAGCGTGTTTTGATCAATCTTTTTTTCAAAACACGCTTTTTCTATTTGTTCTTTTATCAAGGTTTATTAAGTTAATTTAATCAAACTTTATTCAAAAGCTACAATTGTTTCAATTAAACTTTATTTCAAAGCTACACAAGAAACCAAAAATTTTAACTTCCTATTCATCATTGTAAAAAGATAAAACGAGAACGATTGGAATGCCATTTGTATGGGCAGCTGATTGCCATTCTACCATGTTTCAAATGCGGCAATTACTTCTTATGAAGAAGAAACGAGAACTGAGTGAATATAAGGCCATATATATGATTAAAGATTACTTTCTTCTTCTTTTCCAAGCTATACAGAAAGACACCCAAGAGCTATCAAAGATTCTAATTCGCTTGTTCAACCTCCTACAGCAAAACGGGCGAAAATCTCATAGATATGAGAAGAAAACAGTCTTTGATATATTAGGTGTCGTTTACAATTGTACCATGTCTGATAATCAAGCGGCTTAAATCAAAAAAATGAAACCCATTAGGGTTTATTTCGTATGCAAATCTTTAAATTCCCTACACGTAGCCTTTAGAAAAAAGAAATAACCTCTACTATAATTGACGTTGTATGAGCTTAGCTTGATAGCGATGTGACGATACCCCTATTAAGTCATTCCTGTTCCTTAAAGAAATCTTCTATGGTACCAGCAACTTCCTTGAATGCTTCACCTTGGACACTAGAAATTAATAATCCTCCGATTATATTTTTCCACTGTGAATTTACACTATCTCAGTCATCATCCCAATTTTCAGTAATATGCTTATAAGCTTTAAAAGGTTTATCACGACTTGGTGAAACATATCCTAAAATATCCTCTATACACTCTTCTAACATTATTCTCTTATGTTTATTTTCATCACCCAAAGCTTCAAGTATAGGATCATTAAATTGAGATGCCTTTGGTGTATTAATATCCCTATCATGAATAACATAAGGATTAATTCCTAAGGCTCTAAGATATTTCACTAGAGAAATATCTTAGAGCCTTACCTCTAGCTTTTACAATTTCCCAATCATATGAAAATATTTTTCTTAATTCCTCAGGCATTCTTGAAATAGTTTCTTTAATAACAACTTCCTCAGTATCTCCTTCTATAATCAAAACATTTTTTGCAAAAAATACTTTAGCAATACTATCATCAACTTTTAGTAGCATTTTAACATAATTTTTATCATCGCTTACTAATTCTTTAAATGCTTGACCTACATTAAAAGGATTTGCTATTACTTCATCTATAAAGAAATCCGTTTCTTTATACTTTGATTTTACTGTATAAAGAGAATTTAAAACTTGAGACGAATTTTTACTTAAATCAATCATATAAGGAGAGTGAGTAGTCGCCACAATTTGATTATTAAGATCAGATGACAATTCATAGATAGTATCTCTCATTTGTTGAGAAGCTTTAGGATGTAAATAAATCTCTGGTTCTTCAAAAGCAATTAATAAAGGTCTCACATACTCTTTATTTTGACGTTTAAGATTATTTTCCCTCATACTTCTATATCTTAACATTGCAAAGATTGAAGATCTAATAACACCAGCACCTTGATTATCAACACTAGTATTTACATTACTTCCTAACTGAATATCAAATTTAGGAGTTATAACTTCATCAGGATTAGAAAGATTTGCTTGAGCAAGAAAAGTTGTCTCTGGAAATACATCACCAACCACCTTATTCAATCCAGAAAGCATTTGAGCAAATTCACTTTCTTCATCTTTAGGATCTAATTCTTTTGCTAATTCCTCTAAATAATATTGTGCTTTCTCGAAATTTGAAGATGAGTTTCTTACATCTTCAAATAAACTATTCAAGGTTGTTATCAAAGCACCTTTGTTCCCTGAAAGTTCCTCAGTTTTAGCTTGATCAGGTATTAACAAAAATTTAGGTAATTTAGTTAGTACATTCCCAGAAATCCCTCCTGGATTTTCAAACCATATCGTTTCACTTTTATTTATATCAAACAACTCTTCAGGAGCAATATCTTCTAAATCTTTTAACACACTACCTGTAATTTTTTGATTTTTAGTTTTTCCAATGAAAAATTTTTCAGCATCTTCTTCACTTAAACCAGCATCTATGTAATCTTGAACTTTACTACAATCTAAAAATTGTGCTTTCAATTCAAGTTTATATTGTTGCATTTCTATTATAGGAGCCTGAGATCCTAATTTATATGTTTTACGATAATAGATTTTTAAGCCTGTTTCATTAGAATCTTCAGGAACATCATACTCAAATAAACGTTGTCTATTAAATCCTTTCCATTCTACGGCTTCAATGGGTACGTTTCTAAATTCAGCAGTAATTACAACTTCATCCGTTAATCTTTGATTTTCTTTATTTTCATTTAAAATACAAAAATAATCATGCTCTGAAATTTTTTTCTTATCTGTCAGTAAATAATCTAAAGCTTTTAAAATTGAACTTTTACCAACATTATTAGATCCTATCAAAAAAGTAGTGTCTGAAAATAAAATTTCTGTTTTAGTATGTCTACGAAAACCTTCAATACAAATAGAATGCAACTTCATATTAATCCTTATCTCCTTTATCGTCAGATAATTACAATAAGTAAATTATACAGGAAAAATAAGGATTAAAGAATTAATAATAAATTATCTGTTATTAATATAAAACAAAAAAGCATATTTTTTCGTTTTGGGGTTAATCTGTTTTCTTAGTTTGATGGGCATGTGGTGCTACCCCGTAATGGAACGGTTTGGGAAGAAGGGTTTTAAATTGTGATATAATGAAAATAAAAGATAGGTATAGAGGGGACGTTATGACAGAAGAGCAGTTACTAGAGCTTGCGGAAGAAATTTACCAACAGTCATTTGAGGCAAATAACTTTTATGAAATAATGATGCAATTGGAAAGAGAAAAAGTGGAATATTTTAATGAGATGAGAGCTTCCTCTGCTTTTTATCATTTCATTAATAATTCATTAGTAGTTTCAACGTTTGCAGTCGTGTCCAAATTGTATGATAAAACTACAAACAAAAATGCAATTAGCGTTAAAAAATTTCTTGATCGATGTATGGAGTATAAAAAATTTTCAACTGAATTGACAGTAATTGGACCAACACCAGAAGCCTTTTTTAAATCAAAAAAACAGGAATATGAACAATTTGAAAAAAATAACAGCTTAGACTGGTTGTATACTCAAAGAGATAATATATATAGTCATAATACTAAGAAGGCTATGAAAAACATGGACAAATTGTTTGAAGAAAATCCGTTAAGAAGAGAGCAGATAAAACAATTTATTAATTTCTCACTTGAACTAAGTCAAGCTGTCATTGCTTATTTGACAGGCATATCAAAACCTTCATCCCCAGTCAATATTTCTGATTTAAAAAATACATTGATGTTAGTTCGTATAGGGAATGAATATCAAGAGACTTATATTAGTGAAAAGTTACGTTAATAAATCGATGAAAAAGAAAACAAACGAAAAGAGGCATATAAAAAATAGTCCTCTTTTTTATATGCCTAATTCTACGCCTTGGAGAGATATTTTAATTTATTTTTACCTTACCTTCATGAATATACTTGATTTAAACATTCCTTTTATTTTTTTTATTGCCCCTCGTATTCTTTAACAACTTTATAAAAATGAGTTTTTTTCATATTACAAGCTTTCCATAAACGATATGCTTCATAAAATTCTTCTGGAATCTCCTTTGGTTTTCTTCCTAAAAGTCCACCTTCTTTTTGTGCTAGTTCAATTCCTTGCCTTTGTCTTATCTTATTTTTTATTTGTTCCTCTTCTGCAAGCCAGGATAGTATTTGTAGTACTAAATCTGTACCTTTTGGGGCGGTGGAGATAGAAAATTCTTTTATAAATTTAGCGCGTTTTTTTCCAAAATGCTGACGGTACCCAATGCCCATCAAGCTAAGAAAAGCAAGTACCCCAAAACGAGAAAATTGACATCTCCTGGTGAAAATGTACATTTTTTTGTTTTAGGGGGGTTAAAAAATTCTTAAGTTGATGGATGTGGAGTCTCGCCGCATAATAAAAAGGCAGAAACATTTTGTACATATCAAATATGTTCCTACCTTTGATTTTATTGAGTTTAACATCTATGACCTAAATATAATTGCAAGTAGCGTTTTTTTGTATAAATAAAGTTTTGTAGAAAATGTATGCGCTCGATATTGATAATGATAATCCTTATCAATTAGAGGTGAAGAAATGAAAAAGTATATAACACTGTTTACAGTGATTTGTTCTATTTTTTTCTTACTGATTGGTTGCAGCTCAAAAGAGAACGAAAAAGCGTCTGCAACAAAAACAGACAAAGGAAAAAAACCAATCGAGATTACAGATTTCTCAGACAGAAAAGTAACATTTGAGAAAGCGCCAAAAAGTTTTGCTACACTGAGTGTGGGAGATATGGATATCATTCATGCATTAGGTGGCAACATTATTGGTCGTCCAGATACGAAGTTACCTCTTTCAGATGAATTAAAGAAAGCACAAGTAATTGGGAATGCGCATCAACCAAACTTTGAGCAAATTGCTAGCTTAAAGCCAGATCTTCTTGTAGCAAATAACGGATTTCAAAAAAATATCCCAACGGTTGAGGGGCAAGGTACAAAAGTAATGATTTCCTCTGCAAACTCCGTAAAAGATATTCAGGAGAGTATTAACATATATGGAACGCTAATGCAGAAAGAAGATAAAGCAAAAGAATTAAATCAAAAAATAAATGATCAAATGAAAAAATATGAGAAAAAGAGCGATGTAAAAGCATTGTTAGTTTACGGAGCACCAGGTACATATTTAGCAGCTCGTACTTAAATTACCACAGATTGTTCTTATGGGTGGTAAACCCTTCACTTGAAAGATTGGAAGGTTTACCGCCCGTTAGAACGGGATAAATACCTAGTATAGAAATGAAAAGCCTACACCCCCCTCAGTTGTAGTTTTCTTTATACTAGTTATGATATGGATGCAGTAGACAAGTCTTTGTCTACTGTCTTTTTTATTGCGAAATTTTTCTGCATTGTCTGTTGCCTCGTTTATCCCGCATTAACGGGCAGTAAGACCCCCACCTCAAGATTCAGAGAGAAACGAGGAAGGTAGGTGGGGGATCAACTGCCCGTAAAAGCCCGATTGGTTCAACTAATAATCAGTGGGGGATGAAGAAAACCCCCCACTGATTAAAGTTTCACTTTATAATAGATGTAAAAGTTACCATATATTTTACATTCTGGAATGTATGTAGGCAAAGGGGGGAGAGGGGATATGTTCCATACAGATCGTTTACAATTTCGCAAATATACAATGACCGATTTAGATTTTTACGCTTCTTTATGGGGAAATGAGAAAGTGATGCGCTATATTGGGAATGGCACTCCTAAAACATATACACAATGTAAAAAAAGCCTTGAAAGCTGGGTTCTTCCTAGTTATAAAAACGGCTTAGGACTATTTTTAATGATTGAAAAGGATACAAATACACCAATTGGTCACGCAGGTCTTATTCGGCAACAAGTAGATGGTAAAGAGGAAATTGAAATTGGTTATTGGCTTCTTCCTGAATATTGGGGAAAAGGGTATGCGAAGGAAGCGGCATCAGCTTTTCGAGATTATGGTTTCCAGGCATTAGGGTTAAACAAGCTCATTTCTCTTATTAATCCCAATCATCCTGCTTCTATTTTTGTTGCTAGAAAAACAGGACTCAGTTATGAAAAAACAGCATCATTTCATGGGGTAGATGTTCTTGTATATGCTATTAAGAGAGCAAGATGAAAATTTCTCCATCTTTTCCCCCTTTTTAAAAGGTAATATCTAAATCTTAAAGAATAGTATATAACAATAAAAGGGGGAATGGGATTGTATATTTATCATAACGGACTCATTATTCGAGAAGGAACGACAGGCGTACCAGCTTATGCGATTAAAAGTTTATTTGAAGATGCAGGCTGGAGTAATAATAGCATCCCATCTTGGCAAATTGAAAAATTTACGATAGCATTTGAAAACTCTACATGGGCTTTTACAATTTGGGATGATGAAGAAATGGTTGCAATGGTTCGCGTGATTTCTGATCAGATCATGGCTGCCAATATTATGGACTTAGTTGTGAAGTGTGAATATAGAGGAAAGGGATTAGGAAAGAAGCTCGTTTCCCTTTGTTTGCAGAAACTACCACATGGAGATTGGTTTGCTCATACTTCTGCTAATAACTTTGATTTTTATCGTAGTTGTGGGTTTGAGGTGCGAGATTTATCAAAAAATGGGACGTGTGCTTATTACGGTTATAACGAAGCAAAAAAAGAGGGGCATCGATAGCATCATTAGATAATAGAAAGAGTGTAGAAAAAGATTGCTAGGCGATAGCAATCTTTTTTCGTTTATACAGATACAATATTTTATTGTACAAAAAAGAAATAGTGGACTGCGAATGAGAGAGTAAACAAGGGGAGTAGGAATATCATTTTCTTTTTCAAATCTTTAAAGAAGGAGTTATTATTGGGAGCAAGCCAAACTTCTAATGTGGAATAGAAGAGTAATGAAACTGCTAATAATATGCTAATAACTAATTCAAATGTCATTGTTAAGACCTCCAATTTCATCAAAGATACTTAAATAATAACATAAAAATGTTAATTATTAACATTTTTATAACGGTGCTTTAGTGATTAAAATGAAGGACTATTCATTTTGTGGTAGAATTATATAGAAAATTCAAAAAATAAAAAAGGGGGATAAAATTGAATATTAAAGTAGGCGATACATTGCAGTATGAAAGAACATTTACAGAAGAAGAAGTTCTCGAGTTTGCAGACCTTACAGGTGATAAAGGGAGACATCATATGGAATATGACGAGCAAGGACGTTTAATGGTTCATGGCTTATTGACTGCAAGTATAGGAACGAAAATCGGTGGGGATTTGCATTATATAGCAAGAGAACTAGTAAGTGAATTCATCAGGCCTGTTTTTACTGGAGATACAATTACTTGTGATGTAACTCTTATAAGTATGGAACAAATGGAAGGATATAAAAAGGTGTCGATAGAATCGGTGTATCGTAATCAAAATGGAAAAGAGGTATTAATAGGATCAAGCTATGGAATTATACGAGAATAATACAAAAAGCCTGTTTTCAAAACTGAAAAACAGGCTTTTTGCATTGTTTTTTAATATACACGTTTTCGATTTTCAGCATGGCTGGAGATAAGTAATAATGCAGCCTCATCACCAATGTTACGTACAATATGTGGTACGCATGCGCTCCAAGAAAAAGAATCTCCTTCTTCGACAATTGCGATATCTTCTCCATGCTGCACTTCTAATTTCCCGCGTAAAACAAGATGACATTCTTCACCTTCATGAGCATTCGGTGTGTTCTCTTTCGGGAAACCGATAGGGATTTCTACTAAAGATAAGCGAAGGCCACCTTGTTCAGCGACATGTTCAATCTTCTGTTCATCTTTTCCATATACACTGTATTTTCGTTCTTCTTTTTTAACAATTTTCATGCGATCTTTTTGCTCAAGTAATAGGTAAGGAAGAGGGACATTTAAAAAATTAGAAATTGTTTCTAAAGTTGAGATAGATGGAGAGGTTTTGTTGTTCTCGACTTGACTCATAAAACCTTTAGAAAGCCCTGTTCCTTCGCAAATTTGAGCGATCGTTATACCTCTGCGTTGGCGAATTTCACGTATTGCAGAACCGATATTCATACGAATCAAGCTCCTTTTTGTAGACAACTATTTGTATCATAGCAAATATTTTTCATTTTTTCTCAAGAAAAATGAATTGACGAATAAAAAAATTTATTGTATGTTTTGTAATGTAAATAAAAGTTCTGTATAACAAAACTATAAAGGAGAGAATAAAATGAATCAACATATTGGTAATTTAATTATTCGTATCGTATTAGGAGTAACATTCTTTATGCATGGTTTGGCAAAGTTCCAATCGGGCATTGATAATATTGCAGGATGGTTTACAAGTATTGGTCTACCTGGAGCTCTTGCATACGGCGTAGCGACAGTAGAATTAGTTGGTGGTCTATTATTGATTATCGGTTTAGGTGTACGTTATATTGGATTATTATTCGCACTTATTTTAGTCGGAGCTATTGTAAAAGTAAAATGGTCTGCTGGTCTATTAGGAGATGGAAAGAATCCAGGATACGAATTAGATCTTGCATTATTAGCAATGGGACTTTACCTATTTGTTGCTAAAGCTGAAGGTTTTGTAGATAATTTCTTAAAAGCAACTGTATTCAAAAAAGACTAATCGAAATGGGGGCATAACAATATGAGCTTTCAACTTCATCCCAATACAACACTTGGTTTGGTTCATTTATATGTATCGAATTTACAACAGTCTCTAGCATTTTATACGGATGTATTACGACTGAAAGTGGTAAAAGAAGAAGAGAATATCGCTACACTTGGCAATGAAAATAATGAACCACTTCTTATAATAGAGGAGAAAGAAGATGCTCTTCCAAAACAAAGAAGTCGCACTGGTTTATATCACTTTGCAATCTTACTACCAAGTAGACAAGATTTAGCAAATGTTCTTCGTCACCTTGTGCAGAAAGTATATCCGTTACACGGCGGGGCAGATCATTACTTTAGCGAAGCGATTTATTTAGCTGACCCAGATGGAAATGGAATCGAAATTTATCACGATCGTCAAAGAGAAGTGTGGCGTGATGAAAAGGGAGAGCTGCCGTTTGTTAGCAACCCATTAGATGGTGAAGGATTATTACAACAAGGAAATGAGTGGAATGGATTTCCAAGCGGAACAGTAATGGGACATATTCATTTACATGTTGCTGATTTAGAAGAAGCAAAACGTTTTTATGTAGATGGGCTTGGATTTGAAGTGACGATCCCAGCTCGAAACGGTGCGTTATTTGTTTCAGCAGGTGGTTATCATCACCATGTTGGTTTAAATACATGGCAAGGTGAAGGTGTGCCGCCCCAAATGCAAAATTCTGTCGGCTTGAAATATTTCACAATTGTACTAGCAGATGAAAAAGAAAAAGAGCAAGTATGTGAAAGCTTAAAATATATTGGCGCGGTTGCGACGTACAAAGATGGAGTATTACAAGTAGAAGATCCGTTTGGTCACTGTATTCACTTCATTACAAAGAGAGAAGCCTAATTAAGGCTTCTCTCTTTTACTTTCTTATAATTGCTTTTTCATTTTGTAAAAAAAGTTCATTAAACTGCCTTGCGAGCTCAAAATCAAGTTTCGTTAAACCTTTTGCGTTCCATGATGACAAAGTAATAATGACTGCCTTATACTGAATAAGGATAAATGGATGGTGATTATGTTCTTCTGATAGTTTGGCAGCTTCAGAGACAAATTCGACACCTTTTAAGTAGTCGGAAAACATATATTTTCTTTCAATCCATTTTTCATCTTTTACTGTCCATTTATCTAACTTTGTTAATTCTTCTTGTACTTCTTCATCTGTTAGGCGTTGCATTATTTTTCACATCCTTTATTGGAAGTAGAGCAAGACCATTGTTAATCAAGCGTTGTACAGATTCGTTTTCTGTAAAGATAGAGAGCTGCTCTAGTAATGCAGTAGATGCTTGGTGTC
The DNA here is from genome assembly GCF_022625245.1 of Bacillus sp. TL12. NCBI lineage: Bacteria > Bacillati > Bacillota > Bacilli > Caryophanales > Bacillaceae > Bacillus > Bacillus sp. TL12. Next base: position 220,143 of record NZ_JAJJBY010000001.1, on the reverse strand, counting down.
CTTTGTTATGCTCTAAAAGTAATTCTAAAATTTCAAGGCGAAGTAACCATTCTTTTGTATAGAACTTATTTAGTACTTCTTGAATGGCTACTAATTGTTCTACGTGTGAATCTTGTAACACGCCTTCATTTCGAATGCCGCGAACTGTTTGATACATACGATCAAGCTCCGTTAATGTAAGTGGTTCCGGTGTTTCTTCTACTTCTTCATCTACCGGGAAGAATGCAGCTGCATCTGCTGCACCTGGGAATACGGAAGAGATTTTTGCTCCAACAGCCATGTCAAACGCTCCCCATGAAGCATCAAATAATAGACGATCTTTGTAAACCACTGTGCAATCTGTAAATGAAATAAGAGTGATCTTCTCATCGTTTTTCACAATATCCGTTACTGTTCCTTTTACATGAACACCGCTGGCAAAGGATAATTCCGCGCGATTACCGATGATAATGCCTAGTGATTGTAACTTCTCATCTGTGCAATCCTCGAGTGAAACATTGCCTTGTAATAAGCCAACTGGTGTACCAAAGCCATCTTGATGTACAGCTGTAGAATGATTTGGCAATTGCTTATAATTTAGTGCTAACGCTGTCGGTGTATTTGTTTTTATGTAAATGACTTCACCAACATCATTTTGAATCATTTCCACAAATGTACCTGTAATTTGTAATCCACTACTTAGCTCAGCGGTTGCATTGTTTTCAGAACGAATTGCTTTTTCTAATCCTTCTGCACCACCTGTTTTAAAAGCCATTGTTTCAGAGAACTTCTCAAGTGCTTCTGTTAATTCTTCAAATGACTCGCATACAAATAGCTGAGGCTGCATTTTCGTAACATCATAAGTTGTCTTTGTACAAGCTTCAATTGAGAATGGAACTTTTTCTACGGCGTCTGTTAAGCAATACTTACTTTCACCGACAGAAGAAAGCAGGCCAGCTCCGTAGATTTTAGGGGTGTCCACATCTCCAATTAAACCATATTCGACTGTCCACCAAAAAAGACGAGAAATTTGTTCTGCTTCTGATAAGCCAGAAACAAGCTTTTGTTTTTCGAAAACTTCTTTTTCAGCCGCTGCAACTTCTTCGGGTGTAGAGGTTGGACTTTCTTTTACAATTGTTAAAGTACGAACAGCTTCAAAAGCATCATGCTCTTCTTTCGTTGAAAATGCTTTTGCCCCAATTTGTCCAAAGCGTTTTACATATTTTGCATATGTAGAATCAAGTAAAATCGGTGCATGTCCAGCTGCTTCATGAACGATGTCAGGAGCCGGCGTATATTCAATGTTTTCCACTTTACGAATATCTGTTGCGATCGGTAATAAGCCATGCCCTTGGAAATCAAAGAACGCTACGCCAGGGATCAGGCCGTCAATTGTTACTGCGCCCCAACCGCTCGGTGCTAAGCACTCATTCATTTCTTCCACCTTTGGAATTGCATCTATATTAATACCAGATGATTGAAGTCCGTTCACATAGGCCGGATGAGCAACATCTTTTAAAAAGTTATGGTTTTGTCTCATAATGTAACGCCACACAGCGTGATTAACTGGTGTGTACTGATCGTAATGCTGCGTGGATACAAATGGTTTTAAATGCGATGGGATTTCTGTTTTCCTTGTCATTAGATACATCCTCCTTTTTTATCTAAAAAAATGCTATCGTTCTTTTTTACATATATCACCTCCTTTCAAATATTGTAAGCGCTTATAAAATTTTATCATAAGATTCGGAATTATTTAACATTTGTTTTGTGAGAAACAGAAAAAAGCCCATATCGGAAAATCCGATATGGGCGAAAAAATGTGGTATCACCCTAGTTGTAGGCAAGAATTTACTTATTTCTCAGTTACTTTACTTCTAAATCAATTATTTCTTTTGATGTTTTCGTATCGACATTTGCTGCAATTTTATTTTCACCCTACTGCTAAATATTTGCCTTTAGCTCTGGGCTAAATTGTTTTTCCTTTTGCAGCGTTTCGGCATGTGCGCTCAATGCGCCAAAGCTGAAAAAAACGAGTGCCACACTTAGTAATGCAGTTGTAGTTTTTTTCATTGAAACTCCCGCTAATAAAATGTGCCAACCTTCTCAAAATGTATCGATAATTCTCCCGTATTGGTTTGTACAAAACAACATGAATGTTGGCCACATCATAAATTTGACATAACATCACAAAACCTTCAAAAATTCAAAATACTCTTATGGTTTTGTTGATAAAAATGTAAAAATATAGGTTGATTTGTTAGGTTTTTATGGGTTTTGTATATAACAGACTAAATGCGAGGGATGCTATGAAAAAGGGGAAGAGGTGAGATTACATCGTGAAAAAAATGATGGCTAGTTGCTTTATATCTGTAATTCTATTTTTTCTAATGATGTCAGTTAGTAGCGCAGAGAGTACAGCGATTCAAGTTGCTTTCATTCGTGACCATGATCTTTGGATAAAAATCGATGGAAAAGAAAAGCAAATAACAAAAGGAGAGTACATAACAAAACCTAAATGGTCATATGATGGAAAGTGGATTGCATATGCAAAAGGCGAAGAACAAAAAGAGCTCGAATTGTACCAAGTTGTGGATGGGAAAAAAATTGTTCCTTCTCAAACAGAAGCAACGAATTATCAATGGTCACCAGTAGAAAATATAATTGCATTTGAATTTACAGGTACACTAAATACATTTGATGCCGAGAAGAAGAATGCAACGTTTGAAAATGTATCATCAGGTGTAGGTGATTATGCATGGTATCCGGATGGAAAGAGGTTTCTTGTTTCGTCTGAGGCTCAGTTGCTTCCAACAGGTTGGACAGGAGCGCAGCTATACGAAGTACAAAAGGATGCTGGAATGAATCCTAATAAAATGAAACACCTGTATACATTACCGAGTATGCAGGAGGATTTTCTTGCTTATGTTGCAAGCAATTTCAAGTGGTCTTCAAATGGAAAGTGGATTGCATTTTTAGCTGTTCCAACAGCTTCGTGGTCAGCGGATAGTAATACACTTTGTCTGTTGAAAGCGGATGGAAGTTATTTTGAAAAAGTAGATCAAATGTTATTAAATAGCCAGTGGATACAATGGGCCCCATCGAGAAATATATTGGCTTATATTGAAGGAAGCGGAAGATTTGCGATAGAAAATAAACATTTGAAAATAAAAGAAGTACCTGCTCTTCAGCAAGAAAAATTTACTCCGAAAGGATATGTCGACTGGGATTTTACATGGCATAACGACAAACTAATTACCCTTTCAAGAGCAAAAGAAATGGAGTGGGAAAATGAAGAAGAAAAAAGGTCATTACCTTCTTTATACCAAGTAAATATTCAAACAAATCGGCAACGTGAAATTACAACTCCATCAAAAAAATATGGAGATTACAATCCAGTTTATATAAAAAGTGAAAATCAATTGACATGGGTGCGTTCTGACCGTAAAAAGGCAAATATGTGGTTGGCGAATGGGGATGGAGCAAAAGCGAAGAAATGGATTGAAAATATAGATGTACCCCAGCCGTATTATGAAAAGTGGAATTGGGAGGATGTTATTTCCGTAAAAGAGGATTAACAAAGCCACCTAAAATGTACTTTTAGGTGGCTTTTTCTGTTTAGAGTGTGTAATGATTATTTGTGCGTTTTATTTGGTTTCTTTTTCCCTGGATTGCCTTTACCTTGATGTTTTCTGTTCTGCTCGTCCTTTGCTTGTTTTTCGTGTATTGTGTCTAAAAAATCATTTGAGTTACTCATTGATGAATCCTCCTCAAAGTTTCGTTGTATCCTTTTTTACTATAACCATTTAGGATGGAATCATGAATGTAAATTAAAAAGTTGTATAACTTCGGATAGACTCTTCAGCTTTCATCCAAGGTGCAGAAGTTTTATCACTTGTAAAGAAACTATTTATATATCCCTATATTATCATACCAATAAAATAAATTACCCAATTCATATTTTGAGTTCCCTCTTTTAAAGACAATATATGCAAAAATTTTTTTACATATATTGTAATAATGATTTTCAATTTACATATCAAAACTTTTTTACAGGAATGGTAGAAGGAATTGAGAAGAAGATAGAGAAAAGTAGAGACTATGAAAAAAGTAATAGTAAAAAAATATACACATTCATTTTGTAGTGGAAGGGGAAACTATGAAGCTTATTTTTATAAGGCATGGGGAAGGCAAACATACAAAGGATTTACCGAGGAGTTTGCAATTAGAGAATCCACCTTTGACGAAAGAAGGCGAACAACAAGCGCTGTTACTCCAAAGTAGTTTACCACTACAAGAGAGCGATGTATTATTTGCAAGTCCCACGTTTCGAACATTACAGACTGCTGCAATATGGAGCTCGCAAGTAATTTGCCGTAAAATAACTCATCCATATATTTCTCCTCGTATTTTTCCTTATCGTGAAGGAGCAAGAACATTACCATGTGACAGGTTGTTAGATACAAAGGTAATTCAAGAGTTATTTCCTAGTTTTTCTTTAAAGGAAAGTTTAAATGATATGTTATGGAATGAAGGGATAAATACGGTTGCAGAGAAGGAATTTCAGAATAGAGCGGATGCGTTCATCAATTGGTGTTGTACATTACAGGCGGAAAGAGTCTATATTGTTTCACATGACGGAACGATTACGGCATATAGACAGTATTTACAAAAGCAGGTGCTAACAAGAGAGGATTTTTTAGAAGAAACAGGTATATATGAAATGAATGTATGAATGAGTGGAGGAGTTTATTTGAATGTTGCATTAGTAGTTGGCCATAATTCAGATTTAGAAGCACAATCGCTTCGAGCGGTGCTTGAGTATTTTGGAGCAAGAGTTATTACATATTGGATTGGTCGACCTCGGGATTTGATGGATGTTCTTTCAGGGAAAAGTTTATATGAAGATATAGATTATATTATTTTTTGCTTTCATGGTGAAGAAGGGGAATTTGTAATGGGAGAATTAGGAGAAGATGTCTATGAGAAAGATGAACCGAGAGGAAACTTTGGTGTCACTGAAATTAAACAATATGCAAAATTGCATAACAAGTATATTATCAATAGCGGATGTACTTTAGGAGATCCAAAACTTGCGACAGCATTTTTAAATAATGGTGTAAAAGCTTATATAGGCTCAACAGATTATGTGGATGGAAATGCGGCACTTATGTTTACAATCCGTTTATTTTACGGTCTTATTAATCATCAAAAAACTGTGGACAATGCATTTCAGGATGCAAACTTGTTAGATGATGAGACTCATACCTTTCAATTATATAAGTAAAATTGAACGTGTTTATCCGAATATAGGATAAGCACGTTTCACATCTACCACACAATTTTTTTATAAAAAACAGTGAAAATGATTATCAATTATGATATGATATTTTCAAGTTTTTTTACAGGTAATAAAAGTAACTATAAAAATATTAGTTTTTAACGTTTTATGTGATTGTCACAAATTATTCATAATTTACATTTGAAAAATAAGTAACTAATGTTATTATATTACCTGTAACTAAATTAATTACACCTTTAGGAGGAAGATATGGCTATTCAATTTTTAAGAGAGAACAAAGCAGTTTCTTTTGTGTTAGCGGTTATCCGTGTTTATCTTGGATACACATGGCTAATGGCTGGAATCGGTAAACTACAGGGAAAAGGATTTGACGCAACGGGATACTTACAAGGGGCTATTGAAAAATCAAAAGGAGCACAACCAGCGGTGCAGTCTTGGTGGGCATCATTTTTACAAGACTTTGCAATTCCGAATGTGGATCTATTCAACACACTTGTAACATGGGGAGAAATTCTAGTTGGAATCGGTTTAATTGTAGGTTGTTTAACAAAAACAGCTGTCTTTTTTGGCCTTGTAATGAACTTTTCCTATATGTTTAGTGGGTCTCTAGGTGTAAATCCACAAATGGTTATTTTATCTATGTTCGTTTTAGTTGCTGGCATGAATGCTGGGAAAATTGGACTTGATGGCTGGATTGTACCTAAACTATTAGGCTCAAAAACGAAAAAAGGGCAGAAGCAAGCTGCTTAATATATGAAACGGGTATCTCAAAGATGAGATACCCGTTTTTGTTACTTTGTTGTTTCAACTGGATTCTTGTCAAAGAATTCTTTTACATAGCTCATAAATTCTTTCGGTTCTTGGCGGAAGGGTGCGTGATAACCTTTTTCGATAATATGGAAGGTACTATTCTTTAAAAGTTGATGATAAGATTCGCCTTCTTTCCATGATACACTACTGTCATTTCTACCCCAAATAATTAGAGTGGGGAGTTTAATTTCACTAGCATTAATGCGAAGACGCCTAGGCCACATTTTCATTTGGTTATAATGTTCTGTATCGTCGCGTTTAAATTTCACTTTGCTTTCATCATAATCTGTAATAGAAGAAACAGTATGTAAATCATTTGATAACTGGGGTTTAGGTGAAGCGTTTTTATTCGTTAATGATATAGCCCCTGTAGCATCAGTTAAAATGAGATGAGTAACTGCAGCTGGATATAGATATGTTAAATTAAGAGAAATTTCTCCTCCCATGGAGTGACCAAGTACTGCAAATGTATCATAGCCTAATTTTTTCATTAACTTATAGTAAAGGTTGGCGTGATTTGGAAAAGAATAATAAAAATCCATCGGTTTGGATGAATGACCAAAGCCTAAAATATCAACAGAGATGATTGTATGATCTTTTGCTAAGTCTGAATAAATATCGCTAAAACCATTGGAAGATCCGCCAAACCCATGAAGCATAAGTAAAGGTGGTTTTTTCTCCCCAATTTGTTTGAAATAAATAGTTTGTCCGTCTATCTCAACCATTTTTTCATCTGTACTTAATTTTGTTGCAATTGTATTTTTTACTTGTTTCACTTTTTCTACTGGTTTTTCGGTAGCGTTGCAACTTACTAATAATGTGAGAGCAAGGCAACTAACCATAACATATTTTAGCCGCTTCAAATAGGTGTCCCCTTTCTAACATAACGCTGCATCCATCATAGCAAATAAATGGTCGCGATTTCCAGGTAGATGGTTTCCGTTTTTTATCATAAGTGGTGAAATAAGTACTTCTTGAAATCCCTGCGATTCCATGTGTGCTCGAAATGTAAATTGTGAGTGTGGAATATCAATACGGATTGTTCCATTCCAGCTCGTGCAAATAGACTGTAATAATTGAATTGCGTCTTCCTCATGCTTAGCGATAAGAGGGGTAATGCAAAGTGTATCTCCTTTTTGTATACATAATGCAAAAGATTCTATCTTATGGTTTCTTTCTATTTTAAATGCGAGTGTTGCCCTATCTATTAGTATTGAATAGAGCATTGGACGACGTGCTCCTGTTACGGTTTGATCAAGACTAATGAGAGATTGAAGATCATGTTGTCTAATTTCCTTCAAATGAGGGGAATTCATAGATGGATTGGTAACAAATTTTTCGAAGCGATGGATTGTTGTAATTGTCGTGAATCCATATGTTTGGTACAAAGGTACGCCGGCATCGGTTGCGATGAGCATAACAGGAAGAGAAGGTGGTGCGTGCTTTACACAAATATTGAGTAAGGTACGACCGATTCCTTGTTTTTGAAAATTAGGATGAACAACCAGCATACCAATAGAAGAAAATCCGGATTCGGAAGGGAATCCCCCGCCAGTAGCAATTAGTTTTTCGTTATGTGTATAGCCGAATAAACTTCCGATTGATAAGTACATTTCAAATTGCTTTTGCATAAATAATCGAGGCTGTAACCATCCAACAGCTTCACAAAGAGAAATGAGTTGTGAAATACTAGATTCATTTAGTTTGTGTATTTGCATATTGAATCACCACACTTTAAATTTAGTAGAAATATTGTATCACGAAAAAATAAATATTCAGTTATAAGTAGCGGAAATATAAAGTCATAACTTAAAGTTTTGAAAAATCCACACGAACTTCCTTCTGTTTTGTAAAGGTAATCAAGCTTGATAATATAAGACAAAGATATACAAATTATAACTTTAATTTACATAACTTAACAAAATGTTTACATAGCACTAACTTTTCCTTAATAGTTTTCCTTTAAATTGGGTATTGGGAACTTAATAACCTAGTAGGGGGACATAAAAAGTGAAAAAGTTTATGAAGAAAGCATGGCCATTTGCGGTTGTGACATCGTTAGCACTTACTTCAGTAGTAACGTGGGGCGTGACACGTTCGGATGTAATTAAAGCGGACGGAAAAGCAAGTGATCCAAAAATTAAGAATGTAATTGTTTTAATTGGGGATGGCATGGGACCTTCGTATATGACTGCTCATCGTTATATGAAAGATAATCCAAAATCGTTTGAAATGGAGTCAACAGAATTTGATAAACATCTTGTAGGAGCACAAAAGACATATCCAGAGGATGAACATCAAAATATTACAGATTCTGCATCAGCGGCAACAGCGATGGCAGCAGGTGTGAAAACATACAATGCGGCAATTTCGGTGGATAATGATAAGACAGAAGTAAAAACAGTACTTGAACAAGCAAAAGAAAAAGGGAAATCAACAGGCTTAGTTGCGACTTCTGAAATTACACATGCAACGCCAGCGGCTTTTGGTGCACATGATATTAGCCGTAAAAACATGGATGCAATTGCAAATGATTACTTTGACGAGAAAGTAAATGGAAAGCATAAAGTAGATGTTCTTCTCGGCGGCGGTGTGAATAACTTTGTAAGAAAAGATCGCAATCTTACAGAAGAATTTAAGAAGTCTGGTTATAGCTATGTCACAGATCGTGAGCAATTATTAAATGATAAAAATGATCAAATCCTTGGTTTATTTGCACCAGGTGGCTTAGATAAAATGATTGACCGTAATGAAAAAGCACCTTCATTAGAAGAGATGACAAATGCTGCTATCAATCGTTTAAGCAAAAATGATAAAGGTTTCTTCTTAATGGTAGAAGGTAGTCAAATTGATTGGGCTGGACATGATAATGACGTTGTTGGTGCTATGAGTGAAATGGAAGACTTCGAAAAAGCATTTAAAGCGGCGATTGAATTTGCGAAGAAAGATAAGCATACACTAGTTGTCGCAACAGCTGACCATTCTACTGGTGGATTCTCTCTAGGTGTAAACGGTGAATATAACTTTAATGCAGATGCAATTAAAGCGGCGAAACGTACACCAGACTTTATGGCAAATGAAATTGCAAAAGGTGCAAATGTGGAAGAAACATTGAAAAAATATATTGATTTACAATTAACACCAGAAGAAATCAAATCTGTAAATGATATTGCACCATTAAAAGATGTAACGAAAATTGATAATGCAATTGAAGAAATCTTCAATAAACGTTCATTTACAGGTTGGACAACAGGTGGACATACTGGTGAAGATGTGAACGTATATGCATTTGGACCAGGTAAATATCTATTCTCTGGCGTTCAAGAAAATACAAACTTAGCAAAACGTGTCTTCGATATTGTTGGTGGCGGTGACCCTAATAAAGGCAGACAATAGTTTTATGAAGTAAAGCGAGGCATTTCGCCTTGCTTTTTCTTTTTGGGAGGAAGATGGAATGCAAAATTTCATTAAGAAAATAGGATTTGCCCTTATAGTTGGATTATTGTTAATAGGATGCCAATCTCATCAAGAAACACAGAAAAAAGAGATAGAGAAAAAAGAAGTCACGGTGAAACAGGAACTAAAGATACAAGTAACACCGGAAGATGAAAAAGAAGTTCGAAATGTAATTGAGGCGTTTGTTCAAACAACAAATGAAAAGAATTTTAATCAACATATGGCTTTGTTTTCGGACAAAATTGTTGGTGCTGAAGATTTACGAACACAAAAAGAAGCTTCATTTCAAAAAGAAAGCAAGAAAATCGAACTGAATCATGTTCAAATCAAAGACTCAAAAAGTGATTTTGTTATTGTGGAAACAGAAGAAAAAGAGATAGATAGTGGAAGGACCCTTCAAAAAAAGGTGCAATATGCACTTGGAAAAGAAGATGAGCATTGGAAAATTGAAGAAGTTCGAACGATAGAAAGGAAATAAAAAGGTTCCCGCAGGAGGAGAACCTTTTTTTATAATGGAAGTAAAATTTGGCTTGAACAGGCTTCAATTTCATCGATATCTTGGCGAATGGTTGCCATTTTATTATCAAGCTCTTCAGCTTTCATGGCAGCATCATGAAGTTCATCTTTCAAATAATCGGGAATATTCCCTTCATATTTATAATAAAGTTTATGTTCTAAACTTGCCCAAAAGTCCATCGCAAGTGTACGCAATTGAATTTCTGCAAATACTTCTTTTGTACCAGAATTTAACGCTAGTGGATACTTAATGATCATATGCAAACTTTTATATCCATTTTGCTTTGGATTAGCGATGTAGTCTCTTACTTCTATAATTTCCATATCCTCACGATTTTCAATGACTTGTTTTAAGTGATAAATGTCTTCCACAAAGCAACAGGTAATCCGGATGCCAATAATATCTTGCAAATGTGTTTGCGCGTTTTCAATTGTTGGTGCTAAATTTTTGCGTTCAAGTTTTTTAACGATGCTATCAGGTTGTTTTAATCGTGTTTTTATATGTTCAAACGGGTTATAGTCCTCTAAAAATTGAGCTTCCCGGTTCATAATTTCAAATTTTGTTTTCAACTCTTCTAAAGCGAATGTATAAGGTAATACAAATGCCTTCCAATAGTTAACCGTTGATTGATTATATTTCATTTATATACACACCTTTTCATATTTGCAAATAAGGTTGCTTATTTATACTAAATACCAAATCATATAAGCACATGCTGCAAATGATGAGATCATAAAACGGTACTTAGGTTTCATTTTTTTCTCTCCTTTCTAATTTAAAATTCATATATCAATAAATTGGATTGTTAGTAAATTGATTATGTACAATTCTAATAGTAATAGATTGATGTGAACTTCGTATGAACTAATTGTTTCGGTTTTTTGTCTTTTTAGAGTGGTTGTAAAAAATGTGGTACTACGGCCATTAATATAGGATAAACTTCTTTTGAATGGAGTGGGGAATATATTTTTAATTGCACAATTGACAAAAGAAATAATAGCGTTTAATATATAAATCGTAATCATTACGTTTTAGTTGCGATCTTTGAAGAAAAGGAGGCTTACATATGCGTGTAAACATTACATTAGCTTGTACAGAATGCGGTGATCGTAATTATATTACGAAGAAGAATAAACGAAATAATCCGGAACGTATTGAACTAAAAAAATATTGTCCACGATTAAAGCGAGTGACGTTGCATCGTGAAACGAAGTAAAGCAGCTAGAGAAATCTAGCTGTTTTTGTTTGGAATCAAGCAATCTTTTTGAGAAAGATGTTATGATGGGTAAAACTGGAAAAGGGGAAGGCTGGATGAATTCAAAAAATGAAGAGAGAAGGAAACAAGCCGCACATATTATCGAAATTCCGGATGAGTATCATCTTGTTGTAGATGATCAAAAGACAGTAGATGATCCATTCCATGTATTGTTTTGGGAACATCAAGATGATGCAGAGAAGAATATACAGATTTCCGTAAATAGACATACAGGCGAACTAATTGAATTGGATATCGAGGATGAGGGTTATTTCCAAATTCAGGATGGAGGAATAAGTGAAGAAAAGGCGAAAGAAATTGCTCATTTGTTTGTAAGGAAACATATCCCAAATGAATACGCGGATTATACATACGTGTATGTGCGAGATTGGTGTGGAATGCCAGCGGTCCATTATTTACAAGAAGTAAATGGATATCCATTGCCGAATACAGAGTGTGTTGTCCGTGTTCATCCATCAGGTAATGTTGTAGCGTTTCAGCATTATCATGGATTAAAAGAAAAGCCAATATGGCCAGAGTCAATTGTTGATGAGAAGATTGTTTTAGAAGAGTTAAAAGGTAGGCAGAATATGAGACTTGTATTTGCTCATTTACTTCCTGAGCTATGTCAGTATGAGAATGGAAAAGAGGTAAATGGATACCGTCTCGTCTATGAGCCGGAGCCGAGTGTAGCGTTTATTGATGCATCTACAGGAAAAGATTTACATGGACCAGAACACTATCAATCACCTCCCGCAGTAGCGGTAAGTGTACCTGAAAATAAGGATAAGCAAGAAACAATTGTTTTTCGTTTACTTGCTTTGGATGAGAAACAATTTGTGAAAATATTTGAAGATGAGAGTGATAATAAGATAAGGATGAAATTTGTTCAAAAAAGAGAATTGGAAAACGAACAAGAAGAGAATCAGACTTACTTAATGAAGGGTTTTTATAAAAAACATTCCCCTATGATGAAATATGAGAACCCGATGCTAATTGAAAGTGATAAAGAGTCAGGTACATTGCTCGATTATTTTAATTTGGCTTCTGGGGGAGAGCGAAAAGTAATATTGTCACGAGAAGAATGTTTAGAAAAAGCACTCCAATTTTTAACACAAGTCATTCCAAATATGGAAGAGCATTTGAGACTTTGGGATAACTATGACGAAGAGGAGAGCCCAGGTAGGTTCTTCTTTGAGGTGTATGTGAATGAAATTCCGGTTGAAGTATCGTTAGGTATAATTAATATAGATACAGAGACGGGGGAAGTTTTAATGTATAGCGGGATATTACCACGTGTAATAGAAGAGCTATCTACTTATGAAACCAGCGCAAGGGTGCGGAAAGAACAAGCATTAGCAATCTATAGAAATGCCCTTCGTGTTGAATTACAGTGGCATGAAAATAACGATATAGATACACCGAAATATGACTTGATTTATAAACAAACGACAACTGAGAGTAGTGAAACGTATCATATTGATTTTTTCATGAGAAGAGAAATTCGCTATATAGATGCACATACGGGAGAGGCAATTTGGAGTAAATAGGACAAATTTTAAGAGATTCTTGTGGTTATGCCACAAAAATTTTTTTATGCGTTTCTATTCTTAAATGGGTACAGACACAAACGACCACCCGCCCACATACACATAGTAAAGACCACTATTTTGGCGGAGGTGAAGAGTTTGAGTCTATTCGCCGCAATTGGATACATGATTCGCGAAGTGTTTATATTTGTTTCCTATGTTAAAAATAACGCATTTCCACAGCCGTTGTCATCAGATGATGAAAAAAAATACTTAGAGCTGATGGAGCAAGGTGATGCTCACGCGAGAAATCTTTTAATTGAACATAATTTACGGCTTGTGGCTCATATTGTTAAGAAATTTGAAAACACAGGTGAAGATGCAGAAGATTTAATTTCTATCGGAACGATTGGGCTCATTAAAGCAATTGAGAGTTATTCAGCAGGGAAAGGGACGAAGCTGGCGACATATGCGGCTCGTTGTATTGAAAATGAAATTTTAATGCATTTGCGTGTACTGAAGAAAACAAAAAAAGATGTTTCACTTCATGATCCGATCGGGCAAGATAAAGAGGGGAATGAAATATCGCTTATTGATATATTAAAATCCGAATCAGAAGATGTAATTGATATGATCCAGCTCAGCATGGAATTAGAAAAGATTAAGGAGTATATCGATATTTTAGATGAACGAGAGAAAGAAGTCATTGTAAAAAGGTTCGGACTTGGTCTTGATAAGGAAAAAACGCAACGAGAAATTGCGAAAGCATTAGGGATTTCAAGAAGTTACGTGTCACGGATTGAGAAACGAGCGCTGATGAAAATGTTTCATGAATTTGTTCGAGCAGAGAAGGAGAAGAAGGGGAAAGCATAAGGTGTGTGGGGCGGCTGTCGTTCGAGTGCAGCCGTTTTTTCTTTTGACGAAAAGGGAATAAAACAAGAAACTATATGAAGAAATATACCGTTCACTGTTGAAAATGCCGAGTTCTATCTGTAATATTAGAAGGTGCTAACGAATTTAAGGATGAAATAGTACCTATTCTTTCTTTTTACATAGTGGATTTGCTTTATAATCATTGAACATAAAAAACATTTTTAAGAATTTTACTGTATGATATAGAAAGAAAAGAGGGGAAAGCTAAACTTAATTGTTGCATTAAGAATTATTAGGAGGTTTCGCGGTTTGCGACGTACATTATATCGATTCATGATCGAACTTACAAACGGTCGTTTTACTTCTTATATATTACGTAAATTTGCACAATCTCGTTTAAGTTCTATTATTATTTCGTCCTATGCCAAAGTGTTTCAACTGAATCAGGATGAGATGGAAAAGGATTTAAAGGAGTACAAGACGCTTCATGAATTATTTACACGTAAATTGAAAGAAGGAAAACGAGAAATAGATGCAGCGGCATCAAGTGTTGTTAGTCCAGTTGATGGGGTATTTGCTGATTATGGCCCTATTGAAGAAACGAAAATATTTCATATTAAAGGCAAGCGTTATTCAATTGTGGATATGCTAGGTAATGAAGAGCGAGCAAAGCGTTATGCCGGCGGTACATATATGGTTATTTATTTAAGTCCAAGTCATTATCATCGTATTCATAGTCCTCTCTCAGGCACTGTGACAGAGCGGTTTGTACTTGGAAGGAAATCATACCCGGTGAATGCAGCAGGGATGAAATATGGAAAAGAACCGTTGTCAAAGAATTATCGTTCTATTACAGAGGTTGATAGTGAAGGACAACATATGGCACTTGTAAAAGTAGGAGCTATGTTTGTAAATAGTATTGAGTTACTTCATGAAAGAAATGCTGTTCAAAAAGGTGAAGAAATGGCATACTTTACTTTTGGTTCAACAGTCGTTTTACTGTTTGAAAAAGGAATGGTTAAAGTTGTTCCAACGTTAATGAGTGGACAAGAACTTCGCCTTGGTGAAAAAATTGCAACTCGCTTATCTGATGGTAGCGAACAGTAAAAGTTCTATCGCAAAATTGTGAGGGCACTAAGAAGTTAGATGAGCTTACGTGCTAAGTGAAAAGTTCCTATTGAGGAAAGTTTCATTTTATTTAAAGAGCCATCTTGAGGATGGCTCTTTTTACAGGTGAAGCAGTAATCTATATACTCAAGACGATTTGACAAGCTTGTCCTCTAATGATCGCCGGATGATTTCTTGTTTTATAAGTAAAATGAAGTCAGGATTTAATTTTAGTTCTTTTGCTTTATAATAAGACTCAGTGAGTAACTCAGTAGATAACTGTTCCATATGTTTTGTTTTCAAGGTGAGTCACCTCCGATAAAAAGGATAGGTTCTTTGTTGCATCTACTGTATCAAAAAAATATGATAGTCACAAATGACTGGTTATCCACATATAGCCGTGGATAAAATGTGTGTGGATTGTTAATAAATTAAGAATTGACTGAAAAAATAATGTGGAAAATGTGTACAATGTTATCCACAAGTGACTTATCGAAAAATGTTGTCGAAAAATTTTATGAAAACTCCTCAAAGAGGTGAAAGAAATTGAAATTGTTTTTACCAAATGAATACGTAAAAAACGTATATCATGTTCAACCAGAAGATTTAAAAAAACGCGGGATTAAAGGGATTATAACTGACTTAGATAATACTTTAATTGAATGGGATCGTCCGAATGCAACACCTAAGCTAGAGCAATGGTTTTTAAAAATGAAAGAGCAAGGCATTCAAGTAACGGTCGTTTCGAATAATAATGAGCAACGTGTAAAGGATTTCGCAGATCCGCTAGGCATTCCGTTTATCCATAGCGCACGTAAGCCATTTGTTCGTGCTTTTAAGCGTGCGATACGAAAAATGAATTTAGCAGCGGATGAAGTAGTTGTTATTGGAGACCAATTGTTAACAGATGTACTGGGTGGAAATCGCGTTGGCTTATATACAATTTTAGTCGTACCAGTGGCTCAAACAGATGGATTAGTAACACGCTTTAATCGAAAGATTGAACGAAGAATTATGAGAAATATGAAGAAAAAAGGTTTAATTAACTGGGAGGAATAAAGTTTGACTGAAACAATTAAATGTATTGGTTGCGGTGTAGAGATTCAAACAGAGAATAAAAATGAAGTTGGGTATGCACCAGCTTCATCTTTAGAGAAAGAACAAGTGATTTGTCAGCGATGTTTTCGTTTGAAACATTACAATGAAATTCAAGATGTGTCTTTAACAGACGATGATTTCCTTCGTATTTTAAATGGAATTGGTCAATCAGATGCGCTTGTTGTCAAAATTGTAGACATTTTTGACTTCAATGGTAGCTGGTTACCAGGTTTACATCGTTTTGTAGGAAATAATAAAGTATTGCTTGTTGGAAATAAAGCGGATTTAATTCCGAAGTCGGTAAAACACGATAAAGTGAAACATTGGATGCGTTATAGTGCGAAGCAGCTCGGTTTAAAACCAGAAGATGTTTTCTTAATTAGTGCAGAAAAAGGACAAGGTATTGGTGAACTTGCGGAGGCGATTGAACAGTATCGCGACGGTAAAGATGTATACGTTGTAGGCTGTACGAATGTTGGTAAATCTACATTTATTAATCGCATGATTAAAGAATTTAGTGAAGAAACTGAGAACGTGATTACAACATCTCATTTCCCAGGAACGACACTTGATTTAATTGATATTCCATTAGATGAAACATCTTCTTTATATGATACACCAGGAATTATTAATCACCATCAAATGGCACATTACGTTGGGAAGCAAAGCTTAAAGCTGATTACACCTACGAAAGAAATCAAGCCGATGGTATTCCAATTAAACGAAGAACAAACATTATTCTTCGGTGGATTAGCACGTTTTGACTATGTGAGTGGTGGGCGTCGTGCGTTCACTTGTCATTTCTCAAATCGTTTAACAATTCATCGTACAAAGCTTGAAAAGGCTGACGAATTGTATGAAAAACATGCTGGGGAATTATTAAACCCACCAACTCCAGAAGAACGAGAAAATATGCCTGAGCTTGTGAAGTATGAATTTAATATTCGTGAGCCAAAAACAGATGTTGTATTTTCTGGTTTAGGATGGGTTACTGTAAATGAGTCTGGGGCAAAGATTGTGGCTCATGTACCAAAAGGAGTTAGTGTTTCACTACGTAAATCTTTAATTTAATATGGAGAGGGATTTATGAAACAATTATATGGTGTAATCGGGAATCCAATAGGACATTCATTGTCGCCGCTTATGCATAACGATACATTTGAAAACTCAAATATAGATGCTCATTATCATGCGTTTCTTGTAGAAGAGGACACATTAGGGGAAGCGGTGACGGGTTTAAAGGCATTAGGAGTTTCAGGATTTAATGTTACAACTCCGCACAAAGTTTCAATTATGAAATATTTAGATGAAATTGATCCGTTAGCGAAGCAAATTGGTGCTGTGAATACGGTCGTTCATAGAGGTGGAAAACTGATTGGTTATAATACGGATGGAATTGGGTATGTTCGTTCTTTACAATCAATTAGTAAAGATCCACTTGATCAAAAGCGTATTTTATTACTCGGTGCAGGTGGAGCGTGCCGCGCTATCTATTTTTCTCTTATAGACGCAGGAGTAAAAGAAATTGATATTGCCAATCGCACAGTGGAAAAGGCAACTCAGCTTATTGCTGGGTGTCAAGCGAAGATTACATCGCATGCTCTTTCGTTAGAGCAAGCAACAGAAAAACAAAAAAATTATGATATTATCATTCATACGACAACGATAGGAATGCATCCACATGTCCAAAATACACCGTTGCAAATTCGGGCTTTGAAACAAGGAACGATTGTTTCGGATATTATTTATAATCCCTTTGAGACAAAGCTTTTGCAAGATGCGAAAGCGAAAGGGGCAATTGTGCAAAATGGAATCGATATGTTTGTTTATCAAGGAGCACTTGCATTTGAAATGTGGACAGGATGTATGCCAAATATCGAAAGAATGAAACAACTAGTAATGAGAAAGCTTGGAGGCTAACTATATGTTAACAGGAAAACAAAAGAGATTTTTACGTGCAAAAGCACATCACTTAACACCGATTTTTCAAGTTGGAAAAGGCGGCGTAAATGAAAATATGGTAAAGCAAATTGCAGACGCATTAGAGGCTCGTGAGTTATTTAAAGTGAGCGTGCTACAAAACTGTGAATTTGATCGCCGTGAAGTTGCAGAAGAACTGGCTAAAGGTGCAAGAGCAGAAATCGTTCAAGTAATTGGAAGTACAATTGTTTTATATAAAGAATCAAGAGAAAATAAACAAATCAAACTTCCATAATAGCAGTTTATTTTGCTCAGATGTATATAGGTCGTTTCCATAGCTTATGCCCGCTATGTTTGGGGTAGTTCTTGCTAATAGGGTTTAGATCAATTGAGCTTTTACGGGCAGTAATCTTTCCATATATTATTTCGGGAAGATTACTGCTTGTGAACTAAAGGGGGCGTTTCGTTTGAAAAAAATCGGAATCATTGGCGGCACATTTGATCCGCCTCATTATGGACATTTGTTAATTGCAAATGAGGTGTATGATGCACTTGCGCTTGATGAAATATGGTTTTTGCCGAATCAAATTCCACCTCATAAACAGGATCGCAATATTACAGGTGTGGAAAATCGATTAGACATGTTAGAGTTAGCAATTGGGCAAGAGGAGAGTTTTTCGGTTTGTTTAGAAGAGCTAAAAAGAGAAGGTCCATCCTATACATATGACACTATGTTACAATTGACAAAGAAGCATCCGGATGTGCATTTTTATTTTATTATTGGTGGAGATATGGTGGAGTATTTACCAAAATGGTATAACATTGAAAAATTACTTCAGCTTGTAACTTTTGTTGGAGTTGCAAGACCGGGGTACACACTAAATACGCCTTATGAAATCGTCACGGTAGAGATTCCGGAATTTGCTGTTTCATCCTCCTTACTACGAAAGAGGTATAAGGAGAAGAAAACGTGCAAATATTTGCTTCCAGAACAAGTACAGGTATATATCGAGAGGAATGGGTTGTATGAATCGTGAGAAAGCACTTGAGATTGTAAAACAACAAATGCATGAAAAACGTTATATACATACAATTGGTGTAATGGAAACAGCAATTGAACTTGCTAAGCTATATGGCGTGGATGAAAAAAAAGCAGAAATGGCTGCTATATTTCATGATTATGCAAAATGTAGACCGATTCAAGAAATGGAAGACATTATTAAGCAGGAAGAGCTGCCGAAAGATTTACTTCACTACAACAAAGAGTTATGGCATGCGCCAGTTGGGGCATACTTAGTAGAAAAAGAAGTCGGCATTACGGACCATGAAATCCTGCAAGCTATTACATATCATACAAGTGGTCATGAAAAGATGACAATGCTTGATAAAGTTATTTATGTGGCAGATTATATTGAACCTGGCCGTAAATTTCCAGGTGTGGAAGAAGCGCGGAGATTAGCACAGGAAGATATAAATAAAGCTTTATTATTTGCATTAAAACGTACGATTCAATTTTTAATGGAAAAGGATCAAACAATCTATCCGTTAACATTTCAAACATATAATGCAATCTTGAAGGAGGAAATTACTGAATGAAAGATAAAGAGTTATTAGTATTAGCAGCAAAAGCAGCTGATGATAAAAGAGCAGAAGATATGGTTGTACTAAACATGCAAGGTATTTCACCGATTGCAGATTATTTTATTATTTGTCACGGAAATTCTGATAAACAAGTACAAGCGATTGCACGTGAAATTAAAGCGAAGGCACATGAGTTCCAAATTGACGTACAACGTATGGAGGGCTTCGATGAAGCTCGTTGGGTTCTAGTGGACCTTGGTGATGTGGTTGCGCATGTCTTCCATAAAGATGAGCGTGATCATTATAATTTAGAGCGTCTATGGGGCGATGTGCCACGTGAAGATATTACAGAAGAGTTAAGCCAATGAGATATGAGCAATTCGCATTGTTGTATGATGAACTCATGAATGATGTCCCATATGATAAATGGGTAGAATTCACTGAGGAAAGTCTGCAGCAGGCAGGCTTGAAAGAGGCGGAAATTCTTGATGTAGCGTGCGGGACGGGGAATGTAACACTTCCGCTTGTGCGAAAAGGTTATGACATGATTGGTGTCGATCTTTCGGAGGAAATGCTAACAGTCGCCCAGCAAAAACTTGGAGGAGAAGGGCATTTCATTCCTTTTTACCAACAAGACATGAGAGACCTGGATGTTCCAGGTGAATTTGATTGTGTGACAATCTTTTGTGATTCATTAAATTATGTACTGGAAGAAGAAGGAATACAAGAGACATTCAGACGAGTATTCCACCATTTGCGTCAAGATGGTCTATTCTTGTTTGATGTACATTCTTTATACAAAATTCATCATGTATTTCAAAATGAAACGTACACAGTCAATGGAGAAGAGATAGCTCTTATTTGGAACTGCTTCCCTGGCGAAGAGTCAAATAGTATAGAACATGATTTGTCATTCTTTGTACAGGATCCAGAGGAAGGTGTATACCATCGTTTTGATGAATGTCATATACAACGTGCCTATTCAGTCGAATTAATAACAGAATGGCTTGAAGAAGCTGGTTTTACAGTGCTTCGTGTAACGGGGGACTTTGAACGAATGGAAGTAACTGAACAAACGGAACGTATCTTTTTTATGGCGAAAAAGAATGGCTAAAAAACAAAAGCAACCGATTAGGTTGCTTTTGTTTTGTTTAGAATACAATATTTTATTGATAGAAAAGTAGAAAAGTAGTATCTATAAAATATAAAAAATAAAGTTTGATAAAAAATAGGATCAGAAAAAGATAAGAAGTTTTAAGAGGATTTTGTATCATTGTGGCGTATTGTTTATGTGTGCTTATCAAATTGTTGCTCTACGCCTTCTAAATCTTCATCGTATTTTTCATGTGTCTGCTCGAATAATTTATGGAACATATCTCCAACGTGATCCTCTAAAATCCGAATGCCTTCTCCTGTAACACCGCCTTTAACACATACTTTCTCTTGCAGAGTTGGTAATGTAAAAATTTCTTTTTCTAGTAATTTCCCCATTCCGATAATCATTTCACTTGCTAAAGTAGTTGCTTCCTCATGAGTAATATTTGTTTTATCTACAGCAGCATCAATGAAACGTTGCAGTAAGTAACTAAAGAATGCAGGGCCACAGCTTGCGATATCAGATGAGACTCTTGTAATATCTTCCCCGATCACAATAGGTGTAGAAATATTTTTAAACAAACGAAGTAACTTTTGTTCCCATTCTCTCGAACAGTTTTTTCCGAATGTGAATAGTGAGGCGCCAGAGAATGCTCGGTTTGTGATACTTGGAATAATACGTGCGACGTTGCAAGATACAACCTTTTCTAATTGATTTGCTGATATAGGACTTGTAATAGAAATTAAACATTTTTCATCAGTAAAGTGAGTGGCATGTTTTTTTAAAATTGGATAGATGTCTAAGGGTTTAACGCAAATGAAAATAAGCTGAGAGCGTCCAATTACCTCTTGCACTGTCTTTGCTATATGAATAGAAGGATACTTCTCTTTTATATGATATGCTTTGGCAGGCGTACGATTAATAATAGTAAGGCACGAAGGTTTGACAGCACGGGTTTCTAAAAATGCATCGATTAGTATCTTCCCCATGTTTCCTGTCCCTATAATTCCTATGTTCAATGTTTCATCCCTCCTTCGTAACATCTTTCTCCTAAACAATATGAACTATGTTGTGAATTTATGAATTGGAGGTATTAAAATCATGCAGAATTTTCAAAAGAAGTGGCTCGCTTTATTAGGGGCTATTGGAGTTGTATTTATACTCTTTATATGGCAGACAAAGCAGCAAGCTGAGCAACCGGATGTGAGAGTGAATCCAAATGTGAAGAGTGAAGAGAACAAAAGTAAATTAAAAGCAATAGAATCAAAAGAACAGAAAAAAACAATAGTGATTGATGTAAAAGGAGCTGTGCATCGTGAGGGTGTATATGAGATGGGAATGGGCGCACGCGTAAAAGATGGGATTGAAAAAGCAGGTGGTTTTTTACCTGAAGCTGATATAACAAAAGTGAACTTAGCGCAGCTCATGCAAGACCAAATGCTTCTTTATGTCCCGAAAAAAGGAGAGCAAGTGCAGGGGGCTAATCTACCTTCAGGGCAGGAGGAGAAAATTCAAATTAATGTTGCATCAAAAGAGCAACTCGAAAAAATAACGGGAATTGGACCTCGAAAAGCAGAAAATATTATGAAATATCGAGAAGAACATGGACCATTTCAAAAAATGGAAGATTTACTGGAGGTGGATGGTATTGGAGAGAAGTCGCTTGAAAAAATAAAAGATAAAATAATTATTCCGTAAGGATTGACGAACTTTTTCTTCTTTCGCTACACTACAAGTAGATGAAAAAGTAGGTGAAGATATGGAACGAATTTCTTGGGATCAATACTTTATGACGCAAAGTCACTTATTATCACTACGTAGCACGTGTACGAGACTTGCAGTAGGAGCGACGATTGTCCGTGATAAGCGAATTATCGCGGGTGGTTATAACGGTTCTATCAAAGGTGGTGTTCATTGTATAGACGATGGTTGTTACGTCATTGATAATCATTGTGTTCGTACAATTCACGCTGAAATGAATGCGTTGTTGCAATGTGCAAAATTTGGTGTGAAAACAGAAGATGCAGAGATTTATGTTACGCATTTTCCTTGTCTGCAATGTTGTAAAGCCATTATTCAAAGTGGTATTACAGCTGTCTATTATGCGCGAGATTATAAAAATCATCCGTACGCTGTAGAATTATTTGAGCAAGCGAATGTAACAGTGAAACATGTTCCGCTCGAATACGATATTACATTGTTAGAGCAACAAGAACGTAATTTACAATTAAAAGAACTGTTTTCATCTTTAGAAAAAGCTGATTTAACAATGAATGAATTACAAGAGGTATTCGCTAAAGCAAAAGAGATGCTATAAGTGTTTGTTCAAAAAGGAGGATAAAGAGAGCCGAGCAGTTCGAGGCACGGAAGCCAGGAGGATACGGAGCGTAGATGGAACTACATGAGTACCGGACTGGCGACATAACGAAGAAATGTGACAGCTATCTTTACCGGACTTTTTGAACATCCGCTATAAGGAGTGAGTATAAGTTGCGTGGTCAATGGGGTTATATTGCAATCTCGTTTGTTGTAGGGATTGCAATCGCCTGTTCCTCGTTTCAGTTGTTGTCTGTTAGTGTATTTGGTTGTTATATTTTATTTTGTATATATCGTACTTCACGTCAAGTACTCGTTCTTTGTATAGTAACATGCGCTAGTAGTTACATCTATACATCATATGTTGAACGGGAAAATCAGCCTTCAAAAGGATTAAACTTTGAAATGACAGAAGGTGTGATTCAAACTACGCCACTTATAAATGGAGATCGACTTTCTTTTCAAATAGAAGTCGCTAATCAAGATACATTGCAATTGATGTACAAAATTCAATCAGCTGAACAAAAAGAACAGTTGCGGAAATTACATGCTGGTATGACTTGTGCATTTCAAGGAGAAATGAAAGTGCCATCAGAAGCACGGAATTTTCATGGTTTTGACTATCGTGACTATTTACATAAGCAAAAGATTCATTTTTTATTTGAAGCGAAAGAGATTTCAAATTGTACGCAAAATTCTTTAACGTTTATACAGTGGGTCTTTTTATTGCGCCAAAATGCGGTGTCGAAAGTCGTAGAAATGTTTCCTGGACAATCTGTGGCATTTATGAATGCATTGTTGTTTGGTGATCGGCAACTAATGACATTTGAAGTAGAAGAACGATATCAGCAATTGGGCCTTATCCACCTATTAGCGATTTCTGGATCCCATATTGTATTATTAATGGCAATTGGCTATTTTATTTTACTTCGAATCGGAATGACAAGGGAAATGACGACAATATGTCTTGTTGTTTGTATTCCACTCTATATGTTTTTAGCAGGAGCGTCTCCATCTGTCATAAGGGCTTCTGTAACAGGTGTTATGGTATTGCTAGCACTCATGCATTCTATTCGTATTTCAAGTGTAGATGCGCTTAGTATGACAGCTATATTGATGCTTGTATATGATCCTTATATGGTATTCGATATAGGATTTCAATTTTCTTTTGTTGGTAGTTTTGCGCTTTTGTTATCGGCAAATCGTCTTTTGCATCGTGACAATGGTCTCATTCAAAATACAATCTATCTTTCTATTATTTCACAACTTGCTAGTATTCCTATTTTGTTATATCACTTCGGTTATTTTTCTCCATATAGTATCTTCCTCAATCTTATATATGTTCCGTTTCTATCTTTTATTGTGCTACCATGTAGCATCGTTATTTTTCTTTTTATGTTATTTGTTCCTTTTGTATCGGTAGGATTGGCGCATGGATTATCATTATGTTTAATGTTTTCTAATGAGATTCTTCGGTATTGTGAAAACCTCCCATTTCTTCGTCTTACTTTTGGGCAAACGCCTTCATTCCTTGTTGTTTTATATAGTTTTAGTATTATTGGTACATTTGTTGTGTGGGAAAAAGCGGTCAAAAAATGTATTTTATCCATAGCTGCTGGATTTTTCCTCTTTATATGTATTGGTCATTATGTTTCACCTTATTTCCGTGCCAGTGGAAGTGTGGCTTTTATTGATGTTGGACAAGGGGATGCAATCTTGATTCGTCTTCCGTATGACAAGGGAATCTACCTCATTGATACAGGGGGGACAATCCCTTTAAAAAAGGAAGTGTGGGAGAAGAAAAAACATGAGTTTTCTGTTGGGCACGATATTCTCATTCCGTTTTTACAAAAAGAAGGTATTCGGAAAATTGATAAGTTAATTGTGACGCATGGTGATACAGATCATATGGGAGCGGCTAAAGAATTGTTATCTACCATTGTTGTAGAGGAAATTGTATTTGGAAAGAAACGAGAAGATACTGTGCTCGAAAAAGAATTGAGACAAATTGCAAAACAAAAAAATATAAGGGTAAACATCGTGGAAGAAGGGGATAGATGGCAAGTAGACGAAGCGGCATTTACAGTGCTATCGCCAAAGGGAGAGGAGAATGGGGATAACGATTCATCTATTGTATTGTGGGCAAAGTTAGGGGGATTTACCTGGCTGTTTACTGGAGATTTAGAAGAAAAAGGTGAACAGCGAATCATAAAGCAATATCCAGAGTTACGAGCAGATATTTTAAAGGTTGGACATCATGGTAGTAAGACGTCGTCTTCACCTGCCTTCTTACGCCTTATTCAGCCTCAAAAGGCCATTATTTCAGCTGGAGAGCGTAATCGATATGGGCATCCGCACCAACAAGTGCTAGAGCGTTTGTTAGAGCTTGATATTGAAATATGGCGCACGGATAAACAAGGAGGGGTTTTGTATGTTTTTGAAGGCAAAAGAGGAACGTTTCGAAGTAAACTGACATATGATGAAGCACAGAAAAGATGAAGTGAAAAAGGAAGGCCGCAAGCAGCAGCCTTTAAGAACCAATAAATTTAATAATTGTTGCAATAATGAAAAGTGTTGCGAAAAAACCAAATGAGACGATAAAGCCTACCCCTGAATCAATAGCGTCATTGCGTTTACTTTGAACGTTTTGTTCAAATTCATTCATTTAGAATCCCTCCCCAACATTCCATTTTAGTATAAGGTATTGTCAGAAAAAAATCTACAATTTCCATA
Organism: Bacillus sp. TL12; assembly: GCF_022625245.1. Lineage (NCBI taxonomy): Bacteria > Bacillati > Bacillota > Bacilli > Caryophanales > Bacillaceae > Bacillus > Bacillus sp. TL12. Next base: position 194,571 of record NZ_JAJJBY010000001.1, on the reverse strand, counting down.
TGAAGATAAATAGAGGATATTTTTGTAGAAACAGGTGCTACTTCTTATGCAAGTAGAAGGTGGAAATTTGATTTCCAAGCATGTTAACAGTTAACAATTATACTTATCCAGCAGTTGCGAATAATAACGGTAAGGTGGTTACCGCACACCAATAAGAAACCCGGGACTTATTGCGTGGCGTTTTATATAGATAAAGGGACGGGTTTCTTAAGCCTGTTCCTTTGTACTTGTAAAACAAAAGATGCCGCATTAGTATAGAGGTATATTGCCAAGTTAGGGAGTAGGAAAAAGTATGAGTGATATACATAAAAAGATTAAGAAGAAACAGTTTGCATCGCTTTATTTAATATACGGAACGGAAGCGTATTTTATAAATGAAACGATCAAGCTTATAACAACGGAAGTGTTAGCTGAGGAAGATCGTGAGTTTAATGTTGTAACGTATGATTTAGAAGAAGCGTATTTGGAAGATGTAATAGAAGATGCACGAACGCTTCCATTCTTTGGAGAACGTAAAATCTTATTAATTAAATCTCCATTGTTTTTGACATCACAAAAAGAAAAATTAGAACAAAATATAAAGATTTTAGAGGAGTATATTGCAGAGCCATCACCATTTTCAATTGTTGTATTTGTAGCTCCTTATGAAAAATTAGATGAGCGAAAAAAAATTACAAAATTATTAAAGAAAACAGCAGATGTAGTAGAAGCTAATGCGATGCAAGTACAGGACGTTCGTAAATGGATTGTGGATCGTGCAGATGAAGTACATGTATATATTGAAGAAGCGGCGATTAGCTTGCTGCTAGAGCTTGTAGGAAGCAATGTGACGATGTTAGCCACGGAAATGGATAAGTTGACCCTTTATGTTGGGGTGGGTGGAGAAGTTACAACAGAGCTTGTGACAGAACTTGTGCCAAAATCGGTTGAACAAAATGTGTTTGCGTTAACAGAAAAGGTAGTAAAAAAAGATATTGCTGGGGCTATGAAAATTTTAGATGGGCTATTTACGCAGCAAGAGGAACCAATTAAATTGTTGGCGTTATTAGTGAGTCAATTTCGTCTGCTCAACCAAGTAAAAGAATTACAGCAACGTGGATATGGACAAAATCAAATTGCTTCGCACATTGGTGTTCACCCGTACCGAGTAAAGTTAGCGATGAATCAAACGAAGTTTTTCTCGTTTGAAGAATTGAAAAAAGTTATTTTAGAGTTAGCTGAAGCTGACTATAGTATGAAAACGGGAAAAATGGATAAGAAACTTGTCTTAGAGTTTTTTTTAATGCGTTTAAATCATATTGGATAAATAAAAGTGGAAGTTATAGCTGAATAAAATACAAAAAAGTTCATGCCATTCGTCGCATGAACTTTTTTCGTATATAAAAAAACGACCCGAATGGATCGTTTTTAAACGCCTTACGCGTTTACTTGTTTCGCTAAGCGAGACTTTTGACGAGCTGCAGCGTTTTGGTGGATAAGACCTTTACGAGCTGCTTTGTCAAGTTTTTTAGAAGCAGTTTTGAAAGCTTCTTTAGCATTTTCAAGATCGTTATTAGTAACTAAAGCTTCTACAGTTTTAACAGCTGTACGCATGTCAGATTTGATAGAAGCGTTATGTGCACGACGCTCTTCGCTAAGTTTAGCGCGTTTGATAGCAGATTTGATGTTTGCCATACTTTTCACCTCCCTGGTGCGATCGAGTGACTCGATACTTACATAGAACAAGTGATATTCTATCAAACAGAGAAGAGAATTGCAATAGCGAGATCAATGAAATTTCATGTAAAGGAAAGAATGACCCTATATAATTTAGGGGAATCTAACTATATTTACTATGAATTACGGAGGAGATAGGATGAAAGAACCATTAGATTTAAGTAAATATAGTGTTAGAACAGACCTTGCAGTAGAAGCTCATCAAATGTTACAAGAACGTCAAAAAGAACAGACAGGAATCCAAGGTGTTGTTGTGAAAGAGCGTGAAGAAGAAGGGATTACGATTACGAAAGTGATAATCGATGAAATTGCTTCTGAATCGATGGGTAAAAAACCTGGGAATTATTTAACGCTTGAAGTGCAAGGGATTCGTCAGCAAGATACAGAATTGCAACAAAAAGTAGAGCGTATTTTTGCGAAAGAATTCTCTTATTTATTAGAAGAAATTGGAATTTCTAAAGAGGCAAGCTGTTTAATCGTCGGATTAGGGAATTGGAATGTCACACCAGATGCTCTTGGCCCAATCGTTGTAGAAAATGTGCTTGTAACGCGTCACCTTTTTAAATTACAGCCTGAAAGTGTAGAAGATGGATATCGTCCTGTTAGTGCAATTCGTCCAGGGGTAATGGGGATTACAGGGATCGAAACGAGCGATGTCATTTATGGCATCATTGAAAAGACAAAACCTGACTTTGTGATTGCGATTGATGCACTTGCTGCTAGGTCGATTGAGAGAGTAAATAGTACAATACAGATTTCAGATACAGGAATTCATCCTGGATCGGGTGTAGGGAATAAACGAAAAGAACTAAGCAAAGAAACGCTTGGAATTCCTGTGATTGCGATTGGTGTTCCAACGGTTGTAGATGCTGTTTCTATTACGAGTGATACAATTGATTTTATTTTAAAGCATTTTGGGCGTGAAATGAGAGAGGGTGATAAACCGTCTCGCTCTTTATTGCCAGCCGGCTTTACATTCGGAGAAAAGAAGAAGTTAACAGAGGAAGATATGCCAGATGAAAAAAGCCGTAATATGTTTTTAGGAGCGGTAGGTACATTAGAAGATGAAGAAAAGCGAAAATTAATATATGAGGTATTAGCTCCGCTTGGTCATAATTTAATGGTAACGCCGAAAGAAGTAGATGCATTTATTGAAGACATGGCAAATGTAATAGCGAGTGGGTTAAATGCAGCGCTTCACCATCAAATTGATCAAGATAATACAGGTGCATATACACATTGATGAGAAGGGATAGACTAAGTTGAGTCGGTTTACGCTCCAGTGTATAAGCTGTGTTGTTCTGTTTCTTTTTTTGATGCTAATTGGAATTGGGATTGCTAATCATGGCTTGAAAAGCATGAAAGGCTATCGGCAGCCAACGTATGAACAAATTGCCCAGATGACAGGAACTGGGAGTGGGAATATTGATCCGGAAATTTTAGGGGGCATATTTTCGGCACGTGAAAAACAAAAGCAGTTAGAAAGTCTCAGAAGTTTTAATGTTGTAGAAGGACTGGGAATGGGGATCGCGGAATTTACTCGAGGCCTTGCCAAGTTTAGTACAGATATAGTAATTGGGAAAATAAAAGATATTTTTCACCAATTGGGGTAATAAAGAAAGGTTGTCTTAACATTTTGTAAGGCAGCCATTTTTTTGTTATAAAAAGGTTTGTCTCGTTTGCTTTGCTCGCATAAGATAAAGAGAGGAAGATTTGTCTTATAAGCAGCGCGAGTTTTCATTGAATCTTTGCTGCTCTATTGATATAATCAGTGCTAGTGTATATTGGCGAGACTATTAGGAGTTGAGAACATAGATGAATAAAGAAGAAAGAGCAAAAAGACAGTCCAAAATTCGTAATTTCTCCATCATTGCTCATATTGACCACGGAAAGTCAACGTTGGCAGACCGTATTTTGGAGAAAACAAATGCGTTAACACAGCGCGAAATGAAAGCTCAATTACTTGACTCTATGGATTTAGAGCGTGAGCGTGGTATTACAATTAAATTAAATGCAGTTCAATTAACGTATAAAGCAAAAGATGGTGAAGAGTATATTCTTCACTTAATCGACACGCCAGGACACGTCGATTTTACGTACGAAGTATCTCGTAGTTTAGCGGCTTGTGAAGGTGCAATTCTTGTTGTCGATGCAGCGCAAGGTATTGAAGCGCAAACGTTAGCGAACGTATATTTAGCGCTTGATAATAATTTAGAGATTTTACCGGTTATTAATAAAATCGACTTGCCAAGTGCTGATCCAGAGCGTGTTCGTCAAGAAGTAGAAGATGTAATCGGTTTAGATGCATCAGAAGCTGTACTTGCTTCTGCAAAAGCTGGCATCGGTATTGAAGACATTTTAGAACAAATCGTTGAAAAAGTACCAGCTCCAGAAGGTGACCCAGAAGAGCCACTTCAATGTATGATTTTTGACTCTTTATATGACCCATACCGCGGAGTAATCGCATATATCCGTGTTGTAAACGGGACAGTAAAAGTTGGCGATAAAGTACGTATGATGGCAACTGGTAAAGAGTTCGAAGTAACAGAAGTAGGTGTATTCACACCGAAAACAACACAACGTAAAGAATTGACAGTAGGTGATGTAGGGTTCTTAGCAGCATCTATTAAAAACGTGGGAGATACGCGCGTTGGTGATACGATCACACATGCGAAACGTCCAGCAGCAGAACCATTACCAGGTTATCGTAAATTAAACCCAATGGTATTCTGTGGTTTATATCCAATCGATTCTGCACGTTATAACGATTTACGTGATGCATTAGAAAAACTTGAATTGAATGATTCTGCTCTTGAGTTTGAACCAGAAACATCTCAAGCGTTAGGATTTGGTTTCCGTTGTGGATTCTTAGGGCTACTTCATATGGAAATTATTCAAGAACGTATTGAACGTGAATTCAAGATTGATTTAATTACAACAGCACCAAGCGTTATTTATAAAGTATATTTAACGAGCGGTGAAGATCTTATTGTAGATAACCCATCTAACATGCCAGATCCGCAGTCTATTGATCGTGTAGAAGAACCATTTGTAAAAGCTGCAATTATGGTTCCAAATGATTATGTTGGGGCTGTAATGGAAATTTGCCAAGGTAAACGTGGTACGTTTATTGATATGCAATATTTAGATGAAACACGTGTTACGTTAACATATGAAATCCCGCTTTCTGAAATCGTATATGACTTCTTCGATCAACTAAAATCAAATACGAAGGGATATGCATCATTTGACTACGAGTTAATCGGTTATAAACCATCTAAACTTGTGAAGATGGATATTCTTTTAAATTCTGAACAAGTTGATGCTTTATCATTTATCGTACACCGTGATTCAGCGTACGACCGTGGTAAAGTAATCGTAGAAAAATTAAAAGAATTAATTCCAAGACAACAGTTTGAAGTACCAATTCAAGCAACAATTGGGAACAAAGTAGTAGCACGTTCTACAATTAAAGCGATGCGTAAAAACGTTCTTGCAAAATGTTACGGTGGAGACATTTCCCGTAAACGTAAACTTCTTGATAAACAAAAAGAAGGTAAAAAACGTATGAAGTCTGTTGGTTCTGTAGAAGTACCACAAGAAGCATTCATGGCTGTATTGAAAATGGATGATAACTAATAAGAAAGAAGCCGTTTTTACGGCTTCTTTTTGTACGTAGGATTCCTTTTTTAGACATCTTTGCATCTCTCCTTTACAATGGGGAGGATGCTTTTTATTGTAAGCAACAACAGTAACCATGGATACAGAGTTAGGAGACTATTGATGTCTGAAAATATTAGAAAAGATATTCAAGAAAAAATACAAAACGGAGATTTTAATTGTGAAAAGGAATTGACACTTTCTATTATTAGCGGGAAGTGGAAGGTTGTGATTTTATGGCATTTAGGAGTCGAAGGGCCGCACCGTTTTAGTGAATTACAACGATTATTTCCTAATATTTCTCATAAAGTTTTATCGAATCAATTGAAAGAATTAACTGAAGATGGAATTATTGGTCGGACAGTATATCCAGAAGTACCTCCTCGTGTAGAGTACTTTATGACGGAACTAGGTATGACACTTTTACCAATCGTCGAAATGATGTATGATTGGGGAAAAATGCGAATGGAACAAATTCGTAACACGTTACAGAAGTAAAAGAGCCTCCGAAAGTGCGGAGGTTTTCTTTTTAGAAAGGTAGGAGTATATTTTGGTACAAGCAGCATATATTCATATTCCGTTTTGTCAGCATATTTGTCACTATTGTGATTTTAATAAAGTATTTATTGAACGCCAGCCTGTTGTTCAATATTTGGAGTATTTAGAAAAAGAGATAATAAATACAGTGCAAAAGGTACCGTTTGAAAATATGAAAACAATTTTTGTTGGAGGCGGGACACCAACAGCATTAAATATGGAGCAGACGAAAAAGCTTCTTGATATTATTAATCGTCGTTTACGTCCGTTCGCTCCGAATTGTGAATTAACGTTTGAAGCGAATCCTGGAGATTTACCGAAAGAAAAATTGAATCTTCTATTAGAGGGCGGTGTGAACCGAATTAGTTTTGGCGTGCAAACGTTTCGAGATGAACTGTTAGAGAAGATTGGACGTAAGCACACGAGAGAAGATGCATTTGTAGCAATTCGTGAAGCGCAGGAAGTTGGTTTTACGAATATTAATGTCGATTTAATTTATGCATTGCCAGGACAAACGATTGAAGATGTGAAAGAAACGTTAAATATCGCCTTCACACTTGGTGTTCAACATTTCTCTGCGTACTCTTTAATTGTTGAGCCGAAAACGGTTTTTTACAATTTAATGAACAAAGGAAAATTAAGGCTTCCTGGTGAAGATCATGAGGCGAAGATGTACGAAATGGTAATGGATGATATGGAAAAACATGGTTATCATCAGTATGAAATTAGTAACTTTTCAAAAGAAGGATATGAAAGTAGGCATAATCTCACATATTGGAATAATGAACAGTATTATGGTTTTGGAGCTGGTGCTCACAGTTATGTAAATGGAGAACGAATCCAAAATGTTGGTCCATTAAAACAATACTTTTCTAAAATTGATGAAATTGGGTTCCCTCATCTAGATGTTCATGAAGTGACGAGAAAGGAAAGAATGGAAGAAGAGCTATTTTTAGGACTTAGGAAAACAAAGGGTGTGTCTAAACTAGGGTTTCAGAAGAAGTTTGGTGTAGAAATGGATGAAATCTTTGCGAAGCAGTTGTTACAGGGGAAAGAACATGGATTGCTTCAGAACAAAGATGACTATGTTTGTTTGACGAGACAAGGTAAGTTATTAGGGAATGAAGTATTTCAATCATTTTTAATTGATTAATATAATGTCTAGTTGGTGTGAAAAAGTTTCACTATTTCGTGACGTTTCCGTTGACAATTGAATGTCAATTTTGGTAAGTTAGTAATAGATTTAGCACTCGAAGATAAAGAGTGCTAACAGAGGTGATGATGAGATGCTTACGGAACGTCAGCTCTTAATTTTACAAACAATTATTGATGACTTTATTGGATCAGCACAGCCTGTTGGGTCAAGAACGTTAGCTAAAAAAGATGAAATTACGTTTAGTTCAGCTACCATTCGAAATGAAATGGCTGATTTAGAGGAACTAGGATTTATTGAAAAAACGCACAGTTCTTCTGGACGGGTTCCGTCAGAAAAAGGATATCGATTTTACGTAGATCATCTTTTAGCACCACAAAACTTACCCAATGAGGAGATTGTACAGATTAAGGATTTATTTGCTGAAAGAATTTTTGAAGCAGAAAAGGTTGCCCAGCAATCAGCTCAAATTTTATCAGAACTCACAAATTATACGGCGATAGTTCTTGGGCCGAAAGTGAGTACAAATAAGCTTAAAAATGTACAAATTGTTCCGCTTGATCATCAAACAGCAGTCGCGATTATTGTAACGGATACAGGGCATGTACAAAGTAAAACGATTACCGTTCCGGAATCTGTTGATTTATCAGATTTAGAAAAGATGGTTAATATTTTAAATGAAAAGCTATCTGGTGTACCGATGGAAGAATTACACAATAAAATTTTAAAAGAGATTGTGACAGTTCTACGTGGCTACGTCCATAATTATGATAGTGCAATAAAAATACTAGATGGTACATTTCAAGTGCCTTTATCGGAAAAGATATACTTTGGCGGAAAAGCTAATATGCTTTCGCAGCCGGAGTTTCACGATATTCAAAAGGTACGCTCCTTGCTGACTATGATCGATAATGAAGCCGCATTTTATGATATTTTGCGTCATAAACAAGTCGGTATTCAAGTGAAAATCGGTCGAGAAAATTCTGCGACTGCTATGGAAAATTGTAGCTTAATTTCTGCAACATATTCCATTGGAGAAGAACAGCTTGGAACAATTGCAATCCTAGGCCCAACGAGAATGCAATATTCTCGTGTAATTAGTTTGTTACAATTGTTTACAAGACAATTTACAGATGGTTTAAACGGAGTGTATAAATCAAAATAATAAATTTGCTCGAGTAATGAATAGGATCATTGCTGGTGTGTAACATAAAATTTATGCTTGGATGCTCATGCCTAGTGTGAGCTCTAGTTCCTTTTAAGGAGGTGAAAGTTGTGGAAGAGCGTAACGAACAAGTAGTTGAAGAAGCGAAAGAAGCGCAAACTGAAGAAACTATTACAGCAGAAAACAATGAAGAAACTGTAGTAGAAGAAAAAAGTGAAGCGGCTCTTTTACAAGAAAAAGTAGACGAATTGCAAGCGAAACTGACGGAAACGGAAAGTCAAAAGCTACGTCTACAAGCTGATTTTGAAAATCATAAGCGCCGTGTTCAAATGGATAAACAGGCTGCTGAAAAATATAGAGCACAAAGTCTTGTTTCAGATATTTTGCCGGCTCTTGATAACTTTGAAAGAGCGATGCAAGTAGAAGCAACTGACGAGCAAATGAAGTCCTTATTACAAGGTATGGAAATGGTGTATCGTCAATTGTTAGAAGCGTTGACGAAAGAAGGTGTTGAAGCGATTGAAGCTGTTGGTAAACAGTTTGATCCTCATGAACACCAAGCTGTTATGCAAGTAGAAGACAGCGAGTTTGAATCAAATGCGGTTGTGGAAGAATTCCAAAAAGGTTATAAACTAAAAGACCGTGTGATTCGCCCATCAATGGTAAAAGTAAATCAATAATTTACATAAAAGTAGGAGGATTCGCCATGAGTAAAATTATCGGTATTGACTTAGGTACAACAAACTCTTGTGTAGCTGTTATGGAAGGTGGAGAACCAAAGGTTATCCCAAATCCAGAAGGAAACCGTACAACACCTTCTGTTGTAGCTTTCAAAAATGAAGAGCGTCAAGTAGGGGAAGTTGCAAAACGTCAAGCAATTACAAACCCAAATACAATTATGTCTGTTAAACGCCATATGGGTACAGACTACAAAGTGGAAGTTGAGGGTAAAGATTACACACCTCAAGAGATTTCTGCAATCATCTTACAAAACTTAAAAGCTTCTGCTGAAGCGTACTTAGGTGAAACAGTAACGAAAGCTGTTATTACAGTTCCAGCATACTTCAACGATGCAGAGCGCCAAGCAACAAAAGACGCTGGTCGCATTGCTGGTTTAGAAGTAGAACGTATTATTAACGAACCAACGGCAGCAGCACTTGCTTACGGTTTAGAAAAACAAGATGAAGAACAAAAAATTCTAGTATACGACTTAGGTGGCGGTACATTTGACGTATCTATCCTTGAGTTAGCAGACGGAACATTTGAAGTTATTTCAACTGCTGGTGACAACCGTCTTGGTGGAGATGACTTTGATCAAGTTATCATCGATCATTTAGTAGCTGAATTCAAAAAAGAAAACAACATTGATTTAAGCCAAGATAAAATGGCGCTTCAACGTCTGAAAGATGCAGCTGAAAAAGCGAAAAAAGATCTTTCTGGTGTAACACAAACACAAATTTCATTACCATTCATTAGTGCTGGAGCTGCGGGTCCATTACACTTAGAATTAAATTTAACAAGAGCAAAATTCGAAGAGCTTTCAGCAGGTCTTGTTGAAAGAACATTAGAGCCAACTCGTCGTGCATTAAAAGACGCTGGTTTTGCTCCAAGTGAATTAGATAAAGTTATCCTTGTTGGTGGTTCTACTCGTATCCCAGCTGTACAAGAAGCAATTAAACGTGAAACTGGTAAAGAGCCATATAAAGGTGTAAACCCTGATGAAGTTGTAGCGTTAGGTGCTGCAGTTCAAGGTGGTGTACTTACTGGTGATGTAGAAGGCGTTCTATTATTAGATGTAACTCCACTTTCTTTAGGTATTGAAACTATGGGTGGCGTATTCACAAAGTTAATCGAGCGTAACACTACAATTCCAACAAGTAAATCACAAGTATTCTCAACAGCTGCTGATAACCAGCCTGCAGTAGACATTCACGTATTACAAGGTGAGCGTCCAATGTCAGCTGATAACAAAACACTAGGTCGTTTCCAATTAACAGATCTTCCGCCAGCACCACGTGGTATTCCACAAATCGAAGTAACATTCGATATCGATGCGAACGGTATTGTTAATGTACGTGCGAAAGACTTAGGAACAAGCAAAGAGCAAGCTATTACAATCCAATCTTCTTCAGGTCTTTCTGATGAAGAAGTAAATCGTATGGTACAAGAAGCAGAAGCAAATGCTGACGCTGACCAAAAACGTAAGGAAGAAGTTGAACTTCGTAATGAAGCTGACCAACTTGTATTCCAAACAGACAAAGTTGTAAAAGATTTAGAAGGTAAAGTAGATGCGGCTGAAGTAGCGAAAGCAACAGAAGCAAAAGAAGCATTACAAGCGGCAATCGAGAAAAACGAACTTGATGAAATCCGTGCGAAAAAAGATGCTCTTCAAGAAATCGTACAACAATTAACTGTTAAACTATATGAGCAAGCTCAAGCGGCTGCAGGGCAAGCGGAAGGTGCACAAGGAGCACAAGACGCTGGCGCGAAAAAAGACAATGTAGTTGATGCTGAGTTTGAAGAAGTAAAAGAAGACAAGTAATACAGTAAAATATAATAAGTAAGATGACAAAAAGTCAAAGTCAAGCGTGCCTTGGCTTTGGCTTTTTTCACGAATAAGAAAAAGTGGTTATTTGTGCTAAGACATTCTTGAGAAGGTCTTAAGTTTTAGGCTTTGCATATTGTAAGTGAGGAAACTTTGTTGCAAAGCACTTTCTTTCGGTGTTAAAATTACGTTTATGTGAAAGATTCGGGGGTTACAAATTTATGAATAAACGAGACTATTATGAGGTGCTTGGACTTAGCAAGGGCGCTTCTAAAGATGAAATTAAAAAAGCTTATCGTCGTTTGGCTAAAAAGTACCATCCAGACGTAAGTAAAGAAGAAAATGCAATTGAAAAGTTTAAAGAAGTACAAGAAGCATATGAAGTATTAAGTGATGATCAAAAACGTGCGCAGTACGATCAGTTTGGTCATGCAGATCCAAATCAAGGTTTTGGCGGTTTCGGCGGTGGGGACTTTGGTGGTGGATTCGGATTTGAAGACATCTTTAGCTCATTCTTTGGTGGAGGTGGCGGTAGACGCCGTGATCCAAATGCGCCGCGCCAAGGTGCTGACTTGCAATATCAAGTTACTTTAGACTTTGAAGAGGCGATTTTTGGTAAGGAATTAAATGTTGAAATTCCAGTAGAAGACCCTTGTGATACATGTCATGGCAGTGGGGCAAAACCAGGAACTTCAAAAGAAACATGTAAACATTGTTCAGGAACAGGTCAAGTGAGTGTAGAACAAAATACGCCATTTGGTCGTATTGTAAATCGTCAAGCGTGTAAACATTGTTCAGGAACTGGCCAAATGATTAAAGAGAAATGTACAACATGTCACGGCTCTGGAAAAGTGCGTAAACGTAAAAAAATTAACGTTAAAATTCCAGCAGGTATCGATAATGGCCAACAAATCCGTGTGTCTGGTAAAGGTGAAGCGGGTGTGAACGGTGGCCCGGCTGGGGACTTATATGTTGTTGTTTATGTGAGAAATCATGAATTCTTCGAGCGTGATGGGGATCATATTATTTGTGAAATGCCATTAACATTCGCGCAAGTAGCACTTGGTGCTGAAGTAGAAGTTCCAACTGTTCATGGAAAAGTGAAATTAAAAATTCCAGCAGGAACACAAACTGGAACAGAATTCCGCTTAAAAGGAAAAGGGGCTCCAAATGTACGCGGATATGGTCAAGGTGATCAATACGTAGTCGTTCGTGTTGTTGTACCGACGAAATTAACATCGCATCAAAAAGAATTATTGCGTGAATTTGCGGGACAAGAAGATCAAGATGATAGCTTATTCGGAAAGCTTAAACGAGCTTTCAAAGGGGAATAATGGAAATAAAAAATGGAGTTGGTAAATTGTGAAATGGTCAGAAATTAGTATTCATACAACAGAGGAAGCAGTAGAAGCTGTCTCTCATATTTTACACGAAGCAGGTGCTAGCGGCGTAGCGATTGAAGATCCGGCAGAGTTAACAAAAGAGCGTGAGCAACAGTATGGTGAAATTTATGCACTCAATCCATCTGAATATCCAGAGGATGGCGTGTTAATAAAAGCATACTTCCCGCAAACGGATTCTTTACATGAAACAGTTGCAAGTGTAAAATCATCTATTGATGTACTTCCATCTTTCGACATCGAAATTGGTACAGGAAATATTACGATTAATGAAGTCGATGAAGAAGATTGGGCGACTGCTTGGAAGAAATATTATCATCCAGTTCAAATTTCTGATACATTCACAATTGTGCCAACATGGGAAGAATATACACCTGCTTCTCCAAAGGAAAAAATTATCGAGTTAGATCCAGGTATGGCGTTTGGTACAGGGACACATCCAACAACAACGATGTGTATTCGTGCGCTAGAAAAAACGGTTCAGCCAGGTAATATAGTCATTGATGTTGGAACAGGTTCTGGTGTATTAAGTATTGCTGCAGCAAAATTAGGTGCGGCATCTGTTCAGGCATATGACCTAGATCCAGTTGCGGTTGAAAGTGCAGAGATGAATGTTCGTTTAAATAAAACGGACGATGTTGTATCTGTAGGACAAAATAGTTTGTTAGAAGGTATTGAAGGTCCGGTAGATTTGATTGTAGCAAATTTACTTGCGGAAATAATTCTTTTATTCCCTGAAGATGCGGCGCGAGTTGTAAAACAGGGTGGGCTATTTATTACATCTGGTATTATTGCAGCAAAAGAAAAAACAATTTCTGAAGCTCTAGAAAAAGCTGGATTTATAATTGAAGAAGTGTTAAGAATGGAAGATTGGGTAGCAATCATTGCACGAAATGCGTAATATATAATTTATGATTATAATGAATGGAGAAGTCTCTCGCTATAAAGGTGAGGGACTTGCCGTTTGTTATATTAAAATGATAACGTTTCGTTCTTTTCGTAAGTGCGGACTTACGAAAGGAACGAAACTTTGCTAAGGTGATGAGATGCAACGTTATTTTGTAGAAGAGAAGTATGTAAATGATGCAAGTATTCGTATTATAGGTGATGATGTGCATCATATCGCAAGAGTGATGCGTATGTCAGCTGGTGACCACATTTATTGCTGTGTAAACGGTAAAACAGCAATGTGTACAATTGCTGAAATTACCAGTGAATTTGTGGATAGTACTATTGTAGAATGGGTAGAGGCGTCAAGCGAACTGCCAGTGTTTGTGACGATTGCAAGTGGACTGCCAAAAGGAGACAAGCTAGAGTTAATTTTTCAAAAAGGAACTGAGCTTGGAGCAGCCGCGTTTTTACCATTTCAAGCATCTCGTTCTATCGTAAAATGGGATGCGAAAAAAGCAGATAAAAAAGTTGAGCGTTTGAAAAAAATTGTGAAAGAAGCGGCGGAACAATCACATAGAAGTGAGATTCCAGATGTGCATGCTCCGGCATCATTTAAACAATTGCTTGCGATGAGCGGTGATTATGATATTTGTCTTGTGGCGTATGAAGAGGAAGCAAAACAAGGTGAAAAAGCTAATTTTGCGAAGGCTTTAACGGCACTTGAACGAGGTCAAAAACTGTTGATTGTATTTGGCCCAGAAGGTGGTTTATCTGAGGAAGAAATTTCTGCGCTTCGTGAACATAAATTTGTACCATGTAGTTTAGGACCGAGGATTTTACGAACAGAAACAGCGCCGCTTTATGCGTTAAGTGCTGCTTCTTATCATTTTGAATTGATGGAGTGATGATCAATGGCAACTGTTGCGTTCCATACGTTAGGTTGTAAAGTAAACCACTATGAAACAGAAGCGATTTGGCAATTGTTTAAACAAGGTGGTTATGATAGAACTGAATATGAAAAGAAAGCTGATGTGTATGTAATCAATACATGTACAGTAACAAATACTGGAGATAAAAAAAGCCGCCAAGTTATTCGACGTGCTGTACGTCAAAATCCAGACGCTGTTATTTGTGTAACTGGATGTTATGCACAAACGTCTCCAGCAGAAATCATGGCGATCCCAGGTGTGGATATCGTTGTGGGTACGCAAGATCGTGAGAAAATGCTAGGGTATATCGAAGAGTTCCGTAAAGAACGTCAGCCGATTAATGCTGTCCGTAACATTATGAAAACGCGTGTATATGAAGAGTTAGATGTACCATACTTCACTGACCGTACACGTGCATCTTTAAAAATACAAGAAGGTTGCAATAACTTCTGCACGTTCTGTATTATTCCTTGGGCACGTGGTTTAATGCGCTCTCGTAATGGAAAAGAAGTTATTCATCAAGCGCAGCAATTAGTGGATGCAGGTTATAAAGAAATCGTCTTAACTGGTATTCATACGGGTGGATACGGTGAAGACATGAAGGATTATAACTTAGCTGGATTACTTTGCGACATGGAAGCTGAAGTAAATGGTTTAAAACGTCTTCGTATTTCTTCCATTGAAGCGAGCCAAATTTCAGATGAAGTAATTGAAGTATTAGATAAATCTGAAGTAGTTGTGCGCCACTTGCACATTCCGCTGCAATCAGGATCTAACACTGTATTAAAACGTATGCGCCGTAAATATACGATGGAATTTTTCCAAGAGCGCTTAGATCGTTTGAAAGAAGCACTGCCAGGTCTTGCGATTACATCAGACGTAATTGTTGGTTTCCCGGGTGAAACGGAAGAAGAATTTATGGAAACATACAATTTCATTAAAGAAAACCGTTTCTCTGAACTGCACGTTTTCCCTTATTCAAAACGAACAGGTACACCTGCAGCTCGTATGGATGATCAAATTCCTGAAGATGTGAAAAATGATCGTGTTCATCGTTTAATTGAATTGTCGAATCAGTTAGCGAAAGAATATGCTTCTCAATTTGAAGGAGAAGTTCTTGAAATTATTCCAGAAGAGCCTTTCAAAGACGGAGATCGTGAAGGATTATATGTAGGTTATACAGATAACTACTTAAAAGTTGTGTTTGAAGGATCTGAAGAATTAATTGGAAAACTAGTGAAAGTGAAAATTACAAAAGCTGGTTACCCATATAACGAAGCACAATTTGTTCGTGTTCTTGAAGAGGATGTAAAAAAAGAATCAGCAAGTGCGTAATATGAAAGCATGCAAACGAAAAGGTTTGCATGCTTTTTTATTTGGGGGATAAGTTAAGATATGAAGTTGTAATATTTCATGTTATAATGCTAACCGTTATATTTGTCAGACAACCGTGTAGTGAAGAAAGGGGCATATAAAAAATGAACTATGCAAAATTAATTGACCATACATTATTAAAACCAGATACAAAAAAAGAAGCGATTGTTACATTATGTGAAGAAGCAAAGAAACATGACTTCGCATCTGTATGTGTAAACCCTACCTGGGTTGAAACAGCTGCTGACTTATTAAAGGGTACAGATGTAAAAGTTTGTACAGTAATCGGATTTCCACTTGGGGCAAGTACACCAGAAACAAAAGCGTTTGAAACAACAGATGCAATTGCGAAAGGTGCGACAGAAGTTGATATGGTAATTAACATTGGTGCACTAAAAGATAAAAATGATGAATTAGTAGAGCGCGATGTTCGTGCGGTTGTAGAAGCTGCCAAAGGGAAAGCGCTTGTGAAAATTATTATTGAAACATGTCTATTAACAGAAGAAGAAAAAGTTCGAGCTTGTGAATTATCTGTAAAAGCAGGCGTAGACTTCGTAAAAACATCAACTGGATTCTCAACGGGAGGAGCAACAGTAGAAGATGTAGCGTTAATGAGAAAAACAGTCGGACCAGAAATCGGCGTAAAAGCTTCAGGTGGTGTTCGTAACGGACAAGACATGGATGCAATGGTAGAAGCGGGAGCGACGCGTATCGGTACAAGTGCAGGTGTAGCCCTAGTAAGTGGAAAAACAGCAACAACTGATTATTGATATAAAAGTGGAAGTGCCCTGTTTAGACCCGAATGGCAAAGGTTCTTTCGTACAGAGCCGACTGTTTAGTCCTGTCGGTTAAGGTTCTTTCACGCAGAAGGCGCTTTTTGTTTTCTTGTGCGGAAGGTTATTTGCCGCAAGGGTCTGGGCATTGGAGTACTAGGCGGAGAGTGTTTTTGCCTCGACCAAGGGGTAAAGTGTTCGGTATTCTTTTATGAATTTATCCGTTTAACAAGTAAAAAAATAATAGTTGTAACATGTAATTTAAATAGATTTTGGAAAAAGGAAGAGCATCTACTCTTCTTTTATTCTGTCAAATAGTTGACCTGAAGTGACAAAATGTATTATAATCGTAAAAGACATGCTGAAGAAGTGTTTCTTTTTGCATGCTGAAGTTAGTATGTAAGTGTGATGTTTCGGAGGGAGGGAAAGAGAATGTCAAAAACAGTCGTTCGTAAAAACGAGTCTTTGGAGGATGCACTTCGCCGTTTTAAAAGATCGGTTTCTAAAACTGGTACACTTGCTGAAGCAAGAAAGCGCGAGTTTTATGAAAAACCAAGTGTAAAACGTAAGAAGAAATCTGAAGCGGCAAGAAAGCGTAAATTCTAAGAGAGGGTGTAAGTTATGAGTCTTCTCGGTCGTTTAAACGATGATATGAAACAAGCGATGAAGAATAAACAAAAAGAAAAATTAACCGTCATTCGTATGGTTAAGGCTGCTTTGCAAAATGAAGGTATTAAACTGCAACATACTCTTACTGAAGAAGAGGAATTAACAGTTTTAGCTCGTGAAGTAAAACAGCATAAGGACTCCCTCCTTGAATTTAAAAAAGCTGGTCGTGATGACCTTGTTGATAAACTGCAAAGAGAAATTCAGATTTTAAACACGTATTTGCCGGAGCAATTAACAGAGGAAGAGCTTGCGAACGTAATTAAGCAAGTGATTGCTGATGTTGGTGCTGCTTCTAAAGCGGATATGGGTAAGGTGATGAGTGCTGTTATGCCGAAAGTAAAAGGTAAAGCAGACGGGTCACAAGTGAATAAGCTGGTTGCACAGCTATTAGCATAAAAAAGCGTCTCATGGGAAATGAGACGCTTTTTTATGCTTTTTTCTGTTTGGACGTGATATTACAAGCCCTTTTTTCATACATATGGGATGAGAGGGGGTCTTGGAGATGAAGAAATTGTTACAAATGAAAAATTGGCTAACAAAGCAGATAGACCTTCCAGTGGATGTACTAATGGATCTACCTCGTATTACCCTTGTCGGGCAAGTACATATTTATATAGAAAATCATCGAGGGTTATTAGTATTTACGGATAAAGAGGTGCGGTTGTTATTAAAACATGGTCAATTATTAATCAAAGGGCAATCATTTGTTATTAAAACAATTCTTCCAGAAGAACTTTTACTTGAAGGAATCATTGAACAAGTAACATTTTTAGAAAATGAGAAAAAAGAAAAATGAAGTGAAACTTCCATAAGTGAAGTTTTCTTCTTATTTCGTTTCGTACGAGCTATTTGAAGGATAAAAGGTGAGGAAAGCACTGATTAGAATAGTGACGTAACACCTGTGCTTTTTGAGAAAGGTAGTGGGGCGGACGATGAAAAATCAATGGTTTACACGGTGGGTTGGATATGTGAAAGTTCGAATCGAAGGTAGAGGAGTGGAACGCTTTATTAATGAGTGTGTCCGTAGAAATTTGCTTGTATGGGATGTTAAAAAGATTACAGAAGATACATTAGTATTTTGTATGTTGCTTCGCGATGTGAAGCGGTTGAGACCAATCTATCGAAAAAATGAATGCAAGCTATATTTTATTGGACGTTTCGGTTTTCCGTTTTGGAATAAGCGTTTGCTCAAAAACAGTGGCTTTCTAATTGGATTTCTTATCTTTTTTTTCGGCATGATTGCTTTATCCAATATGGTTTGGAAAATTGAGATTACAGGAGCGAAACCAGAAACGGAATATATTTTGATGAAAGAATTGGACAAAATGGGGATTAAAAAAGGAAGGCTGCAATTTCAAATGCCGAGCGTCGAGGATGTTCAGCGACATTTAACAGATAATATTAATGCAATTACGTGGGCTGGTTTGGAAATAAAGGGGACAACATACCGTTTTAAAATTGTTGAAAAAAATGAGCCAGAGAAAGAGCAAGAGCGAAAACCACAAAATTTAATTGCAAAAAAAGAAGCGATAATAAAACAAACATTTGTGGAAACTGGGAAGCCGGTTGTAATGAAAAACGATTATGTGCAAAAGGGACAACTTCTTGTGTCAGGGATGTTTGGAAAGGAAGATAATCCAACAATTGTTTCTGCTAAAGGAATTGTATATGGAGAAACATGGTATAAATCTGAGGTGAATGTTCCATTAAATACTCGATTTCAAGTATACACAGGAAATTCGTATAATGAACATTTTCTGCGATTTGGAAGTGTTAAAATAAAAATATGGGGATTTCAACATGATAAATATAAACGCTCTCGTACTGAAAGTGTGAAGCATGATGTGAAATTGTTTGGATTTACATTACCAATTGCTTATGAAAAAGAAATTGTCCGAGAAGAAGAAGAGGCGAATCGTGAATATACAGAAAAGCAGGCAATGAAAGTTGCAAAAGAAATGGCCGAAAAAGAACTGAAGAAAAAATTGGATGAACATGCTATGATTGTAAGTGATGAGATTTTGCGTAAAGAGGTTGAGGTGGGGCATCTAAAAGTCACATTACATTATACGGTGATTGAAAATATTGCAGAACCACAACCAATATCTGAATCCGATATTCAAGGAGACTGAGTAATGGCAGAACAATTAGTAGAAATGAACCAACAATTGGAAAATCACAACGAAGCAATTGCTCTTTTTGGAGTAAATGATGCTCATTTAAAAGTAATTGAAAGAGAACTTGGTGTATCAATTGTAACTAGAGGAGAAGCTGTTCGTGTATCTGGAACGGATGAAGCTGTAGCGCTCGTAGAAAAAATCTTACAGCAATTACTTGCTGTTATTCGCAAAGGTGTATCGATCTCTGAACGAGATGTTGCATATGCAATTCAGCTTGGTCGTCAAGGGAAAATAGCTCATTTTGAAGAGTTATATGAAGAGGAAATTTTTAAAACAGCAAAAGGGAAATCAATTCGTGTGAAGACAATGGGCCAAAGGCAATATATTCATGCGCTAAAGAAGAACGATATTGTGTTTGGAATAGGGCCTGCAGGTACAGGGAAGACTTATTTAGCTGTGGTAATGGCTGTGCGAGCTTTAAAACAAGGGTATGTAAAAAAGATTATTTTAACAAGACCAGCTGTAGAAGCGGGTGAAAGTCTGGGCTTTTTACCAGGGGACCTAAAAGAGAAAGTAGACCCTTATTTACGTCCTTTATATGATGCGCTTCATGATATTCTTGGACAAGAATATACGCAACGTATGATGGAGAGAGGGACGATTGAAATTGCGCCTCTTGCGTATATGAGAGGGCGAACGCTGGATGATTCTTTCGTTATTTTAGATGAAGCACAAAATACAACGGGTGCTCAAATTAAAATGTTTTTAACTCGCCTCGGTTTTAGTTCAAAAATGGTTGTCACAGGTGATCCATCGCAAGTTGATTTACCGAAGGGTGTGAAATCAGGACTTTCAGTTGCTGCGCATGTTTTATCAGGTGTATCGGGGATTTCATTTGTTAAATTAGACCAATCTGACGTTGTAAGACACCCACTTGTGCAGCGGATTATCGAGGCATATGATAAAATGGAATGATCCTATTTATAAGGATCATTTCTTTTTGTATGATAGAGGTAGATGAAAGGGTTGGCGAATAGCCTGTTTTTTACTATCATTAGAGGATGGACAAGTAGATTTATGTATTTGTGAGTGTGAATCATTAGTAGAGCTGAAGAAAACTCTCGATTGATTCAAGTTTCACTTTATGTCTGGAGAGGAGAAGGTATTGAAATCATGTCAAGATCTCAAGAAATTTCTAGGTGGTTTCGTAACATACAGCATTCGAAAAAATTAAGCTGGATTTCTTATATTTTATTAGGAGCGGTACTGTTTTTTGCACTTATGAACAATGTGAAACCAGAGCAACTAGATGTTAAAATGCTATCTATTTCTAAACAAACAATCCACTCTCCTATCAAAATCGAAGATAAAGTAACAACTGATAAGAAGAAGAGGGAAGCTGCTCAAAAGGTTGAAGACCAATATACATATCGAAGTGAATATAAACAAAATAAAGTGGAAATTGTAAACTCTGTCTTTGAGGCGATAAAAGAAGTGGAAGCTGAGACGAAGGCTGCTGATCCTGATGAACAGAAAAAGGTTTCTGCTGCGGAACGATTAGAAAAGCTAAAAAAGAAATTGCCTACTGACTTAACAAAAAGCTTATCTGATTCTGTGTTGCTACAGCTTGTAAATGCTGAACCAGATCAATTGACGTTGGCAAGAGATGCTGTGGTAACAGCAATCAATAATATTATGAGCACGCACATTAAAATGAATGAAGAGAATGATGCGAAAGAGCGATTTATCAATGAAATACGTAATGTGAATGTGAATAGCGATTTAAAAGAAGCGCTTAATACGCTTGGAAAATATGCGATTGAAGCGAACTATTTCTACGATTCAGTTGCTACAAAAGAACAAAAACAAAAGGCGATGGATGCAATAGCAACAGTGTATATTTTGCAGGGGCAAATTCTTGTTAAAGAAGGAGATACAATTACAAGAGAAATATACGATCAGTTGAAATTAGTCGGACTTCTTGAACAAGGAAATACATTCCAGCCGTTTGTAGGATTGGCAATCTTCATCGGTGTACTGTTGTTTTTTATGCATAAACAATTTGAAACGTTTTTGAAATTGAAAAGAGAAGAAAAACCATATATTTTAGCCTATACTACAATTGTGGCGATTACAGTTGTTTTAATGAAAATCATTAGTTTATTCCAAAAGCTAGAATATGCTGGTATTGCATATATTGTCCCGGTCGCAATGGGGACTATTCTTGTAAAGTTAATGATTGGTGATCGTTTTGTTTTTATTACGAGTATGATTTTTTCTGTATGCGGTAGTATTTTGTTTAACGAAGGTGTAACGAGTACGCTTAATTATAGTGTGGGTATTTACGTTTTATTAAGTTCGTTATCAGTTAGTATCTTTTTGAGAGAAAAAAATCGACGTACAATGATTCTACAAGCAGGTATACTGGTCTCTGTTTTAAATGTAGTTGTACTAGCGGCGTTGTTACTTTTACGTAATGGTAATTTTTCACCGCTTGAAATTGGATCTCAATTACTAATGGCCGCAGCTTCTGGTATTATCTCGTCCATTTTAGCGATGGGAATTTTACCGTATTTAGAAGGAGGTCTTGGAATTGTTTCAAGTATGAAGCTTATGGAACTTTCAAGTCCAAATCATCCGCTCCTTCGTAAAATTTTACTAGAAGCACCGGGAACGTATCATCATAGTGTTATGGTTGCTAACCTTTCTGAGGCAGCTTGTGAGGCTGTTGGAGCAAATGGAGTTTTAGCGCGTGTTGGTGCGTATTATCATGATATTGGGAAAACGCTGCAGCCTCATTTCTTTATAGAAAACCAAATGGGAATTGAAAACCCGCATGATAAATTAGATCCTGAAACGAGTAGAGATATTATTATTGCTCATGTGACAAATGGAGTAAAGATGTTGGAAGAATATCATATTCCCCAAGAAATTATTGATATTGCAGGACAGCATCATGGAACGACATTACTTAAATATTTTTACTATAAAGCAATGAAAGAAGATAAAGAGAAATATACAGAAGAAATGTTTCGTTATCCGGGATCAAAAGCGACATCAAAAGAGTCTGCAATTGTTGGGATTGCTGATAGTGTCGAAGCGGCAGTACGTTCTATGAATCATCCAACGCCTGAACAAATTAATAATTTAGTACAAAGTATAATAAAAGATCGTTTGCAGGACGGGCAATTTAGTGAATGTAATTTGACATTTAAAGAATTACAAATTGTTGGGAAAACTTTATGTGAAACGTTAAATGGTATTTTCCATTCTCGTATTAAATATCCGGAACCACCGGAAGAAAAGGTGACAGAATGAGTTTATTAATAGATTTTTTTGATGAAACAGAAGAAGTGAAAGAAGAATACGTGAGTATGATTCGCGATCTTCTAGAGCAAGCTGCGCGAATGGAGAACGTAGAAGACGGAACAGAGCTTTCTGTTACATTTGTTGATAATGAACGTATTCAAGAGATTAATCGTGATTATCGCGATAAAGATCAACCGACAGATGTTATTTCTTTTGCAATGGAGGATATGGGAGAAGGAGAGATGGAAATCGTTGGCGCGGAAATGCCGCGTATGCTAGGTGATCTCATTATTTCCATTCCAAGAGCGAGAGAACAGGCTGAAGAATATGGCCATTCCTTTGATCGTGAGCTAGGGTTTTTAGCGTTACATGGATTCCTGCATTTACTTGGTTATGATCATATGACTGATGAAGATGAAAAAGAAATGTTTGGAAAACAAAAAGAAATTTTAGAGGCATTTGGATTAGGTAGATGAAAAAAGGAAAACTTATAAATAGTTTTGGATATGCTATAGCTGGTATATACTTTTGTCTTCGTCACGAACGCAATATGAAAATTCATTTTTGGGCCGCAGTTATTGTTATATGCTGCGGCTTTTATTTCCATGTAACGATAACGGAATGGCTCATATTACTCATTACAATTGGAATTGTAATGAGTTTGGAAATGGTCAATACGGCAGTTGAAAAAACGGTTGATTTAGCCACAGCGGATTTTAAACCATTTGCGAAAATTGCAAAGGATGTTGCTGCAGGTGCAGTGCTATTATTTACTGTTATAGCTGTCATAATTGGTGCTATTATCTTTTTACCTTATATGGTATAGTTGCATTCCAAAGCTTTTATTATGCTTTGGTAGCGGTAAGAACGCCGTTAATGAAAGTTTCATTTTATCTTTTCACAATTGAAAGCGGAAAGGATGCGAGGGCATGAACAGCAAAGAATTAATTCAAGAAGCAATCGAAGCGCGTAAACAGGCGTATGTACCATATTCTAAGTTTCAAGTAGGTGCAGCATTATTAACGGAAGATGGAAAAGTATACCGTGGATGTAATGTTGAAAATGCATCATATGGATTATGTAATTGTGCAGAAAGAACGGCTTTATTTAAAGCGATTTCTGAAGGAGATAAAACATTTGTAGCGATAGCGGTTGTAGCGGATACAAACCGTCCAGTACCTCCTTGTGGAGCGTGCCGTCAAGTTATGATAGAATTATGTAAACAGGATACGAAAGTATACTTATCAAATTTACATGGTGACATTCAGGAGACGACGGTCGGAGAATTGTTACCAGGAGCATTTTTAGCGGAGGATTTACATGAATAGAAAAGGTTATAAATCAGGTTTTGTCTCTATAATTGGCAGACCGAATGTTGGAAAGTCTACATTTTTAAATCGTATTATCGGTCAAAAAATTGCCATTATGAGCGACAAACCACAAACAACACGTAATAAAATTCAAGGTGTATATACGGAGAATGATTCACAAGTCATCTTTATTGATACGCCAGGAATACATAAGCCAAAGCATAAACTAGGCGATTTTATGGTGAAAATGGCACAAACGACATTAAAAGAAGTTGACATTGTGTTATTTATGGTCAATGCAGCTGAAGGTTTTGGTCGTGGTGAAGAATTTATTATTGAAAAACTACAAGAAACAAAGCAACCAGTATTTTTAGTAATCAATAAGATTGACCAAGTTCACCCGGAACAATTACTGGAATTAATCGATCAATATCGTAAGTTGCATGAGTTTGCAGAAATTGTACCGATTTCTGCTCTGGATGGTAATAATGTTGAGGCGTTAATCGGAGCGATTAAAAAGTATTTACCAGAAGGGCCACAATACTATCCGGACAACCAAGTAACAGATCATCCGGAGAGATTTATTATTGCAGAACTGATTCGTGAAAAGGTGCTTCATTTAACACGTGAGGAAGTACCGCATTCGGTGGCGGTTGTGATCGATGCGATTCAAAAGCGTGAAGGCGGAGCCGTCTATGTAAATGCAACAATTATTGTAGAGCGCCCATCACAAAAAGGAATCATCATCGGGAAACAAGGGAAGATGCTAAAAGAAGTTGGGAAGCGAGCTCGTTTTGATATTGAAGCACTTCTCGGTTCAAAAGTATTCTTAGAAGTATGGGTAAAAGTACAAAAAGATTGGCGTAATAAAATGTCACAGCTTCGCGATCTTGGTTTCCGTGAAGATGAGTATTAATAGAAATTAGGAAAAATTTTTCTCACATGAAAATGGACAAAATGGGTCATTTTAATAACAACAAAAGAAATTGGTTTATATGCTACGCTTACTGAGAAAGGTGGATTCTTATGCTAGATTTTACCTGGAAGTTTTTCTCCAAGACAGGAAGCATTGAGACGTATTTGCTTTTGAAGGAAATGGAAAAAGACGTAAACGATGAGATGGATCAACATGAAGAGGAGCTAGCACACCTAGATTCTCCAATTTCTTGACCCGTTTTGTTCAAACCTTGGATGGTGACGAACATGTTTCAAAAAGTTGAGGGAATTGTTATCCGGACAACTGATTATGGAGAAACGAATAAAATTGTTACGATATTCTCCCGTGAATTTGGGAAAGTAAGTGCAATGGCAAGAGGAGCGAAAAAACCGAAAAGTAGGTTAGCATCTATTTCGCAACTTATGACACTTGGTCACTTTCTGATCCAAATGGGGTCTGGACTTGGCACTTTGCAACAAGGTGAAATAATTTCATCTATGAAAGAAATTCGTGAAGATATATTTTTAACTGCTTATGCATCATTTATCGTTGAATTAACTGATAAAGCAACTGAAGATAAGAAACATAATCCGTACTTATTTGAAATGTTATATCAAACGTTACACTATATGTGCGAGGGTGTTGATCCTGAAGTATTGTCATTAATTTATCAAACGAAAATGCTCCCAGTACTCGGGATGCATCCATACTTTGATACATGTGCAATTTGTCACCATGAAGCAGATTTTGTCGCCTTCTCTGTCCGAGAAGGCGGTTTTCTGTGCTCGCGCCATGCAGAGCAAGATCCATACCGTATTCCGGTAGGAGAGGCTGTTCATAAATTGTTACGTCTCTTTTATCATTTTGATTTAGCTCGCCTTGGTAATGTATCTGTCAAGGATGGAACGAAGCGGCAAATGCGTACAGTATTAAATACATATTATGATGAATATTGTGGAATCTATTTGAAATCAAGGCGTTTTCTTGAGCAACTTGATAAATTTCAAATATAACGAGGACCATATACAGGTCCTTTTTACATACTTTCTTTTTCGAAAAGCATATTTAGTATATAATATTTAAGAGATAGTATAACTTTTTTCGTTGTGCATTGAAGGTGGTGATTATCATAGAACTGAATAAACGGCAAGAACATATCATTCAGATTGTAAAAGATCACGGTCCTATTACAGGAGAATCAATTGCGGCACAATTAAATTTAACGCGTGCAACGTTAAGACCTGACTTAGCGATTTTAACGATGGCAGGTTATTTAGAAGCACGTCCACGTGTCGGCTATTTTTATACAGGAAAAACTGGAGGGCAGTTGTTATCAGAAGCTGTTAAGAAAGTTAAGGTTCAAGATTATCAATCTAGGCCGGTCGTAGTTGATAAAAATATTTCCGTATACGATGCGATTTGTACCATGTTTTTAGAAGATGTTGGTACTTTGTTTGTTGTAGAGCAAGCGACGCTTCTAGTTGGGGTAGTTTCTCGTAAAGATTTATTACGTGCAAGCTTAGGAAAGCAGGATTTAACATCGCTTCCGGTTAATATTATCATGACAAGGATGCCGAATATCGCAATGTGCCGTAGGGAGGATCCTCTATATGATGTTGCGATGGAATTAATAGAAAGACAGATTGATGCTGTACCAGTTGTGAAAGATACGAAACAAGGACTAGAAGTTGTTGGTCGAATTACAAAAACAAATATTACGCGTGCATTTGTGAATTTAGTAAACAATGAATAAGTGTAATTTGTTTAAAGTGAGGTAATGTAATGGATAATAAAATCGTATATGTCGTATCTGACTCTGTTGGAGAGACGGCTGATTTAGTTGTTCGAGCTGCAATGGGACAGTTTCCATTCGCTCCTGATATTAGACGTGTACCCTATGTGGAAGATGCAGGGACATTAAAAGAAGTAATTTCAATTGCAAAGAGTAATCAAGCACTTATTTGTTTTACATTAGTAAAACCAGAAATGCGTCAATATATGCTAACAGAAGCGGCAAAAGAGGGAGTAGAGGCCTATGATATTATTGGTCCTCTTATCGATCAAATTGAGGAAATCACAGGACAAGTTCCAAGGTATGAACCTGGTGTTGTACGTAGATTAGATGAAGAATATTTTAAAAAGATTGAAGCAATCGAGTTTGCTGTTAAATACGATGACGGTAGAGATGCACGTGGAATTTTGAAAGCCGATATTGTATTGATTGGTGTATCACGTACTTCTAAAACACCACTTTCACAATATTTAGCTCATAATAAACGATTGAAGGTTGCGAATGTACCACTTGTACCAGAAGTGGACCCGCCTGAAGAACTATATCAAGTTGCGAAAGAAAAATGTTTCGGCTTGAAAATTACACCGGATAAGTTAAATCATATTCGAAAAGAACGATTAAAATCACTTGGATTAAGTGATGGAGCGACATATGCAAACATCAATCGTATTAAAGAAGAAATTGATCACTTTGAGAAAGTAGTAAGTAGAATAAATTGTCAAGTTATTGATGTATCAAATAAGGCGATTGAGGAAACAGCAAATATTATTGTGAATGCAGTGCAAAACCAAAAAATGTTTTAGCACATTTACTAAAGGTGAATGTGCTTTTTTCGCTCGAGATAAAGTGAAACTTTAATCAGTATTTTTCATCCCCACTAATTATTAGCTTTTGCCAATCGGGCTTGTAAAGCCAGTTTATTTCTCGTCTAATTTTTTTATTCTACTTGGATTTTGAAGTGGAGTACTACTACCTATAAATAGCTGGGTGAAATTTTAAAGGATATGTAGCGAAGTTAGAGAAAATATATTATAATAAAAAATTGTGATAAAAAGGTACATTTTACGTTTAGACTTTAATTTTTCAGAATAAACTAGGGATAGGATTTACGGAAAAGGTATACATTTACGTAAAATCGACAAAAATCCGGACAAGAAAACGCACATTATGGAAGGATTCACAGAAGGGATGTAGAATACAGAAATATGCAAAACATCAGTAAGATTCTAGTTGATGCAGATGCATGTCCTGTGAAGGATGAAATTGTGCGAGTTGGAACAAAATTTCATGTCGAAATTTTGTTTGTTGCATCCTACGCCCATCGTTCGAGAAAACAGCAAGGAAATTGGATATATGTAGATTCTGAGCAAGATGAGGTGGATTTTTATATTTATAAACACGCCAAAGCTTCAGATCTCGTGATCACACAGGATATGGGACTTGCTGGTCTTCTTGTAAAAAAAGGAGTATATGTATTATCTCCAAGAGGTACATTTGTGATTGATGAGCAAATGGATACAATTTTATATAGTAGATATGTATCTGCGAAGTTACGCAGACAAGGGACGTATACAAAAGGTCCAAAATCATTTTCAACGCACGATCGACAATGCTTTTTAACAAATTTAGAAAAAATATTGTCGAATTATAAAGGAATCCTTTAATTTGTATCGAATACAAAATACGACACGGAGATGGAGTTATGGGGAACAGAATTCCCGAAGAAGTTGTTGAACAGATTCGGACATCATCTGATATTGTAGAAGTGATTGGTGAGTATGTTCAGCTCAGAAAGCAAGGGCGCAATTATTTTGGCCTTTGTCCATTCCATGGTGAGAATTCGCCTTCATTTTCTGTTTCATCAGACAAGCAAATTTTTCATTGCTTCGGATGTGGAGAGGGAGGAAATGTTTTTTCGTTTCTCATGAAGATGGAAGGACTCTCTTTCATAGAAGCTGTGCAAAAGCTTGGAGAAAGAAATAATATTTCGGTTGTAGATTATACATCGGGACAAGAACAACAAGAGAACATATCTGATGACAGTGTCATTATGTTACAGGCTCACGAACTTTTGAAAAAATACTATCACCATCTTTTAGTGAATACAGAAGAGGGCAATGAAGCTCTTTCCTATTTGCTAAATCGAGGTATTACAAAAGAGATGATTGCAAAGTTTGAAATTGGTTATGCATCCCCAGCTTGGGATGCAGCAGCAAAAATATTACAAAAAAGAGGTTTTTCGCTATCAACCATGGAGCAAGCTGGCTTACTTGTACGGAGTGAAAGAGATGGCAGTCATCATGACCGTTTTCGAGGAAGAGTCATGTTTCCAATTCACACACTACAAGGGAAAGTAGCAGCGTTTAGTGGCAGGGCATTGGGAGATGATACTCCGAAATATTTAAACAGCCCAGAAACACCTATTTTTCACAAAAGTAAGTTGCTGTATAACTTCCATCAAGCAAGGTCGTTTATCAGAAAACGAGGGCAAGTTGTTCTATTTGAAGGGTATGCTGACGTATTAGCTGCTGTAAAAAGTGGGATTGAGGAATCAGTTGCGACGATGGGAACAGCTCTAACAGAAGAACAGGCGAAACTTCTGCGGCGTAATGTTGAAACTGTTGTTCTTTGCTATGATGGTGATAAAGCAGGACGAGAAGCGACAATGAAAGCAGGGCAATTGTTATTGCAAGTTGGTTGTCACGTCAAGGTTACTTCATTGCCAGATAAGCTTGATCCTGATGAATATGTGCAACAATATGGAACAGCGGCGTTTGAAAATCTTGTAAAGGCTAGTATAAGTTTTGTTGGATTCAAAATAAATTACTTGCGTTTAGGGAAAAATTTGCAAGATGAGTCTGGTAAAGAAGAATATGTGAAAAGTGTTTTAAAGGAGCTAGCATTATTGCAAGATGCAATGCAAGCAGAGTCATATTTAAAATCATTATCGCAAGAATTTGCTTACTCAATGGAAACACTTTTAGGCCAATTACACCAATATCGCAAAGAACAAAAGATACAGCAAAAACAAACAAAGCAAATTTCTAAGCCGCCTCAAATCGTTCAGGCAAAACCGAAATTTTCAGGTTTTGAAAGAGCAGAAAGAGAGCTCATTTACCATATGCTACAAAGTGCAGAAGTTGCTTTCCGTATTGAACCTCATATAGAAGATTTTCATACGGAAGAACATAAAGGGATTTTATATGAACTATACGCATATTATGAAAAGGGAAATGAACCTTCAGTCGGGAATTTCTTGAGTTGGCTCTCTGATGAGAAATTGAAAAATATTATTACCAATATTTCAACGGATGAATTCATTAATCCAGAATACACAGACGAGGTATTGCAAGGTCACTTAGAGGCGCTAAGCCGCCACAAGCAAAAGCTTAAAAAAATGGAAACCATTTTTGCAGTAAAGCAAATGGAAAAAACAGATCCAGTAGAAGCTGCAAAATTTTATGCAGCATATTTACAAAATCAGAAAGCAAGAAGATAGCTTTTTGTATAAAATTTTATTATAATGAATGTTTGTATCTCGCGTAAGGAGGGGAACAAATGGCTGATAAACCAGCTCGTTCTAAACAAATTGAAACTGATATGACTCTTGAGCAAGTGAAAGAACAACTCACTGAGCTCGGAAAAAAACGTGGCGTTCTTACATATGAAGAGATTGCAGAACGCATGAATGGATTTGAAATTGAATCCGATCAAATGGATGAATATTATGAATATTTAGGTGAACAAGGAATTGATTTAGTTGGCGACAACGATGAAGGTCCGAATAATCACCAAATCACAAAGACCGAAGAGGAATTCGATTTAAATGATTTAAGTGTGCCACCAGGTGTGAAAATCAATGACCCTGTTCGAATGTATTTAAAAGAAATCGGTCGTGTCGACCTACTATCCGCTGAAGAAGAAATTCGACTTGCAACACGCATTGAAGAAGGTGATGAAGAAGCGAAGCGCCGTCTTGCGGAAGCGAATTTACGTCTTGTTGTAAGTATTGCAAAACGATATGTAGGCCGTGGTATGCTCTTCTTAGACTTAATTCAAGAAGGAAATATGGGTCTAATTAAAGCTGTTGAAAAGTTTGATTATCGTAAAGGTTTTAAATTCAGTACGTATGCAACTTGGTGGATTCGTCAAGCGATTACACGTGCCATTGCAGACCAAGCGAGAACAATTCGTATTCCAGTTCATATGGTTGAAACAATTAATAAATTAATCCGTGTACAGCGTCAATTGTTACAAGATTTAGGGCGTGAACCATCTCCAGAAGAGATTGGAGAAGAAATGGATCTTGCTCCAGAAAAAGTACGCGAAATCTTAAAAATTGCACAGGAGCCAGTTTCTCTTGAAACACCAATTGGTGAAGAGGATGACTCGCATTTAGGCGATTTTATTGAAGACCAAGAAGCAACATCACCTGCGGACCATGCAGCGTATGAGTTGCTAAAAGAACAATTAGAAGATGTGTTAGACACACTAACAGATCGTGAAGAAAATGTTTTACGTCTTCGTTTCGGTTTAGATGATGGACGAACTCGTACGCTTGAAGAAGTTGGGAAAGTATTCGGCGTAACGAGAGAGCGTATTCGTCAAATTGAAGCAAAAGCGCTTCGTAAATTAAGACATCCAAGCCGTAGCAAACGTCTAAAAGATTTCTTAGAATAGGGTTCTTTTTAAGTTTACTTCACATTTGTGAAGTAAACTTTTTTATTTTGTTAATTTTTGTTAAAATTTAGCTGTGAGTAACGATTACAATTCTTGTAATTTATTTTACAGAATTGTCTTTTGATTTGCAAATGCTCATTTTTCGATTTTTCGATTAATTTCGTTTATTCTATACAAAAATATATGTAGAAAAACAAAAAATATGATGAGAAGCGTTGATATTTATCAAAATAATATGCGATAAAAGAGAGATAATCAATAAACTGAATTTATGGAATATTTTTAACAACTGATAGTTTTGTCTTTTCTGATAGAGCGTTTTCAAGTACAATGGAAATAACTGAATCATCTAACTATTAGGGGCGTAGAGGGGGGAAAGAAGTATGAAACGTAATCCATTGATTCCGTTTGCACTCATTGCTGTAATAGGGATTGTTATTATGTTTGTATTTTCGTTTGAGGGGTTATATAAATCTAAAGAGCTGGCCGATGCGAAAAATGGGGGGAAACCAGCGCAAACGGCATCGAAACCAGAAGATATTGTGAAGCAGAGTTGTGCGAGCTGTCATGGTGATCAGTTGCAAGGTGCAGTAGGGCCTAGCTTACAAAAGGTTGGTGGAAAACTTTCTAAAGATGAAATTAAAGAAGTAATTGTAAAAGGGAAAGGGAATATGCCGCCAAATTTAATTCCAGCTGATCAAGCTTCTAAAGTAGCCGATTGGTTAGCTAAGAAAAAATAGGGTGAACCTTTAATCTGTGAGAATTGTATGATTCGCATGTAGTGGAATACGACCAAAAAACAAGTTCTTTGCTTATTGGCGGAGAGCTTGTTTTTTCTTTTATCCTAAAATCAGATGAAATAAATAAATTGTTTTGTTTCTTTACTTGCAACAAGGACTGTAAATTCATTATCATGGAGACAGACTGACAAGAGAAGGAGCAATGGGAATAAATGAATGAAGTGAAGCTTTCAAAAAGATTAGAAGAAGTAGTGCGGGAAATTCCGGTAGGATCTACAGTTGCAGACATTGGCTCTGACCATGCGTACTTACCGTGCTATACAATTATAAATCATATTGCTACAAAGGCAGTAGCAGGAGAAGTGGTAGATGGACCATTTCGTTCTGCGCAGGCTACAGTAGCAGAAAGTGGCTTGCAAGAAAAGGTAGATGTTCGAAAAGGGAATGGGTTAGCTGTCATTACACCAGGAGAGGTTGATGTGATTACGATTGCTGGTATGGGTGGCGCGTTAATTCGTGATATTTTAGAGAACGGAAAAGAAAAACTAAATGGTGTAAAGCGTTTAATTTTACAACCGAATATTGCCGCGCATCATATTCGTGAATGGTTCATTGAAAATGGTTGGGAGCTTATTCATGAAAAAATTATAAAAGAAGACGGCAAAATTTATGAGATTTTAGTTGGAGAAAAAGGAAATCCTTTAGCACCTTACTCTGAAAATAAACAAGCTGAGCTATTTATTGGACCGTTTTTGATGAAAGAAAAGAATGATGCTTTTATTGAGAAATGGGAAGGTGAATCAAAAAACTTTCAAAATATCTTGAAGCAACTAGAACGTGCAGCAAATTCGGAAGACACAAAAGCGAAACGGGATGAAGTAGCAGAGAAAATGAAAATGATAGGAGAGGTTTTATCATGAGTAAAATTCCAAATGGGCATGAGATAATTTCTTTATTTGAAAGTATGTATCCAAAGCATCTTGCGATGGAAGGTGACAAGATTGGCTTGCAGATTGGGGCATTAAATAAGCCGGTTCAGCATGTATTGATCGCATTAGATGTTACAGAAGCAGTTGTAGAAGAGGCGATTCAAATAGGAGCGAATGTAATCATTGCTCATCATCCTCTTATTTTTAATCCATTAAAAGCGATTCATACAGATAAGGCTTATGGGCGAATTATTGAAACTTGTATCAAAAACGATATCGCTGTTTATGCGGCACATACAAATGTCGATGTAGCAAAAGGTGGAGTAAATGATTTACTTGCTGACGCGTTAGGATTACAAAATACAGAAGTACTTGTTCCGACATACTCGGAAGAAATGAAAAAGATTGTTGTATTTGTACCCGTAACGCATGCTGAAGAAGTTCGGAAAGCACTTGGGGATGTTGGAGCAGGTTATATCGGTAACTATAGCCATTGTACGTTTAATAGCGAAGGGATAGGTACATTTATGCCTGGAAAGGGGACGAACCCTCATATAGGCGAAACTGGGCAGTTAGAGCGTGTAGAAGAGGTAAGGATTGAAACGATTATTCCAGCTTCACTAGAGCGAAAAGTCGTAAAAGCCATGTTAATAGCTCATCCATATGAGGAAGTTGCTTATGATGTGTATCCACTTGATAATAAGGGAGAAACGTTAGGGCTTGGTAAGATTGGATATTTGCAAGAAGAAATGACATTAGGTCAGTTTGCTGATCATGTGAAATCTGCATTAGATGTACAAGGCGCACGAGTTGTTGGGGATTTAGACGATAAAGTGCGGAAAGTAGCAGTGCTTGGCGGTGATGGGAATAAATATATTACGCAAGCGAAATTTAAAGGAGCAGATGCATATGTAACAGGTGATATGTATTATCATGTTGCACACGATGCAATGATGCTCGGATTAAATATTGTTGACCCAGGACATAATGTGGAAAAAGTAATGAAACATGGTGTACAAAAGCAGTTGCAACAAAAAGTGGATGAGAAAAAATTTGCTGTGCAAATTCATGCTTCAAGGTTACATACAGATCCGTTTACTTTTGTATAAAGTGAAACTTTAATCAGTGGGGGGGTTCCTCATCCTTCACTGATTCTCAGTCCTCACCAATCGGGCCTTTACGGGTAGTTTATCTCCCACCTAACTTCTTTAGAAAAGCGGAAGCGGCTCATTCAGAATCGCAGGACGTTGGAGCACACGACAGAGAGGCGCTTTTTGCCTCGTCCGAGGGGGCGAAACGACCGGAGATTCTAGCCGCTAGAGCTGGACATTGCTTGCACCGAATTTTGAGGTGGGAGTATTACTGCACGTTAGTGCGGGATAAACAGTGTAATAAAAAATCCGTTGCTAGCGAATTAGCAACGGATTTTTTTATTGTTGTTTTTTTGCCTTTACACGCGGCAAGATTTTTTGAAGTGGTACGTTTCGTTTACGTTCCCAAGTTGCTGGGTTCATCGGATCATACTGTTCTAAAAAGGCAATTACTTCTTTTGTAATCGGTGTTGGTGTAGATGCTCCTGCAGTAACAGCGACGTTTTCGATACCTTGTAGCCACTCTAATTGAATTTCGCTTACATCTGCAACGCGGTATGCCTTTGTACCAGCAATCTCTTGTGATACTTGAGCTAAACGGTTTGAGTTATTACTTTTAGGATCACCAACAACAATCGTTAAATCAGCCACATCAGCCTGTTTAGCAACGGCTTCTTGACGAACTTGTGTTGCTAAGCAAATTTCTTTATGAAATTCAGCTGTTGGGAATTTTTTCTGAATGTCTTCCATCAGGTGCTGAACGTCCCATTGGCTCATTGTTGTTTGATTTGTAACTAAAATTTTCTCTGTTGGGATTTCTAGTGTTTCCAAATCATTTGCCCTTTCAATAAGATGGACGATATCAGGTGCGATACCAACAGCACCTTCTGGTTCCGGATGCCCCTTTTTACCAATATAAATCACATGGTATCCTTCCGCTTTTTTTGCTTCAATGAGGTCATGTGTTTTCGTAACGTCTGGACATGTTGCATCGATTGTCGTTAATCCTTTTTCTATTGCACGTTTTTTAACTTCTGGAGAAACTCCATGTGCTGTGAAAATAACGGTACCAGAATCAATTTTGTCTAAAATCTCTAATCGACTTGGACCATCTAATGTAATAATGCCGTCTTCTTCGAAAGCATCTGTTACATGTTTGTTATGAACAATCATACCTAAAATATAAATTGGTCTCGGTAACGTTTTATCTAGTGCGGCATTGCGTGCAATGACCATCGCATCAACAACACCGTAGCAATAACCACGAGGGGAAATTTTAACAATTTTCATGTGAGTAATCCTCTCCTTCTAAACAAGGAATCCTTTTTGTACATAGTCTTTTTTATTATAAAGGAGGAGTGGACAGAAAACAAAGGATTGTTAGACATATAGTTTCGGTTTTGGTGCCATACGCGGGATATCCTCTTTCGGAAGGTCTTGTTCAATAACGGGTTCTAAAATTATTTTCTTCTTTATTTTCTTTGTTGAAAGTGATGAAGGTGCAGCGATTACTTCCGTCTCTTCTGTTGATTCTTCAGCAGCACCTTTTCCGGAAGTGAGAATTTTTACGATACTTGGTATGCTACGCACAATGGGTCCGTACTGCTGGACGACAGGTCCTACAGATTGAGCGACTTGAGCAACCTTTTCAATATTATTTAACATGCCAGTAGGATTGGAGATTAGATTGGAAAAGAAGCTACCAATACCACTGCTAGCGCTAGGTGTCACCGGTGCTGAGCCACGTATTTCATTATGGTCATTCATTTGAGGCGATATCATTTGTTGTGGTGGCTGTATATAGGGCTGCTGATGTTGATGCATCATCGGTCGTCCCTCCATTTGTCGATAGGGAGGAACCATCTGCATAAAGGCATGAGTCGGATCTTGCTTTTGGAATAGTTTAGCGAGAAATCCTTTCTTTTTTTGCATCATAGGCGGTAAATTAGGTATGGGATATGGGGTGTATGGTTGTTGCTGTCTTGCATACATTTGCCCCATAGGGGGTTTCGGATACATAATAGAAACCCTCCTTTCTTCAGTTAGGTATATACACATACAATATGCAATGAAAAGGAATAAGGTTAGTTTTTGAAGTGAAAACCTAAACTAAAGATGGATTTTACTATTAGATTTCGATATAATGTAGACTTGACTGATTTGTGCGCGCAGTAGAAATTTTAGAAAGAAGGTGTAACTTATGACACTACAAACATTTACGCAGTATAATTTTCAACCATTTTTAATAGATGCAGTTCGTGAACTACGCTTTTCGGAGCCGACAGAAATTCAACAGAAAATTTTTCCAGTTGTAAAAAAAGGTGTGAGTGTAATTGGACAGTCTCAAACCGGTTCTGGGAAAACACATGCATACTTACTTCCAACTTTAAACAGAATTGATGCAAAACGTGAAGAAGTACAACTTGTTATTACAGCGCCTACTCGTGAGTTAGCACAACAAATTTATCAAGAGATTGTGAAGTTAACAAAGTTTTGTGCGGAAGATCAAATGATTACAGCACGTTGTTTAATTGGCGGAACGGACAAACAACGCTCTATTGAAAAGCTGAAAAAGCAACCTCATGTCGTTGTTGGAACACCGGGGCGCATTAAAGATTTAGTAGAAGAACAAGCGCTATTTGTTCATACAGCATCTACTATTATTGTCGATGAGGCAGATTTAATGCTTGATATGGGATTTATTCAAGATGTGGATAAAATTGCAGCACGCATGCCAAAAAACTTGCAAATGCTTGTTTTCTCTGCAACGATCCCTCAAAAATTAAAGCCGTTTATGAAGAAGTACATGGAGAATCCAGAGCATATTCATATTAATCCGAAACAAGTTGCGGCAGGAAATATTGAGCATTATTTAGTACCTTCTAGACATCGCAATAAGATCGAATTAGTAAAAAATATGTTACTTCAATTTAAGCCATATTTAGCAATCGTCTTTACAAATACGAAAAAAATGGCAGATGAAGTGGCGAATGGATTAGCAGAGCGTGGATTGAAAGTTGGACGAATCCATGGTGATTTAACTCCGCGTGATCGTAAAAAAATGATGAAGCAAATTCGTGATTTAGAATTTCAATATATTGTGGCGACAGACTTAGCGGCACGTGGTATTGATATCGAAGGAATAAGCCATGTAATTAACTATGAAATCCCTTCGGATTTAGATTTCTTCGTTCACCGCGTTGGAAGAACAGCACGTGCTGGTTATTCTGGTATCGCAGTGACAATTTATGATCCAGCAAACGAAGAAGCGTTAGATAGCTTAGAAAAACAACGTAATATTACATTCAAACATGTAGATTTACGTGGAGACGAATGGGCAGATTTAGGTGAGCGTCGTCGTCGTAAAAGTCGTAAAAAACCAAATGATGAATTAGATATTATGGCAACAAAAGTTGTTAAAAAGCCGAAAAAGGTTAAGCCAGGTTATAAGAAAAAACTTGCCACTGAACGTGAAAAAGTGAAGAGAAAATATAGCAATAAGAAAAGATAAGGGGGAGATCCCTTATCTTTTTTTATCTCCTCATGTTGAAAGAGTAATGAGCTTATTGTTGTATATATCCATCTTGATTTTCCAACATATAAGTCGCTGCTATGAAAACAAAAGAAGCTCTCCACTCGCTTTCTCCCTTTGTTCTTACTTGATATGGGGGCAAAAAGGGAACTGACCGCTTCTATCCATGGCCGGACGCTCTCTTCCGACCTGAAAAGAATGGTTTTTACCCGGTTTTTCAATTTGTGTTTGTATATATTCTTTTAGGAACAAACAATTCACTACATATTTCTACAAATTATGCTATCATTATAGCTATTGTATATTGAAGAGGTGATTATATGTTAAAGATTGGATCTCATGTTTCTATGAGTGGTAAGAAGATGTTATTAGCAGCGAGTGAAGAGGCTGTTTCATATGGTGCGACAACGTTTATGATTTATACAGGTGCACCGCAAAATACGAGAAGAAAACCAATTGAAGAGTTAAATATAGAAGCTGGACGAAAACATATGGAACTGAATGGTATTGAGGAAATTATCGTCCATGCGCCTTATATTATTAATGTTGGGAATACGACAAAACCTGAAACATTTCAACTAGGTGTGGATTTCCTTCGTATGGAAATTGAAAGAACGTCAGCGTTAGGGGTAGCGAAGCAAATTGTACTTCACCCAGGTGCTCACGTTGGGGCAGGAGCTGAAGCTGGTATCCAGCAAATCATTAAAGGGCTAAATGAAGTGTTGACGCCAGAACAGACAGTAAACATTGCACTAGAAACGATGGCTGGAAAAGGAACAGAGTGCGGACGTAGTTTTGACGAAATTGCAAAAATTATTGATGGCGTAAAATATAACGAAAAATTATCTGTATGCTTTGACACATGTCATACACATGATGCAGGTTATGATATTGTGAATGATTTTGATGGTGTATTAAACGAATTTGATAAAATTGTTGGGATTGATCGTTTGCAAGTGTTGCATATTAATGATAGTAAAAATGTACGTGGAGCCGGAAAAGACCGTCACGAAAATATTGGTTTTGGCCATATTGGGTACAAAGCGTTACATCATATTGTGCACCATCCGCAATTACAGCATGTACCAAAAATTCTTGAAACACCTTATGTGGGCGAGGATAAGAAAGATAAAAAACCACCATATAAATTTGAAATTGAAATGTTAAAGAGTGGTTCATTTGATGAAGGTCTTCTTGAGAAGATTAAAGAACAATAAGGAGGGGAATTCCCCTCCTTATTTTAATAGTTTCTGAAATAATGTATTTATTTGTTGAGCAGTAGATGGAGAGGTTACTTTTGCGATTTTTTTTAAAAGTTCTAGTCTTTCTCCTGTATCGTAAATATTGACATTTTTTCCTTTTAGTAAAGGGACAATTTGCTCAGCTTGTTCAGTTGTAATAGGAACTTCATATTCTTTACTATATTTCAATAATTCTTTTGTGGTCATATGATTTAATTTTTTATTTACAATATGTTTGATAAGGTTCACGATATAATCCTCCTTCAGGCGTTCTTATATCGAAATATATGTGTGCGGTGCTTGTATATATTCGTATACCAGGTGTTTTTTTCCATGATGAAAAGAGGAGTATGTTATAATAAAAGAACAAAATTATATAGAGAATATAAGGAGGGCTTATGGAGAAGAAACAACATCGAAAAGAAAGTGTTATCCATCTATTGTATCGTTTGGTGATGATTGTCTTTGGAGCGGCATGTGCGGCGGTAGCAATTGAACTGTTTTTAATGCCGAACAAAATTATTGATGGTGGAATTATTGGTGTCTCCCTCATACTAGATTATCTTACTCCTAACATTTGGTGGTTGAGTTTTTCTACTTTGGTTGTTATCCTCAATATCCCGTTTATGTATTCTGGTTATAAACAAATCGGGAAAACATTCATGTTATCTTCTGCTTTTGGAATTGTGGCTTTAGCGTTTATTGAGTCAACATTACATACCTTTAAACCATTTACGACAGAGCCTATTTTAGCAACAGTTTTTGGTGGTCTTATTTTAGGGCTTGGTGTAGGGCTTGTTATTCGTCATGGTGGTTCATTGGATGGTACAGAAATTATGGGGATTTTATTAACAAAGAAATTACCGTTTTCTGTCGGTGAATTCGTGATGTTTGTAAATCTATTTATTTTTGCTTGGGCAGCATTTGTATTTGGTGTCGAGCAAGCGATGTATTCTGTTATGACATACTATATTGCTTTTAAAACGATTGATACGGTTATTCAAGGGTTGGATGAAACAAAAGCAGTATTAATTGTATCAGATCAATATGAAGAAGTATCAAATGCAATTTTACACCGCCTCGGTCGTGGGACAACGAAACTTGTTGCTAAAGGTGGTTATACAGATAAAGAAAAAGAGGTAATTTATGCAGTCGTTACACGTCTTGAAGTAACGAAATTAAAATCAATTGTCCATGAAATTGATGAAAACGCCTTTGTTACAATTATGAATACGCAAGAAACAAATGGTGGTAAATTTAAATCAGCTATTCATTAAAAGTATATGTTTAAAAAGAAGATAAAGAGAGGCGATCAATTCTGATGCGCGAAGAGTTGTGGTAGCTATCTTGGTCGTGATTTTTGAATATCCTTAAAAAGCAGAGAGATTTTCTCTGCTTTTTGTTATAATAATAAGGTTGCTTTAAATAAAGAATATATTTTAGGCAGATTGGTTTACAACTATAATAAGCTATACTATAATTTATATAGAAGTAAATCGGAATCATTCTGAATTAAAATAGGTGAGATACTATGAAAAATATGTTAGAAATAGAAGGATTGACATTTCGGTATGAAGATCGAAATGTGTTAGAAAATATTAATTTGCAAGTTCCTAAGGGGGCTTTTTTAGGTTTGGTTGGGCCAAATGGGTCTGGTAAATCGACCTTATTAAAGTGTATATTAGGTGTTTTGAAGCCGAAGAAAGGAAGTATTCGGTTATTTGATATTGATAGTAAGAAATTTAAAGAGTGGAATAAAATTGGTTATGTTTCACAAAAGGCTAACAGTTTTAATTCTGGTTTTCCAGCGACTGTCTTTGAAGTTGTTTCAATGGGACTTGTTTCAAAAAAGGGCCTATTTCGTTTCTTGAAGAAAGAGGATAAAGAAAAGGTTACAAAGGCAATTGCAGATGTAGGAATGAGCGAATTTCAAAATCGTAATATAGGAGAGCTTTCCGGTGGACAACAGCAACGTGTATTTATTGCACGTGCACTTGTAAGTAACCCGGAATTATTGATTTTGGACGAGCCTACAGTTGGGATTGATGTAAAGAGTGTGGAGAGCTTTTATGAGATACTAGAAGATTTAAATAAAAAACTAGGGATCACATTGATTTTGGTTACACATGATATGGGAGCTGTAACAGAGAAGGTGACGCATGTTGCATGTTTAAATCAGCATTTACATTTCCATGGAAATGTTGAGAAATTCCGAGAGTTAGAAGATGCGGAAATGTCGATTTTATATGGACATCATGTTCATCGTTTAGAGCATGACCATGAGCATCACGGGAGGATATAATGATACAGGATTTTTTACAATATGACTTTTTGCGTAATTCTTTATACGCTGGTATTTTAATAGGGCTTGTTGCGCCGTTAATCGGTGTGTTTGTTGTTATTCGCCGTTTGTCACTAATTGCAGATGCTTTAAGCCATGTGACATTATCAGGAATTGCCGCAAGTTTGTTACTTGAAAAAACGATTTTTACTGGTGGATTTTTAAATCCGTTATATATGGGGATGATTTTTTCAATGGGCGGGGCGCTATTGATTGAAAAGTTGCGTACTGTATATAAACATTACCAAGAGTTGGCGATTCCGATTATTCTCTCAGCAGGAATGGGAATAGGGGTTATCTTCATTTCGCTTGCTAATGGATTTAATACGGATTTATTTAGTTATTTATTTGGTAGCGTGAGCGCTGTAACGAGTACGGATTTAATTCTTATTGGTATTGTAGCAATCGTCGTTATTGCAACAATTATTTTATTATATAAAGAGTTATTTTTATTATCATTTGACGAAGAATATGCTGT
This sequence comes from Bacillus sp. TL12, assembly GCF_022625245.1. NCBI lineage: Bacteria > Bacillati > Bacillota > Bacilli > Caryophanales > Bacillaceae > Bacillus > Bacillus sp. TL12. The sequence goes on along the minus strand of NZ_JAJJBY010000001.1, from coordinate 153,259 downwards.
ATCAACAGGGCTTCGTACAAAATGGATTCACTTTATTTTCATTATTTTAGTGGCGCTTGTCATTGCGATATCTATGCGTGTTGTTGGGGTTCTTCTCGTGTCATCTTTAATGACATTACCAGTTGCAGCAAGTATCCGCATTGCAAAAGGATTTAAACAAACGATTTTCTTTTCCATTTTATTTGGTGAAATTTCCGTGATAGGTGGGCTGTTCGCTTCTTATCAGCTTGATTTAGCTCCAGGTGGTACAATTGTTATGCTAGCGGTTCTTATTTTAATCGGTGCAATCTTATGGAAGAAGAAAAAAACTGCATAAAGTAGGGATAGTTATGAATCTGACAGAAGCTTTACGCCTTATGAAAGAAAAAGGCTATAAACACACTGGAAAAAGGGAAGAAATGTTACGTTTATTTGCAGCCCATAATCGATATTTAACTGCAAAAGATGTTTTAGAGCATATGAAGGATGATTATCCAGGATTAAGTTTTGATACCATCTATCGTAATTTAACCGTATTTGCTGAAATTGGTGTTTTGGAGCAAACTGAATTAAATGGAGAAAAGCATTTTCGTTTTACATGCTCTATTATGGAACATCATCATCACTTTATTTGTTTGGATTGTGGTGGTACAAAAGAAATTACTTCCTGTCCAATGGATTTTATGAATAAAGATTTTAAGGGATATGAAGTAACAGGACATAAGTTTGAAATATATGGGCGTTGCCCAAAATGTGTAAAGTAAAAGCTCGCCAGTTATGAAACTGACGAGCTTTTTATTATTTTTGCTCTTGTTTTTCTTTTTCTTGATTTGCAGCCATTTCAGCAGCAATTACATCAATTTCTTTTTTCAGTTCTTCTACCATTGTTTCTTCCGGTACTTTACGAACGACTTTTCCTTTACGGAATAATAAACCTTCTCCGCGTGCACCAGCAATACCGATATCGGCTTCACGAGCTTCACCAGGACCGTTTACAGCGCAGCCAAGTACGGCAACTTTGATTGGTACTTTCAGCGTAGAGATATATTCTTCTACTTCATTTGCAATACTGATAAGGTCAATTTCAATACGACCGCATGTTGGACAAGAAATAAGTGTTGCAGCGTTCGATGCAAGACCGAATGATTTTAACAATTCACGAGCCACTTTTACTTCCTCAACTGGATCAGCACTTAATGAAATACGAAGTGTATTTCCGATACCTTTACTTAAAATAGCACCAAGACCGGCAGCACTTTTTACTGTTCCGGCGAATAGTGTTCCGGATTCTGTGATACCTAAGTGCAGTGGATAATTAAAAGCACGAGCTGCTTTTTCATATGCTTCAATTGCTAAATTAACATCAGAGGCTTTCATTGATACGATAATATCATGGAAATCTAAGTCCTCTAAAATTTTAATATGATGAAGAGCACTTTCAACCATACCATCTGCAGTAGGGTATCCATACTTTTCTAAAATATGACGTTCTAATGAACCAGCATTTACACCAATACGAATTGGAATACCGCGTTCTTTCGCAGCGTTTACAACAGCTTCTACTTTATGACGACGCCCGATGTTGCCTGGGTTGATACGTACTTTATCAATGCCACCTTCAATTGCTTTTAATGCAAGGCGATAATCGAAGTGAATATCAGCAACAAGTGGGATGTTAATTTGTTTTTTAATATCAGCAATTGCGTTTGCTGCACGTTCGTCTGGAACAGCAACGCGGACGATTTGACAACCCGCTTCTTCTAAACGTTTGATTTCAGCAACAGTTGCTTCCACATCATGTGTTTTTGTAGTTGTCATACTTTGTATAATTAATTCATTATTACCGCCAATTGTTAAATTACCGACTTTAACAGGACGTGTTTTTGTACGATGAGTCATTTCATTCACGAATAGATCGCTCTCCTTATAAAAGAAGTTTCTTATTTTGTGTTTCATATCAAATATAGTATATGTGATATGAAGCAATAGAAACCTATATGCTCGGTTTCACTTTTACTATTGTATCAGCGCCTTTATGTAATTGACAAGGATTAAGTGATTGCTCATTGATATAACGGAAATTTGTAAGATTTTCCGATCTGTATTTTTGTTGCAGACGTATCTTTATTTAACTGTTTAAAATCACCGATGACCTTTTCAATAGAAGGAATTTTTTTCTTATTAATCGCTTCTGTAATCGATAAAACGGTATCTCCTGTTTTTACTTCAATTGCTTTATACTGTACATCTGTTTCTTTTTTTGCTTTTGTATCAACATTTTCTTTTTTTACAGTTTGGGCAGCTGTTGTTTTTTTGTATGAACTTAACATTGGTAAAGTACCAATTTTAATATCGTAATAAAACACGTAACCGAGAACAAGCACAAGTAAGAGTGCACCAAGTCTCTTCATATTCCTCACTCCTTTGTTAGGAAATATATGCTTGTCCAAAAAAAAAATGCCAAAATGGCATTTTTTATAGTTCGTGTTTTTCTTTAGGTTTTGGTATTTCTTTAATTGTTAAATACAGCACGATTAAAATGATGGCAGTGTACAGATAGAATGTTCCTGGCACATTTATGTTTAATGCATTCATAATCATAAAGAAAATAGTTGGAATCGTATAGCTGTAAGCTGTTAATGTCCAAACTTGTTTGTAAGATACTTTTCGCTGACCAACCATTGCTGAACCGATAAAGGCTAAAATAGTTGTGCCTAAGAACGAAATGAATAATTGGAACAGGTAGATGGCTATTCCAACACCAAACATGAGAAATGGATAGACATTATCAATGGCTGATACAATGCCTTGGATATCCTTTTTCTCAAATGTCCCATTACCGAAGTCGCTGTAAGATTGACTTTGTGTTTGATTGTTATTCATAGATACAACTTTATCTTTTAAAACGAATACACCTTGTTTATTTGCATACGCATTCGTATCTGTTGCATTAGGATCAAATACAAAAACAAAATTTCCATCTTCTTTTATAATAGGTTCTTTGACGTCAGCGTGAAGTTCACCATTCTCAATTTTAAAATCGGGGAGATCTTTTTCAATGGATTGATGTACAGAAGAAACAACATCTTGTACGAAGTTTCCGAATATGAAAGTTTTAGGGATCGTTGCGATGAAACACAATAACATGACGTATAGAATTGTTTTTCCCATTTTTTGAAAACGAAAAAGGGCCATATCCTTTGGCGAATATAAACTTTTTATTAGTTGTGTAAAGATGGACATCTATTCACTTCCTTTGCTATATGTATGATAGATTGATGCATAAAGTCATTGTAACGTACGCATCTAGTGAATCACAAGCTATATCGTATGAAATAAGGTTAATGTTCTGGTAGTTGGACTGTATAGAGGATTTATTACTTATAAATTTAGGTGGGGAGAGCATCCGTCTGAAGCGATTAAATCTTTTTCCTGCCCTGTGCGAAATGAAAACAAAGGGAGGAAATGAGTGTAGGCTATTTTTTGTTCTGCGTAGCAGAAAGGTAAAAATATAATTGACACTTTTCTTTTTTATATGGTAAATTTATCTTACATTTCTTAATTGATATATCTTACAGTTTTCAGCTTTTATGAATGTTCTTTGGAGATTTGGTGGTGAATCTGAATTTTAATCACCGCTATATACATAATTTTGGACCCTTAGCTCAGCTGGTTAGAGCAGACGGCTCATAACCGTCCGGTCGTAGGTTCGAGTCCTACAGGGTCCATATCCATTTCATATGTTTATCATGTAGACGAAAAGCTTCCTTGTAGAAGGGAGCTTTTTTTTACGAAATATATGAGCATTTTGTTTGAAAAGAAATGGGAATTTTGCTACGTTAGTGATAGCAAGACAATGTGATTTAATTTGTTTTCACCCTATGGCAATTAGGGTAAAATGAAGTTGTATGCTAAATTATTTTGGCAATACATAAAATGGGAGGAATGTAACAATGGCAAAACATGAATTACCAAATTTACCTTATGCGTATGATGCTTTAGAACCTCATTTTGATAAAGAAACAATGAACATCCATCATACAAAACACCACAACACTTACGTAACAAACTTAAATGCTGCGTTAGAAGGTCATGCAGAACTAGCTGACAAAAGTGTTGAAGAATTAGTTGCAAACTTAAATGAAGTACCAGAAGCAATTCGTACTGCAGTACGTAACAATGGTGGCGGACATGTGAACCACACTTTCTTCTGGACAATTCTATCTCCAAATGGTGGTGGACAACCAGTAGGTGAACTTGCAGCTGCAATTGAAGCGAAATTCGGTAGCTTTGATGCATTCAAAGAAGAGTTCGCAAAAGCTGGTGCAACTCGCTTCGGTTCTGGTTGGGCTTGGTTAGTAGTAAACAATGGTGAGCTAGAAGTAACAAGCACTCCAAACCAGGATTCTCCTTTAACAGAAGGTAAAACTCCAGTTATCGGTTTAGACGTTTGGGAACATGCGTACTACTTGCATTACCAAAACCGTCGTCCTGACTACATCGGTGCATTCTGGAACGTTGTAGACTGGAACGCGGCTGAAAAACGTTACCAAGAAGCTAAGTAATATCGCTTATTCCGTTTTATTTAAGTCGATATTGAAGAAGCTAGGGGAATATTCTCCTAGCTTTTTTGTATGCTTTCTTTTACATAATTGCGTCGGTCTTTGGAAGACTAGAACATGAAGTAAAGGAGAGTTATGTATGAAGTGGAAACATGTAATTGGCGATGTCGAGGTGAATCGTGATTTAGTATTGTTACTTGTTATGGGGGGATTATATACGCTCGCGATTTCTTTATCCAACACGTTTGTTAACATTTATTTATGGAAACAAACACAAAATTATGTGAACCTTGGAGTGTATAATTTAGCAAGCGTTGTATTGCAGCCATTAACATTTCTTTTTGCAGGGAAATTGGCAAAGCGGATAGATCGTGCTATTTTACTGCGAATTGGTGTAGGAACATTAGCGACTTTTTTTGTTGTTGTTTTACTCGCAGGAACACGTGCTTCACATTATATTCTATTACTTGGTGGTCTTCTAGGAATTGGATATGGTTTTTATTGGCTGGCATTTAATTTGTTGACGTTTGAAATTACAGAGCCTGAAACACGTGACTTTTTTAACGGTTTTCTCGGTTTGTTAACATCTTTCTCTGGAATGATTGGGCCAATAGCAGCTGGGTATACGATTTCGCGTATGGAGAAGTGGACTGGGTATACGATTATCTTTTTTCTTTCATTAACTTTATTTGCAATTGCTGTTGTCATAAGTTTCTTTTTATCGAAAAGAGAATGTGAAGGACGCTATGAAATTGTTCAAGTTTTGAAAGAACGTAAGATCGATAAAAACTGGGGAAGGATTACACGCGCACATTTTTTTCAAGGATTGAGAGAAGGAACGTTTGTTTTTGTTATTTCTGTATACGTCTATTTAGCATCAGGAAGTGAATTTGGGCTAGGGAAATATAGTTTAGTCAATTCAGCTGTATCTTTTATATGCTACTATTTGGTTGCGCGTATATTAAGAAAGGAATGGAGAAAAAAAGCGATTTTACTTGGTGGGATTATTTTGTATGTCGTCGTATTTTTAGTTATTTTTCACGTTACATATGTAAAATTACTCATTTATGCAGCATGTATCGCTATTGCTTACCCAATTTTACTCGTTCCATATGGTTCTATGACATATGATGTAATTGGAAGAGCAAAGCAAGCCAGAGAGTGGCGTGTTGAGTATATTGTTGTACGAGAGCTATGGCTGAACAGCGGGAGAATATGTTCTGTTTTAAGTTTCTTATGTGCAGTATCATTTTTTCCACCAGAAAAAAGCTTACCTGTTTTATTATGTATTCTTGGAGCTGGACATTTACTTATTTATTTTGCTGTTAGAAATGTCAAATATGGAGAAGGGAATCCAAATAAAACAAGGATTCCAGCACCTGAAACAACACAAAATCATACCGAACGAGAAGGTTAACTTCTTCCGGGTTTTATGCTAGAATAAAAAGACATGTAAAACAGCAGTGAGGACACCTGTAACTAGGTGTCCCTTTCCTATTACATAGCTGTTGGTAGAGGGGGTTCGTATGAGTAAAAAGAAGAAAAAAAAGAAGACCCACGTTCCGTTCCGGCTTAACGTGTTGTTTTTTTGTGTGTTTTTAATGTTTTCAGCAATCATTGTGAAGCTTGGAATGGTACAAATTGTACATGGTGAAGATTATAAAAATGAGGTTGAAAAAAAGGAAAACTCAACAGTAAGCAATCCGGTTCCACGCGGGAAAATTTTTGACAGATATGGTCGAGCTGTTGTGGATAATAACCCGGTTCGTACAATTACGTTTACAAGAATGAAGGGTTCAACTTCAGAAGAACGTTTAGAGACGGCGAAAAAATTGGCAAAGCTAATTGAAGTATCGCCAGATAAATTAACAGAACGTGATAAAAAAGATTATTGGCTTTCGTTACATGAAGAGGAAGCGAAAGAAAAGATTACAAAGAAAGACCAAGCAGAATTTAAAGCAAAGAAAATTGATGATAAAGAAATTGCAGAGCGTCAGCGTAATCGTGTGACAGAGGCGGAAATCAATCAATTAACAGCGGAAGATTTAGAAATACTTGCAATTAAGAGTAAGATGGACGGCGGATATGCAATGACGCCGCAAATCATAAAAAAAGATGTAACACCAGAAGAATATGCAATCATTAGTGAAAACTTAGCGTTGTTACCAGGTATCGATACGACAGTTGATTGGGATCGTAAATACACTTATGATGATATGTTCCGCAGTGTACTTGGTGGTGTGACAAGCTCAGATGAAGGGTTACCAAGGGAACGATTAGATTATTTCCTTGTTCGAGATTATAATCGTAACGACCGCGTTGGTAAAAGTTATATTGAACAGCAATATGAGGATACACTTCACGGTACAAAAGCAGAAGTGAGAAATATTACAGATAAAGACGGAAATATTTTAGAAACGATAAATGTATCCAAAGGGCAACGAGGCAACGACCTGAATTTAACAATTGATATGGAACTGCAAAAACGTGTAGAAGAAATTCTTACAAAGAGTTTAAAACAATATGCAGGATCAGAGCCACTTTTAGATAGAGCATTTGTTGTGATGATGAATCCGAAAAATGGTGAAGTTTTATCTATGGCTGGGAAACAAATCGTAGAGGAAAATGGAACGAAAGAGATAAAAGACTACGCACTAGGAACGATGACAAGTGCATATCCGATGGGTTCAACCGTGAAAGGTGCTACGATACTAACGGGATATCAAACAGGCGCAATTCAGCCTGGGACAACATTATTGGATGAGCCGATTAAATTGAAAGGTACACCAGTAAAAGCTTCTTGGAAAACGATGGGTTATATTAATGACCTCACTGCCTTAAAAATGTCTTCTAACGTATACATGTTTAAAACAGCTATGAATATTGCTGGAGTACCATATGTTCGAGGTGGTACATTAGATATTAAGAAAAAAGCATTCGATGAGATGCGTTATTATTTTGGACAGTTTGGACTTGGAGTGAAAACAGGAATTGATTTACCAAATGAAATATCCGGTCAGAGGGGATTAGGATCCCAACCAGGTTTCTTATTAGACTTATCGATTGGACAATATGATACGTATACACCGCTTCAACTTGCACAATATGTTTCAACAATTGCAAATGGTGGCTATCGTATGCAACCACAAATTGTAAAAGAAATTCGTCAACCGACATCTAAACCAGATGAAGTTGGAAAAGTGATTCAATCGATGGAACCGAAAGTGTTAAATCGTGTTGATATGCCTGAAGATCAAATCAAACGTGTTCAAGAAGGATTTAGACAAGTATTTAATGAGTCAGGTGGTACAGGAGCAAAATACTTTAGTAACGCACCATATAAAGCTGCTGGAAAGACAGGGACAGCGCAAACATTTTATGGCGGTAATAAAGACATCGGAAGAAATGCAAAAGGCGAGCCTGTACCAACTTATAACTTAACATTAGTAGGTTATGCACCGCTTGATAACCCTGAAGTTGCATTCTCTGTTGTTGTTCCATGGGTACACAACGATAAGTCTGGAGTTAACGGAGATATCGGTCGTGCCATTACGGATGCTTACTTTGAACTGAAGAAACAAGAAATTACAGGGGAAGCACCTAAGGACGAAAAAGGTAAAAAAGAAGAATAAAAAATATGTAAATTTGGCACACTATCTCAAAAGATAGTGTGCTTTTTTTGTATTTTATGCATAGAGTATAGTAATTGTGGACAAGCGTATCATATGCGAAAAATGAAATGCTGAAAAAATGAACACTCTCATAGTCTGACCGGTCATATATTTACTTTTGAGAAGAGAAGTGAAAATGAGAAAAGAGCATCGTATTCCTTCATGTTAAGTTGAACTTTACAAAACTTTTACAAATTATTAAAACCGGATTAATAGTTCGGCAGTATTCTTATATCTGTAATCCTGTTACTTCGGGATACTTCTAGGAGGAACTACACGTGAAGTGGACAAGGAAATGTATCAAGATTTTCGCAATATCGATATGCCTTGCGTTTTCGTATGCGTCTACTACATCTGCTGCTAATGATGTGAGGGAAGTGAGAGTTGATGGATCCTCAACCGTCTTTCCCATTATGGAAGCGATAGCGGAAGAGTACACAAAAAAAGATCCGCGTGTAAAAATTTCTATTAGTATATCTGGGACAGGGGGAGGATTTCACCGTTTTGGAAAAGGTGAAGTAGACATTAATAATGCTTCACGAAAGGTGAAACAAGTAGAAGAAGACTTTATGAGAAAAAACTCCATCCAGTTTACACCATTTGAAATTGCTTATGATGGTCTCACAATCATTGTGAATCGTCAAAATACATGGGCAGATAATATGACGACAGAGGAATTACGTCTATTATGGAGTGAAAATGGAAAAACGAAAAGATGGTCACATATTCATCCAGGGTGGCCACGCGAAAAAGTACAATTTTATGCGCCGGGTGTGGATTCTGGCACATATGATTATTTTCAAAGTGCTATCTTGCAAAACAATCGTCTTGCAAAAACAGTTTCTTTATCTGAGGACGATCAAGTCATTGTGCAAGGGGTAATGAATGATAAAAATGCAATTGCATTTGTGGGATATGCGTATTATATGGCAAATCAGGATAAGGTAAAGGCCATAAAAGTAAATGGTGTACGACCAACGAAAGAAACCATTCAATCAGGTGCCTATAAGCCATTGTCAAGATCATTATTTGCTTATGTAAATCATGATTCTATTCGAAATAAAAGCAGTGTGGCAGAGTATGTGACATTTATGATGCAACATGCGGGCAGACTTGCTGAAGAAGTCGGATATGTTAAGTTACCCCCACAAAAATATAATGAACAGCTGCGAATGTTAACAGAAATAAAAAGATAATGTCAGGGTGGAAAGGGGTTTTCATCTTTGGCTCGAAATGACAAAAGTCAAATTACATTTTCTGTGCAACATTTGATTGAAAGAAATACAATCAAAAGAAAAAAAACGCAGCGAATCAATCGAATGGTTCCGTTACTATTAAAGGCAATTGCTAGCGTATCGATTATAACAACAATCGGAATTATTGTTACGTTAGCGAATGAAACGATTATGTTTTTTCATGAAATATCAATATATTCTTTTTTCACTGAAAAAGAATGGCTACCATTTTTTGAAGAGCCGAAGTTTGGAATACTTCCTCTCATATGTGGGACCGTACTTGTAACAACAATTGCTATGATAGTGGCAATTCCAATTGGAATAGGATGTGCCATATTTTTAAATGAATATGCTTCACACTTTGTTAGAAAAGTGTTAAAGCCCATTTTAGAACTACTAGCAGGAATTCCTACAATTGTATATGGTTTTTTTGCTTTAACAATTGTCACACCAGCCCTGCAGCGTATCATTCCAGATTTACAGTTTTTTAATGCGATTAGTCCAGGGGTTGTTATAGGGATTATGATGGTCCCAACAATTGCTTCTCTTTCTGAAGATGCGATGGGAGCTGTGTCTAAAGGAATAAAAGAAGCCTCACTTGGGCTAGGGGCCACACGTTTTGAAACTGTGCGAAAGGTTGTATTTCCAGCTGCGTTTACCGGTATTATGGCTGCAATTCTATTAGCGGCTTCACGTGCAATTGGTGAAACAATGATTGTGGTTATTGCTGGAGGTTCAACGCCAAATGTATCGATAGATCCGACGCACTCTATTCAAACGTTAACGGCTTATATTGTGCAAGTAAGTTTAGGTGATGCTCCTCATGGAACGATTACGTACTATAGCATGTATGCTGTAGGTGCGACGTTACTTATGTTTACATTCATGATGAATATGATTTCACAGCAGATTATGCGCCGTTTTAGAAAGGCGATATAAGATGCGAATGCTGAATCATAAGAAAATAAAAGAAAATATGGCATCTCGTTTTTGGAAGGATCAAATATATAAGTCGATTTCTTATATGACAATGCTATTTTCTATTTGCATACTAATTGTATTGCTTTATCAAATATTTGAAAAAGGTGTAAGTTATCTTTCAATAGATTTTTTTATGAACTTTGCTTCGCGTAATCCAATGCAAGCTGGTATTGCCGCTGCATTGTCAGGAACAATTTTATTTATGAGCATAGTAGTGCCAGTTTCCTTTGTATTTGGGGTAGGTACAGCTCTTTATTTAGAAAATTATGCAAAGCACTCTGTATTCACAAGGATCATAGAATTAAATATTCAAACATTAGCGGGTGTGCCATCTGTTGTGTTTGGATTGCTTGGTTTAACCATCTTTGTATATGGTCTTCAGTTAGGGGAGAGTATCGTAACAGCAGCATTTACAATGAGTCTTCTTGTATTACCAACTGTTGTTGTTTCGAGTCAAGAAGCGATTCGTATGGTACCGAGTTCTCTGCTAGAAGCCTCGTATGGCGTTGGTGCTACCAAATGGCAAACGATGTATCAGATTGTATTGCCAACTGCCTTGCCAGGAATTTTAACGGGATGTGTTTTGGCGTTATCGAGGGCAATTGGAGAAGCAGCACCACTATTAGTCATTGGTGCGCTCGCTTTTGCTAATTATATCCCATTTAACATGTTTGATAGATTTACAGTTTTACCAATTCAAATTTTTAATTGGATGAGTAGACCGCAAGAGGAATTTCAACATGTGGCAGCAGCCGGTATGATTGTTTTACTAGGATTGTTGCTTATTATGAATGCGGTTGTCTTATGGTTACGAAATCGTAAGTAGTGGATGAAAGGGGAATTCAAGATGGTAGCAACAGTAGTAAATGTACAGGTGAAAAATGAAACAAAAATTGAGTCAGCAACGAAGAAGGGTGTATTCGATACAAAAAATTTAAACTTATGGTATGGAGAAGATCATGCATTAAAAGACGTGAATTTAAGTATTCATGAGAATGAGGTAACGGCAATCATTGGACCGAGTGGTTGCGGGAAATCAACATATTTAAAAACGTTAAACCGTATGGTAGAGCTAGTACCGATCGTTCGTACGACGGGAGTAATTGAATATCGTGATCGAAATATTTTTGATAAGTCATATCCTGTTGAAGAATTACGTACACATGTTGGAATGGTATTCCAAAAGCCGAATCCATTTCCGAAATCTATCTATGAAAATGTGGCTTATGGTCCAAAAATCCATGGTATTCGTGATAAGAAAACACTTGATGCAATTGTTGAAAAAAGTTTGCGTGGTGCGGCGATTTGGGATGAATTAAAAGATAGATTGCACGATAATGCATATGGTTTGTCGGGTGGACAACAACAGCGTTTATGTATTGCTCGTTGTTTAGCGATTGAGCCGGATGTCATCTTAATGGATGAACCAACATCAGCATTGGATCCGATTTCTACATTAAAAGTTGAAGAATTAATTCAAGAGTTAAAGAAAGATTTTAGTATTGTCATTGTAACGCATAATATGCAACAAGCTGCACGTATCTCTGATAAGACAGCTTTCTTCCTAAGCGGTGAGGTTGTTGAATATACAGATACAAATAAATTATTTACGACTCCTACAGATAAACGAACAGAAGATTATATTACAGGACGATTTGGTTAATATTTTTGGGAGTAAAGCCCCTCTTGCAAGGGGCTTTTATTACTTTATATATACGCAACAGTTAAAGGGGGAAACAACGTGGTAAGGGGGCAATTTCATTATGACTTACAAACATTACAGCAAAAGGTGATTGAACTTGGAGAATTGGCAGGAGAAGCCCTTTCTCGTTCTATGGAAGGACTTCGGAAGAGAGATGTAGAGACAGCGTTAGAAGTCATTGATGGTGATTACCGTATGGATAATTTAGAAGAAGAAATTAATGACCTTGCACTTATGTTAATTACAAAGCAGCAACCAGTTGCGAGTGATTTACGAAGAATTTTTGTTTCGATTAAAACGGCAACAGATTTAGAGCGTATTGCAGATCATGCTGTAAATATTGCGAAATCAACAATTCGGCTTGGAGAAAAAGATGTATCTGTCAACTTAAAGAGTTTAGAGCAAATGTTTACGATTGCTACGAATATGTTAAAGTTATCGTTAGAAGCATATCAAGAAGAAAATTTAACCTCTGCAAAACAAATTGCAGAGATGGATGATTCTGTTGATGAAATATACGGGAGAGCGATTCGTGAGTTTATTTCATCTATCCCTGAGCATCCTGAAGCGATTACGCAAATTACACAATTATCTTTTATTGCACGATACATTGAACGTGTAGCAGATCACATTACGAATATTGCCGAGAATGTTTTTTATTTAGTGAAAGGGAAACATTATTTGTTAAATGAATAAGAAGAAAATGTGAGCAAGTGATGCAATATCACTTGCTTTTTTTGTCAAAACATGACAAAAAAACCTCGTTGTTTTGTTTCATCTATGATGATAAGATGTATCATAATATGGAAAAATAAAACAATATAAGGGTCATTTATTTTTTTAAGAATACCGAATGCTGGAATTTTAATAATATATGTTTTCGTTATTAAATAAAAAAGTAAGCGTTTGCTATTAAGGCGTAGTGAATTGAAAAGGTTAATTTCTACATAAGTGACATACATATGATATACAAAGTCGTTCAACATTATAAAAGTGGAGGATGAATGTATATGAAGGGGGTTATTTTAGCTGGAGGAAAGGGAAGGCGTCTTAGACCATTAACATGTAATCTTCCAAAGCCAATGTTACCATTACTTGAAAAACCAGTTATGGAATACAATATTGAGTTGCTAAAGCGGCATGGCATTTATGAGATTGCAATTACAGTTCAATATATGGGTGCGGCTATCGAGCGATATTTTGGTGATGGAAGTAAATGGGGAGTGAAATTACACTATTTCGAGGATTCACCACCGCTTGGTACGGCAGGAAGCATTAAACAAGCAGAAGCGTTTTTAGATGAGCCATTTGTTGTAATTAGTGGGGATGCATTGACGGATTTTAATTTATCGAAAGGAATTGAATTTCATCAGTGTAAGAATAGGTTGGTCACGATGTTTGTGAAGGAAGTGGAAAACCCACTGTCATTTGGTTCAGTTGTTATGAATAGAGAGCATGAAATTATACGTTATATGGAAAAACCAGGTTGGAATGAAGTGATTTCAAATACTGTAAATACAGGCATTTATATTATGGATCCTCAAGTCTTTTCTTATATTTCACCAGCACAGTTTTTTGATTTTAGTCAGCATGTATTTCCTTTGTTAGAAAATAAAAAAGCGCTCTTTGGATATGAAGCGGAAGGATACTGGTTAGATATTGGTACGTTAGATCAATATCGGCAGGCTCAGTTTGATTTACTTACAAAGAAAGTGCAGGTACCAATTTCATATACGGAAGTACTACCGATGGTTTGGATGGGGGAAGGAGTAACGATTGAAAAGGGAACAAAAATGCGTGGGCCATCTTTCATTGGAGAAGGAGCGACCATTGGAGCAGGGGCGATAATTGAGCCATATTCAATTATTGGTAAGCGTAGCACTATATCAGATTATACGCACATTCAAAAAAGTATTGTTCTCGCCAATACGTATGTAGGGAAATGTTGTGAATTAGTAGAAGCGACTGTTGGAGAAAATGTGATGATTAAAGATGCTGTTACTTTATATGAGAAAAGTGTGGTAGCAGATTATTGCCAGATTGGAAAAAACACAGTGATACAACAAAATGGAAAACTATGGCCGGGTAAAGTGATTGATAGTCATTCTATTATTGCTTCGTCAGGAATTACTGAAAATGAAAAAACATCAGGTTGGTTACAAAAAAGCAGGGTAGTAGGTAGAGGAAATATAGAAATGACACCTCAAGTTGTTGTAAAAGTTGCAATGGCATATGGTTCCCTTTTTTCAAAAGGGGAGCGCATATTGGTTGGGGGATATGAAGGTGTAGAAGTTGATATTTTTAAAAAGCTATTTCTACATGCAATCCATGGTGTTGGCTTGTACACGATGGAATGTCAAGAAATGAATGATTCGGTTTTTCAATATGCAATTCATGAACTAGGGTGTGCAGGGGGCGTTTTTATTCGCTTTGAACAAGGAGAAGGAATTGTCATGCAACTATATGGTAAGGGTGGTATACGGCTATCGTATAAACAACAAAAAGAACTGGAACATTTGTATACATCAGAAGCATTTCATTATGTATATGATAAAGACATGGGGCGAAATGAAACGGTACATGTTTGTTTAGAAAAATATGTTGAATCTGTCTTAGCACATTTAGATATCGAAACGATACGAAAGCAATCATTTCACCTTCTCATTAATAAAAGAGATGAAATGATTCAGCCCGTACTTATATCCTTCTTGAAAAAACTTGGTTGTACGATTACGTGGGTTTATGCTAATGAGCAAAAAGAGCATATTAAATTGTTAATGAAATCCAGTCGAGCTCATATGGCTCTTATGTTCTATGAACACGGAAATAAATTTGAATTATATGATATTCATGGTGGAATTTACCGAAGTACAAAATATGAAGAAATCGATGTGCCTGATTTATTATTTGAAACAACAGAAAATGTTTATCCATTATCGTTAAAATTAGGAGAGTGCTACCTTCTTTTTTATATGTATAGTGAGCAGAGTGATTTTCAGATGAGATGGCAACAAGATACTTTATATCGAATTGGAAAATTATTCGAACTAACTGCTAGGCAAGGAAACACTTTGTCGATGATGTTAGAACAATCACCGCCTCTTTACTTATTATGTGATGAAGTTGTTTGTTCATGGAAAGAGAAAGGGAAGGTAATGGGAATGTTATTGAAAGATATGGAAAAAAGGGAGGTCGAAGTATTAGAGGGAATCCAGTTTAAATATACAGAAAAAGAGTGGTCTTATATTGTTTCTGATGCAAAACATCCAAAATTTCTTGTGTATTCACATGCGAGAAACCCAGTAATAGCAAAGGAAAATATGCAAACTCTTATAGAAAAAATTAGACAATATCAAAAGGTGTAGAATTTTTATTTTAAAAGTGGTATTATAGTATAGTCTGATTTAAGTTATTAGTGACTGGAGGGAAATAAGAATGCGTGTGAATATTACTCTAGCATGTACAGAATGCGGAGATCGTAACTATATCTCAAAGAAAAATAAACGTAACAACACGGAGCGCCTTGAGCTTAAAAAGTATTGCAAGCGTGACAAGAAGTCTACGTTACACCGTGAAACAAAGTAAGCAGTAGGAATATTTCCTACTGTTTCTTTTTTTACTATGGTAATATTCCTTATTGAAAGTGATGCTACATGTAAAAAATGATAGACTGTTCATAAGAACGTAATTCATTTTATGATCATAAGAATCATCTTATAGGGGGAAAAGCGTGTGAAAGAGGAGAAGGTACGTTTACGTAAGAAAATAGTAAAACAAATGAATTCTTTATCGAAAGAACAGCACAAAACTT
Organism: Bacillus sp. TL12; assembly: GCF_022625245.1. NCBI lineage: Bacteria > Bacillati > Bacillota > Bacilli > Caryophanales > Bacillaceae > Bacillus > Bacillus sp. TL12. Next base: position 137,318 of record NZ_JAJJBY010000001.1, on the reverse strand, counting down.
TATCAGAACAAATCGTATTTTCTTTATATGAACAACAAGAGTGGAGAGAAGCAAAAACAATCGGGATTACTCTTTCGATGGAACATGAAGTCAATACATATGTTATTATTGAGCAAGCATGGCGAGAAGGTAAAAAGGTTGTTGTACCAAAGTGTAATAGAGAGACAAGAACAATGACGTTTCGTCAAATTACAAATTTCGATCAATTAGAAACAGTATATATGAGCTTGCGTGAACCCATTCCTGCGTTAACAGTAGAAATAGAGGCAAATGAAATTGATCTTCTTTTTGTGCCTGGAGTTGCGTATACAAGACGAGGAGAACGGATTGGGTACGGCGGTGGCTATTATGATCGTTATTTGCTGCAGTATGAAGGGAAAACGCTATCATTAGCTTTTGATTTTCAAATTGTTAGTTATATTCCAACAGAGTCTTTTGATCAAAACGTACAAAAAATTATTACAGAAAAAGAAACAATTGATTAAAATGGACTTGTATAGACAAATAAAAATTGACGAGACTTTTTCTTGTTGATTATAATAAAATATGTGAACGTTTTCTTATTATATTTCCATAATAAGTGGACATAGAGGGTGATAAAATGATATCGATTTATGATATTCAGCAATTGCTAAAAAAATTTGGAACAATCATTTACACAGGTGATCGAATCGCTGATTTACAATTGATGCAAGATGAATTGCGTGAATTAAATCAATCACAGCTGATTGAGCCAAAAGACTATCAAACAGCTTTATTTTTATTGAAGCAAGAGATTCAAAAAGAGATAAGCAAGAATTAGAAAAAGGTAGGTTAGCAAAAATGGAAGAAAAGTGGTTAGTTGGTGTTGACCTTGGCGGGACAACGATTAAATTAGCATTTATTAATGTGTACGGTGAAATTTTACATAAGTGGGAAATCCCAACGAATACAAGTGAACAAGGAAAACATATTACATTAGATGTAGCGAAAGCAATTGATAAAAAGTTAGAGGAACTAGGAGAATTAAAGAGTAAGTTAATTGGTATTGGTATGGGAGCTCCTGGGCCTGTACATGTCGCTTCTGGTATGATTTATGAAGCGGTTAATTTAGGCTGGAAAAACTATCCATTGAAAGATTTGTTAGAAGTAGAAACAGGATTACCTGTTGTGGTTGATAATGACGCAAACTTAGCGGCGCTTGGTGAAATGTGGAAAGGTGCTGGAGAAGGTGCAAAAGATTTAATTTGTATGACACTTGGAACAGGTGTTGGCGGCGGTGTAATTGCAAATGGTGAGATCGTGCATGGTGTAAGTGGTGCTGCTGGTGAAATCGGGCATATTACAGTCGAAACAGAAAATGCATTCCCTTGTAATTGCGGAAAATCTGGATGTTTAGAAACAGTAGCATCTGCAACAGGTATCGTACGTGTTGCTATGCAAAAATTACAAAATACAGATGAACCAAGTGTACTTCGCTCAATGTTAGAAGAAGAGGGGCGTATTACATCTAAAGATGTGTTTGAAGCACTTGAACAAGGTGACGCTTTAGCGGAGAAAATTGTTGAAAAAGTAGCTTCTTATTTAGGGCTAGCTGTAGCGAATCTTTCTAGTACGTTAAATCCAGAAAAGATTGTAATTGGCGGTGGTGTATCTAAGGCTGGAAATGCATTATTACAGCCAATTCAGTGCTACTTTGAACAATATGCATTTTCGCGTGCTGTTAAGAGTACGAAGTTAGCGATTGCAATGCTTGGTAATGATGCAGGTGTAATCGGCGGAGCTTGGCTTGTGAAGAAGCATAAATATGAAGTTATGAAATAAAAAGAAGAAAATCGGTGAGGACGAATCGAAATTAAGATGCGGCTACCGATATTTGTACGATAATGAGAAGAGGAAGGGAGACCCCTTCCTCTTTTTATGCATAATCTTGATGAAGAATAGAACTGTAAGTGAATTAAGTAGCAGGTGGGTACCCACTATTAAGGACAGTCATAATTGTAAACCATCCGAAAACAAGTACGGTTGCAATAGCAAAGCCGCCCGCAAGTAGATTTTTTTCACGTAATGTTCTAAGGGTTGCGAATACAGCTAACAGAGTGACTAGCGCAAAAATGATAACAAGACCCATATATGATCCCCCTCTGCTCTCTCATTCTTTCGTTTGAGTTTTTGCAATATTTCTTCTTTTTTATTGTACATGTTTTAGAAATGATTGTCGAGACAGCATCGTTTCTTTTCCTAAGGGAAGGAAATGCTGTATCATAAAAGTAAGTTTAACAACTGGAGGAGATTAAAACATGAAATGGATACAAATGCCATTAGGGCCATTACAGACAAATGCATATATTTTAAGCAATGATCAAAAAGAATGTATTATTTTTGATCCAGGTAGTGAAGGAGAGAAGCTTGTAACGTATTTACAAGAAGAACAATTAAAACCATTAGCGATTTTATTAACACATGCTCATTTCGATCATATTGGTGCAGTTGATACTGTGAGAGATGCTTTTCATATTCCGGTGTATGTACATAAAGAGGAAGCGGATTGGCTAGGTGATGGGAATATCAATGGTTCACAAATCTTTATGATGAATCGGAGTATTACAGCGAAACCAGCTGATCAGATTATTGAAGGAGAAGGAATGTTAACAATTGGATCTTTTACATTTGAAATGTTTGAGACACCAGGACATTCTCCAGGTAGTATCTCATATTACTGTAAAGAGGCAAATGCTGTATTTTCAGGAGATGTATTATTCCAAATGAGTATTGGCCGAACAGATTTACCAGGAGGAAGTTTTGCAGAATTAATTGGAAGTATTGAAGAAAAATTATTTATACTGCCAGATGAAACAGTAGTATTATGCGGACATGGGCCGGAAACAAATATTGGTTTCGAAAAAGAAAATAATCCATTTTTACAATAAGGAGCCATATGGGGATGGAGTTCATTTTAAGAAAATGGATGGAGAAAGAACAGGATTATTCGATTTCATATAGTACATACATGAACCTTGCGCTGTATGATGAGGAGTGCGGATACTATATGAAAGAACGTGAGAAGATTGGAAGAAATGGTGACTTTTTTACAAGTAGTAATATTTCTTCTGTATTTGCAAAGACATTCGCACGTTTTTTTATTAGCCTTGTCCAAAATGGAGAAATTCCTCCAAATATCTGTGAAATTGGTGGAGGGACAGGGAGACTTGCCTATGCTGTTTTACAAGAATGGAAGCAGTTCTCACCGGAGACTTTTGCAGATTTGCAGTATTCTATCGTTGAAGTGAGTCCTTTCCATAGAAAGTTGCAAAAACGTCAACTTGATTCATTTCAAAATGTTTCGCAGTATAAGTCCTATGAGGAGCTAGGTGAGGCTTTTACGGGAGTTGTTTTTTCAAATGAATTGTTTGATGCATTTCCTGTTAAAGTGGTTGAGAAGCGAGATGGAAGTTTGTATGAAGTACGGATTACGTATACAGAGGAAGGAAAGCTTGCTGAAGTATTAAGACCGATAGGAGAAAGAATAAGTAATTACCTCCGGAGACGTCATATTCAGCTTTCTGAAAGACAGCGATTTGAAGTACCAATAGCAATGGAACGCTATGTGCAAGAAGTTGCAAGATGGCTCAAGGAAGGTTTATTCATCACGGTTGATTATGGATATACAATGGCGGAGTGGATGCACCCTGCGCATCATGAAGGGAGTTTAAGAGGGTATTATAACCATAGACTCATTCGAGATCCGCTCGAGTATCCAGGTGAAATGGATATAACAACACATATTCATTGGGATGAATTGAAGGAAGTAGGAGAAGAGAGTGCTCTACATACAGTGTGGCATACAAAACAAAGGGAGTTTTTACTTGCAGCAGGTATATTAGAACAGCTTGCTAGTCATCAAGATTCCGATCCTTTTTCTGCGAAACAGAAACAAAACAGAGCGATTCGTTCTATGATTTTACATGGGGGGATGAGCGATGCGTTTGATGTTGTTATGCAAAAAAAAGGAATGTTACATTTTGATGTAAAGCGGTATTTACATATATAGAAAAAAACAAGACGCAGAATGGTTCTGCGTCTTGTTTTTTTGATACGACTTTAGGATATGTAGTATTGTATATTTTCTCTCATGATATATATTTATATTAAAGATATGAGATAGAAAATATAGAATACGCCCTTTTCTGTTTAGTTATCCCTAACCTAGTAATACACGAACAAGTTGAATGATTGTTTCATTTTCTACTTTGTAGTAAATTTCTAATCCTTTTCTTTCACTAGACACAATTTTAGCGCTTTTTAATTTTGCTAAATGCTGTGAAATTGTGGATTGTGGCATATTTAAGCCTGTGTACATTGTCGAAACATTGCTTGGACCGCGTTCGATTAATCCCTTTACAATACATAAACGAACAGGGTGAGCAAGAACTTTCAATAATTCTGCATTATTTTCGTACAGTTCCAATTCCTTTTGAAAGGTTTCTAACATGTTTTTTCCACCTCCATGCGAGCTGTTATACCCATACTATAAATACCAAAAATCTAAAGAAAAGAAAATAGTTGTTGCAGAAAAAATGTTCTAAAGTAAAGAAATTGTAAGAAAAGAGAACGTGATGTAAATAACTTCGCAAAATTTGTACGTTTTGTAACAAGAAATTTTTGATAAAAATTACTATATGTTTGAAGATACAGATACATTTATAACACGATTTTATCATGATTTTTTTGTTCTTTCAAATAAATATACTAAATTTTTAAAATAATAAGAAAAAGGGTTTTGTACTCTTATATAGAACATAGATTTTGGATGGAAAGCAGGCATATTTTAGTATAACCTGTTCGGAGATATACAAAAAAGATAAGTGGTGATGATATGATACCGTTAGCGAAACAATCTGATGCTGAATCAATTATTAATATTCGAAAAGAAATTATTTTATCGGCAGCTACGACAAAATTTTTTATATCTTCTCCAAGTGAAATCCTCGTAATATCAACAAAGAAAGAGAAAAAATACAGAAAAGTGTTGAAGAAGGTAATCTTTATATAGTGATTGAGATGGGGAATAAAGTGGTTGGTTTTCTTATTTTTAGTCGCTACAAACAAGAACGCTTACAACATGCAGGAACAATGGGAATGGGGATTAAAGAAACATATTGCAATCAAGGAATCGGAACGAAACTCATACAATTTCTTATTCATTGGGCAAAAAGGCAGGAAGGTTTAGAGAAAATTTGTTTAGGGGTTGTTTCCGTTAATGATCGGGCCATTAAAGTCTATGAGCGCACGGGTTTTAGAGAAGAAGGTAGGCAGAGAAAGTAAGTGAAATATGAAGACGGTTCCTATGGAGATGACATATTAATGGCGTATTATCTTTAACAGAAGGACGCATATATGAATTAAGTAATAAAGAAGGATAGACCAGATGGATGTAATCAGTCTATCCTTTTTATGTGATATTGGCTGGGAATTGTTTTATGCATTCACAGGTTCTTCGACATAAGAAAGTGCATTTTCAAAATCAGCAATTAAATCATCTACATTTTCAAGGCCAACTGATAAACGGAGCAATGAATTAGAAATCCCTCTTTCATCACGTGCTTCTTGTGATAGTGCTGCATGTGACATTTTTGCAGGGTAAGAAAGGATGGATTCCACAGCTCCTAAACTTACTGCAAAGACAGGAAGTTTAACTTGAGATAAAAATTGTCGCAAAGCATCTTCAGATTGAAGCGTGAAAGATAAAACAGCACCGGCAGATTGGGCTTGTGTTTGTTGTATGTCATAGCCTAGGTGTGATTGCAATCCAGGGTAATACACATTTTGAATTTTTGAGTGTTTTTGTAAGTAATGAGCAATTTTATTTGCATTTGTTGCTGAGTGTCCGAGGCGTACGTGTAATGTTTTCAGGCCGCGAAGAACGAGAGAACAATCTTGTGGCCCTAATATAGCGCCAAATGCATTTTGTAAGAAACCAAGTTTTTGAGCGAGTTCCTTATCCTTTACAACCGCTAATCCGGCTGTAACATCACTGTGACCAGCAATAAACTTTGTTGCGCTATGAAGTACAACATCCGCTCCTAGTTCAAGTGGTTTTTGGAATAATGGTGTTAAAAATGTGTTATCAACAAACGTAAGTGCCCCGGAAGATTTTGCTAATTCGCAAACGGCACGAATGTCGGTTACTTTTAACAATGGGTTAGATGGTGTTTCAATGTAAAAGACTTTTGTATTTGGTCTAATGCTTTGTTTTACTTCTTCTAAATTCGTCATGTCAACGAATGTATGTGAAATTCCGTAACGAGACAGAACTTCTGTTACAATACGATACGTTCCCCCATATACATCTTCTGAAATGAGAACATGATCACCTTGTGAAAGAAGGAGGAAGGCAGTAGAAATCGCTGCAATTCCAGATGCAAAGGCAAATCCTTTTGTTCCCCCTTCTAATAAAGCGATTATGTCCTCAAGTGCTTCACGTGTTGGATTTCCAGAGCGACTATAGTCGTATTTACCAAATGTATCTACATTAAATTGATGAAATGTTGATGTATTATAGATGGGAACGTTAACCGCGCCTGTTTGTGAATCATGTTTATAGTGGTTATGAAGTAAGAGTGTATCTAAAGAATAACTCATATTCTCACACCTTCTTTTACATGTTTAATAGCCTGCTTTAAGTCTTGAATTAAATCATCACCATTTTCAATACCTACAGAAAAACGGAGGAGACGATTACATACGCCGCGTGCTGTACGCACTTCTTCTGGAATATCTGCATGTGTTTGTGTTGCTGGATATGTCATTAAACTTTCAACTCCGCCAAGGCTTTCTGCAAAGGTAATTAAGGATAAAGATTGTAAGAAAGGATTTATCCATTTTTCATCGCGAAGACGAAATGAAATCATGCCACCTCTTCCTGGATAAAAAACATCGGTTACACCATCTTCCTCGTTTAAATAAGAAACGATGTTCTTTGCATTTTCTTCATGTTGTTTCATACGAAGAGCTAATGTTTTCATCCCGCGAATTAATAACCACGAATCAAACGGACTTAATACAGCACCAGAAGCGTTATGATAGTGGGCAAGTTCTTCACAAAGCGCTTGACCTTTTGCAATGACAAGTCCGCTTAATACATCATTATGGCCACCTAAATATTTTGTGGCGCTATGAAGAACAATGTCTGCTCCTTCTGTTAATGGTTGTTGTATATAGGGAGTGTAGAAAGTATTATCTACAATAAGAAGGACTCCGTGTCGTTTGGCAACAGTTGCGACAGCTGCGATATCAGTAACTTGCATTAATGGATTGGTTGGAGTTTCTATAAAAATAGCTTTCGTTTGAGAAGTAATGGCTTGTTCTATTTGTTTTATAGATTGTGTATTTACGTATCTACATCGAATATTCCATTTCTCCTCATGTTCTGAAAATAACCGATAGGTTCCCCCATATAAGTCTTCTGATACGATAAGTTCATCTCCAGACCGGAATAAAGACAGAACAAGAAGAACCGCTGCCATTCCCGAACTACAGGCATATCCTTGTTCCCCTTCTTCTAAATCAGCAATTGCGCGTTCTAAAAGGCCGCGTGTTGGGTTTCCAGTTCGTGAATAGTCGAAACCTGTTGATTTTCCGATTCCTTCATGACGATAAGCTGTTGAAAAGTAAACAGGGGGATTAACCGTTCCTGTAGTCGTTTCGCTTCGATTCCCGATTTGAGCTAGTTTTGTTTCAATTGTTGACATGTTGAATTCCTCCTTGATAAAAAATAAAAAAAGCCTTCTAAGAAGAAGGCTTTCATGCGAATATAGTCTTCTTCTTATCTGTCAAATCTTTTCACAATTTGCTGGAATTAGCACCTTATTAACGAACATGTTAATGGTTGCTGAGGTGTCATAGGGCCAGTCCCTCTACCTCTCTAGATAAGAATAATTTGTATGAAATTTTATTATGCTTTTAACTTTACAATAAAAGATAATTGAATTGCAACTTTATTTTAAATGTTTTTTATTTTCCTTTTAATTTCATTGACTTTTAGTTTGTCCCATGATAAGTTTATTAGAAAATTAACAAAGATTGTTAAAAGGTACACGTATTTCCTTTTAAAAAATAAATGAATAATTAAGATAAACTCTTATTGAGAGCGGTGGAGGGAAAGGCCCTGTGAAACCCGGCAACCTTCAAACGAAATGTTTGAAACGGTGCTAATACCTGCAGAACAATTTGTTTTGCATGATAAGAGGAGGATTGATGATGTCCCCCTCTTCAAGGTGAAGAGGGGGTTTTTATATTGATAGAAAAGAGGGAGACAAGTGAAAATTCTAGATTTATTATCAAAAGGGATTATTATCGGTGATGGAGCAGTTGGTACATTATTACATTCTCATGGTTTGCAAAGTAGTTTTGAAGAATTAAATCTATCAGATCCAGATTTAATTATATCTATTCATAAACAATATGTAGCTGCCGGTGCAGATATTATTCAAACAAATACATATGGTGCAAATGAAGCAAAATTGCGCATGTATGGTTTAGAAAATCAGGTTACCAAAATTAATAAAGCAGCAGTAAAGCTTGCAAAAGCAGCCGTGACAGACAAGAATGCTATTTTAGGGACGATTGGTGGTATGAAGCATATTGGAGCCGTTACAACGACTGATATGGAACGGGAATTTATGCTACTTGAGCAGGCCGAGGCATTATTAGAAGAAAAGGTTGATGGATTATTATTAGAAACATTTTATGATGAATTCGAATTGCTACATGCGGTGAAAGTACTGCGAAAACAAACAGATATTCCAATTATTGCACAGTTAGCTCTTCATGAAGCAGGCACAACCCAAAATGGGAATGATGTAAATGAAATATTAAAACAGCTTTTAGATTACGGTGCAAATGTAGTCGGTTTAAACTGTCAGTTAGGACCGCTTCATATGACGGAAGCTTTCAAAATGATATCGATTCCGAAAAATGGGTATTTGTCAGCTTATCCAAATGCAGGCCTTCCAAACTATGTAGAAGGGCGTTACATATATGAAGGAAGTCCTGCTTATTTTGAAGAGATGACACCGAAATTTATTGAACAAGGTATTCGCTTGTTAGGGGGATGTTGTGGTACAACGCCAGCACATATCGAAGCGATGAAGCGTGCGATTACAAATGTAACGCCTGTTACAGAAAAACAAATCGCTCAAAGACAACAAGTGGTTCCTATGCAAACAAAACGTGCTAGCACCCATGTTACTCTTGCGGAAAAAGCGAAGAAGCAAACAACAGTTGTTGTTGAACTAGATCCCCCAAAAACATTAGATACGCAGCGTTTTTTTGAAGGGGCAAGGGCATTGAAAAGAGCGGGAGCAGATGCGATTACGTTAGCAGATAACTCGTTAGCATCTCCGCGCATTTCAAATATGGCAATGGGGGCATTATTAACGAAGCACGATATTCCAGTGCTGACGCATTTAACGTGCCGTGACCATAATGTGATTGGCCTACAATCCCATTTACTTGGTTTATCAGCTTTAGGAATGGAAGAAGTGTTAGCTTTAACAGGTGATCCAGCTCGTGTTGGTGATTTTCCAGGAGCGACGTCTGTATATGATTTATCTTCTATTGAATTAATTAAAATGATTAAGGAAATGAACGATGGACGTTCTATTTTAGGGAAATCGATTGGTTCTGCGACAAGATTCTCTGTTGGAGGAGCTTTTAACCCGCATGTGAGGCATTTAAAAGCAGCGGTGAAGCGGATGGAGAGAAAAGTTGCAGCTGGTGCAGAGTATTTCTTAACACAGCCCATTTACGATGTAGATTTAATTGAAGAAGTATACGAGGCGACAAATCACTTAGAACAGCCGATTTTTATTGGTATTATGCCTTTAGTAAGTAAGCGGAATGCTGACTTTCTTCATTTTGAGGTGCCAGGCATTACATTGCCCGAAGAAGTGAGACAACGAATGGATGGACACGATACGCAAGAATCTGCAATTGAAGAAGGGATTCGCATTTCACAAGAGTTAATTGACGCTGCGATGAAATACTTTAACGGTATTTATCTCATTACACCATTTTTGAAATATGAAATTACAGAAAATCTCGTTAAGTATGTAAAAGAAAAGCAAGAAGTGAAAGAAGGAGTCAACTGATGAGACCGATAGAAGAGAGATTACAAAATGATATTTTAATATTAGATGGTGCCATGGGAACGATGATTCAGCAGGCAGATTTAACTGCAGAAGATTTTGGCGGCGAAGAATATGAAGGATGTAATGAATACTTAGTAAAAACAAGACCAGATGTTATTTTAGATATCCATAAAGCTTATATTGAAGCAGGAGTGGATATTATTGAAACAAATACGTTTGGTGCTACGAATATTGTATTACATGATTACGAGTTATCTCATTTAGATGAAGAGTTGAATGAAAGAGCGGCATTTCTAGCAAAACAAGCGGTAAAGGAGTGTGGTAAAGAAATATATGTAGCTGGTGCTATGGGGCCGACGACAAAAGCAATTAGTGTAACTGGTGGTGTAACCTTCGAAGGATTAATTGAGGCATACACTAGGCAAGCTAGGGGATTATTACGGGGCGGCGTTGATGTATTGCTTGTAGAGACGAGCCAAGATATGCGTAACGTGAAAGCGGCGTATTTAGGGATACAACAAGCATTCACAGAAGCGAATCATACGGTCCCGCTTATGATTTCAGGAACGATTGAGCCGATGGGGACGACGTTAGCGGGGCAAACAATCGAGGCGTTTTATTTATCAGTTGAGCATATGAAACCATTATCTGTCGGATTAAATTGTGCGACAGGACCAGAATTTATGCGTGAACATATTCGTTCTTTATCAGATCTCTCAGAGTGTTATATTTCTTGTTATCCAAATGCCGGTCTTCCAGACGAGGATGGACATTATCATGAGTCACCAACTTCACTTGCAGAGAAGGTGAAACAGTTTGCTGAAGAAGGCTGGATTAATATTATTGGTGGTTGCTGCGGGACGACACCTGATCATATACGAGCGATAAAAGATTCACTTGAGTCTCTCAAACCACGTGAAAATCATGAGCGAGAAGGTCATGGGATTAGTGGTTTAGAAGCATTGCAATATGATGATTCTATGAGGCCGTTATTCGTTGGTGAGAGAACAAATGTTATTGGGTCAAGAAAGTTTAAACGATTAGTAGCTGAAGGGAATTTTGAGGAGGCTGCTGAGATTGCAAGGGTGCAAGTGAAGAAAAATGCTCACATTATTGATATTTGTATGGCTGATCCAGATCGTGATGAAGTGGAAGATATGGAGAGTTTTTTGGCAGAAGTAACGAAAGTATTAAAGGTTCCCATTATGATAGATTCAACGGATGAAAATGTAATGGCGAAAGCTCTCACGTACATACAAGGGAAAGGTGTCATTAATTCTATTAATTTAGAAAACGGAGAAGAGCGATTCGAGAAAGTGACGCCACTTCTCCGGAAATATGGTGCGGCAATTGTAGTTGGGACGATTGATGAAGATGGCATGGCAGTTAGTGCAGAAAGAAAGTTAGAAATCGCAAAAAGAAGTTACGATTTATTAACGAAGAAATACGGTATACGCCCATCGGATATTATTTTTGATGCGCTTGTTTTTCCGGTCGGAACTGGTGATGAAGAATATATCGGTTCAGCAGCAGCAACGATTGAAGGAATTCGCCTTATTAAAGAAGCTTTGCCAGAGTGCTTAACGATTTTAGGAGTAAGTAATATATCGTTTGGGTTACCGCCAGCTGGTCGAGAAGTGCTAAACTCGGTCTTTTTATATCATGCAACAAAGGCTGGGCTTGATTATGCGATTGTAAATACTGAAAAACTAGAGCGCTATGCATCCATTCCAGAAGAGGAAAAAGAGCTCGCAGATGCACTCTTATTCGAAACAACGAAAGAAACACTAGAAGAATTTACAAACTTTTATCGGGTTGCGAAGAAAAAAGAAACGGTCATACAAGAAACATTAACGCTTGATGAAAGATTAGCAAATTACATTGTAGAAGGAACGAAGCAGGGATTGCATGAAGATTTAAGTCTCGCACTAACAGAAGGAAGAAAGCCACTTGATATTATTAATGGTCCGCTTATGACCGGGATGGATGAAGTAGGTCGTTTGTTTAATAACAATGAGCTAATTGTTGCTGAAGTCTTGCAAAGTGCAGAAAGTATGAAAGCAGCTGTAGCATATTTGGAGCCTTATATGGAATCTAGTGATAGTGCGAAAAAAGGAAAAGTATTGCTAGCAACTGTAAAAGGTGATGTACATGATATTGGAAAAACCTGGTAGAAATTATTTTATCTAATAATGGCTATGATATTGTCAATTTAGGAATCAATGTCCGCTCTGATCGCATTGTTCAAGAAGTGAAAGAAAAGAAACCAGATATTATCGGGCTTTCTGGATTATTAGTAAAATCAGCGCAACAAATGGTAGCAACGGCTGAAGATTTACAAGCGGCAAATATTGATATTCCAATTGTTGTTGGGGGGGCGGCGCTAACGAGAAAATTTACAGAAAATCGTATTTCACCTTCCTATGGTGGACTTGTAATGTATGCAAGCGATGCAATGTCAGGGCTTGATCTGATCAATCGATTACAAAAAGAAGAAGAGAGAGAACAGATGAAGTTGGATAAAAAAAATCGCCATCTTCATATTGTGAAAGAAGAGAAGAAAAAAGTAGAGGTTATACCAACAGTCATTGAACCGTTGCCACAAGCGAAAGTTATGATACCAGATTCAACAAAGCGGGTCGTACTTCGTGATATCCCAGTTTCGCATCTTGCACCATTCTTAAATAGACAAATGTTAATTGGACATCACCTTGGCTTAAAAGGAAATGTGAAAAAGTTATTAAAAGAAGGTGATAAGAGGGCGCATGAATTAAACAATTTAATTGATGAATTGTTGCAAGAAGGGCAGTCTTGGCTAAAGCCAAAAGCTGTTTATCAATTTTTCCCTGCCCAAAGTGATGGACAAACGATCATTATTTATAATCCAGAAGACCATACACGTGTGTTAGAGCGTTTTTCATTCCCAAGACAAGGGAAAGCACCGTACCGTACATTAGGAGATTATTTAAGGCCAGTCGGAGATGAAATGGATTATGTCGCCTTTTTATCTGTTACAGTTGGGCAAGGTGTTCGTGATATTGCGGAGGAGTGGAAAGAGAAAGGGGATTATTTACGCAGTCATACTATCCAATCACTAGCATTGGAACTCGCAGAAGGTCTTGCTGAAAAAACACATATGTTAATTCGTGATCGCTTTGGAATTCCAGATTCACCGGAGATGACGATGGAAGAACGATTCCGTACGAAATATCAGGGGATTCGCGTTTCTTTTGGCTATCCAGCTTGTCCAGAGCTTGCTGATCAAGAAAAACTATTTCGCTTAATTCAACCAGAAGAAATTGGAATTTCACTAACAGAAGGATTTATGATGGAGCCGGAAGCATCTGTAACGGCAATGGTATTTGCTCACCCCGAAGCACGGTATTTTAGTGTACTATAGTGTAGAAGGGGGAGGAGTATGAAAAGAATAGTCTTTACAGGCGGTGGATCAGCTGGACATGTGACACCTAATTTGGCGATTATTCCACATTTACAAGAAAAGGGTTGGGATATTTCGTATATTGGTTCCCATCAAGGAATTGAAAAAACAATTATCGAGAACGAAGGAATCCCGTACTATAGTATAGCGAGCGGAAAGTTACGCCGTTATTTTGATTTGAAAAATATAAAAGATCCTTTTCTTGTTATGAAGGGCGTTATGGATGCCTATGTGCGAATACGAAAGTTAAAACCAGATGTTATTTTTTCAAAGGGTGGTTTTGTCTCTGTACCAGTAGTAATTGGCGGATGGCTAAATCGTGTTCCAGTCTTGTTACATGAATCGGATATGACACCAGGACTAGCGAATAAAATTGCACTCCGTTTTGCTTCGAAAATATTTGTTACATTTGAAGAAGCTGCGCAGCATTTGCCGAAAGAAAAGGTGATGTATACGGGATCACCTGTGAGGGAAGAAGTGTTGCGTGGGAATCGTGAAAAAGGGTTACACTTTCTAGGGTTCCATGCTAGAAAACCAGTCATCACAGTTATGGGCGGGAGCCTAGGAGCAAAGAAAATCAATGAAACAGTACGAGAAGCATTGCCAGATCTTCTTAAAAATTATCAAGTTGTTCACTTATGCGGAAAAGGGAATCTAGATGAGACGTTACAAGGCGTGACAGGGTATAGACAATTTGAATATGTACACGGTGAATTACCAGATGTATTAGGGGCAACGGATTTTGTCATCTCACGTGCTGGATCAAATGCAATTTTTGAATTTTTAACACTGCAAAAACCGATGATTTTAATTCCATTACCGAAAGCTTCAAGTCGCGGTGATCAAATTTTGAATGCACAATCGTTTGAAAGACAAGGATATGCATCCGTTTTATATGAAGAAGATATAACAGTACAATCCCTTTTAGCGCATGTAGAAGAGCTAAATCATAATTGTGTGAAGTATAAAAAAGAATTAAAGAAGTATAGTGGGAAAGAAGCAGTACAGACCATTATAAAATGTATTACAGAGGCATGATTTCTAAAAAATCATGTCTTTTTAAGTAGAATGAAAGGTTCGAAGAATTGCTGTATTTATGTTACAATAACAGAGATTTAATAGGGAAATTCCAGTTCTTTGAGCGTGAAAATACGAATGGATTAGGAGTGACTGTGTTGGAGCTAAGTCTCTTTGAAAATACTGCTCTGATTATATGTTTTGTTTTGTATGTTGGTAGTGTTATTGTTTACATTTCAAGAAAATTTTCACAAGAACGAAACTTAGAAAAATCGGAAATAACAGCTGAGCTAGAAATGTTAGCCGGTGAAAGTGATAAAAAACAAAAAATAAAAGAGGACCATCAGGCCCCCCACCACTTAAACGTAAAATAAGTTTTGAAGGTGGGGCCTTTTTTACAAGATTCCTCTTCTATTATTATCGTGAGCGCTAAAAAGGAGTTTCCCTTCTGTTTGCATAAATAAGGAGCTAAGTGTATATAAAAGGAGAACCTGTTCAAACGGTGTTTTTAAGTGTATTCTATTTGCGAGTTGTATTACCAAAAAAATATTATGTTAAAAAGGAATTTTAACCTGACAGGTTTCTATCGCTAATAACAAAGGGAATGTTTGACAAAAGTCAAACAAGGTAACCATATAAGTAGAAGAAGAAATTGTGTTATACTGGGGGAAAACATAGCCTAGATTAAGAAAAAATCTTATTCTAGATAATTACCATAGATTATCACTTTGTTTTTTTACTTTTGAGTGTAATGAGATAGGCGAGAGTGTCTGCGAAATCTTTCCTCTTTTTTTCGTTAGCGAGTATGATATCAAGTTTAGCTGCTCCAATTACAAGACGTATATCATAGTTCTCTAAAAAGAGGGTCATGTGTTCAGCAAACATGGGCTTAAACCATTGCTCATTCCGTAAGCATTTTATATTCCCAGAAATTTTCTCTTCTGTTGGATATTGATCTGTACCTAAGGGCATTCCGTTTAAAATTGTCACTAGACCTTCCAAAAAATTATCTAGCATGCATATTTCCTCCGGTTCTTTTGGATTTAGTGTATGCAGTATATCTTTTTAATTGCATACTATTGTAGGGAATATAGATCTCAATCTGATATTAGGAAAATACTTACTACAATAAGTTCTGTTTTACCTTTCCATATTCTTTTGATTATTCCTGCGATTTATACAAAATTACCCTGCGCTCAATGTATTTTTTGCATGAAAACACTCAGAGGATCTGCGTCAATGAGGTAATACGACTTCCTCTGTCTATATAAATGGTAAAATACATAAGGCATCTAGTTTATTGAAATATGTAAGGGTGTGCAATCAAAAAGTGAAAGAGAGTTTTTAGTGAAATATATATTTAAAAATAAAAAAGATATAAAGGAGCTATAAACATGAATTTAGAACAAGGATGGGAAACAAGCTTCTTAGAAGTTGTTCAAAAAAGTGAATTCAAAAAAGGTGCACTGCGTAGCCAGCTACTTTGTACGGACGGAGAAGAAGTAGAAGAACTTGCAGATGATTATGGATATGATGAAATTGTAACTCGTGAACATGATGAAGAACTCGCAGAAATTTTAGGTGAAGAACTCTTTAGTGAAATGGAACGTTATGTATTTCTATCTTCGCAACCGGAAGAAAAACTCATTTCATTTGTAAATGGATTAGGATTTCATATTTTAGATTGGATTGTTCTTCTTGAAACAGAATTTGGTATAGATAGTGCAGTGTTTTCAGCGGATGCAGTAAAAATGCTGGAAAAACGTTTTAGACAGTTCCCGTATATAGAGGATAAGACAGTTTTTGATATGACAATTGGAGAAGCAATGGATGTATTAGAAGCTGTGACGAGCTTACAATTGAAAGAGAAGATGAATATACAATAATGAAAAAGAACGTGAGATAATCACGTTCTTTTTTTACATAATAATAACTTTGTCAGTTAATTTCTTCTGTCCTGTAAGAAGTGCATTTAAATACTCGACTTTTCGGATGCAAGATTGAATGTGTTTTTCAACTTCTTGTAACTCTGCTTGATGGTGGGTTTCAATCGGATGAATTTGCACGTTAAATTTTTCAAATTGGCTGCTGTATGTTATTTCTGCATAGCCGCTCATGATATCAGTTTGGTTATGAAATGAAAATTGTTTTGTTTCTTCACAGTATGTTACATCTTGAAATCCGTATGATTTTAATGCTTCGATTACTTTTGTAATAATTGTTATATCCATTTTTCTCCCTCTTTACGCAGTTCTGCTTTTCTATTATAACATGAAAAAAAACTAAGAAAACGCTTCCAAGTGTTTGTTTGCACAATTTTTACGTATAATTTATCAAAATGAAATAAAGAAAAAATAATTGTAATAAAGGAAGGACTCTTTTACTTTTTCATCATATATATACATAAATAGTGCAATGAAAGGAAACGTATTTTCAAGTTGAGTGTAGTAAAAGAGGTGAGAATCTTGAATTTTGATATTACAGGACAAAAAGCATATGTAAAAGATGGACCGTATCGGAATCGAATTGGAATTGTAAAGCAAAAAGAAAAAACGGAAGGAACGAGTTTTATTATTGTTATTGATGATCAAATAATCGATGTAGAATTAAAAGATATCGTTTTAGTAGGAGTAGATGTAGGGCAATTTCATGAATGGTGCGAGCAAAATGGCTATTTGTAAAAGGGACGGGCTGTGAAGAGGAACTTTTATTCTTATTATGTATTTGAAAATTATATAATAGAGAATGATGATGAGGATATTATGCTCAATATAGGGGCATATATCCTTTTTCTGTTTATACATTTGGTAACAAATAAAAGTTTTATTTATAATATTTAGAAATAAAAGATAATTAGTTGATATAGTAATAAATTTCCATTAATCTATAAGTAGAAACAGTGTAATAATGCTACAATAAAATATTCAAATGGACAATCAAACATGGAGGAAACCAAATGAACCTAATGCAGAAAGCAATAGATATGGCAGAAATCTATAAACAAAATCCAAAAGTAGAAGCAATTCTTTTGGCAGGATCCGTATCAAGAAACTGGCAAGATAAAAATTCAGATATAGAGTTGCATATTTTATGGTCAGCACCGCCAGAAGATGAAGATCGCGAAGGGCCTATTAAAAATGTTGGTGGTACCATTTTGGCGTATCATCCGTATGAAGAGGAAGAGTGGTCGGAATCTTATGCAACGAAAGATGGGATTAAATTAGAAATAAGTAACTTTTTATCTATAACAGTTGAACATTTTATTTCTGATGTAGTGGACAAGTATGAAATTGATTATGAGAAACAATGTATTGTGGCTTCCGTTCAGGATGGTGTGAGCTTGCATGGGAAAGAAACAATTAGAAAGCTAAAAGATAGAATTGCAGAATATCCGTTAGAACTTTCCAAACCGATGATTACAGAGAATCTTTTACTAAGTAATCGATGGAATAACCGCGAAGCACTTTTAACACGCCAAGATTGGCTTATGTTATACGATGTAATTTGCGAAGTGCAGAAGAATGTACTTGGTGTTTTGTTCGGTCTTAATAAAATGTATGTACATCACCCTGCATTTAAATGGATGCCTTATAATATTGAACGAATGACAATAAAACCTGAAAACCTTTATGAGCGAATGACCAATATCCTGATAGGAAATCCAGAAAACAGTGTAAAGGAATTGGAATTATTAGTCGAAGAAGTATTGATTTTGGTGGAGAAACAATTTCCGGAATTGGATCTTTCAGAGCAAAAGAAACAGATTAGTTATGCAAAATAATGATTGTAGGGGATGGTGTTATGGAATATATCATGGATAGAGTATATGCAAGAGAGCTACTTGAACGTGCATATAAACAAAACTCTGGCCCTTGGTATAAACATTCGATACATGTTGCCCAGGCTACTGAAAACATAATCTTAGAATTTATGAAACAAGGATATGATGTGAATCATGATTTGGCTTACAATGCAGGGTTGCTTCATGATATTGGTAGGTATAAAGGTTTCACAAAATCTGTTATACATTCTTATGATGGATACATGTACTTAGAACAATTAGGATTTAGAGGGAATGCGATTAAATGTGTAACGCATTCATTTCCTTGTGGGAATAAAGACATAGAAGTTGCAGCTGCTTGGGAGCTTGTTCCTCTAAACATGAAAGTGAAGCTTATAGAGATATTAAATGAAAACAGCAACTATGATTTATACGATAAAGTTATTACTCTTTGTGATGCTTTAGCTGATGATAAAGGATTTACTACACTTGAAAAAAGATTGATCTCAGTTGGATTGAGACACGGCACCAATGCTCATACTTCTTCTCATTGGAAAGGATTTTATAAAATAAAAAAAGAAATAGAAGCGTTAATCGGAATAAGTGTATACAGATTTCTTCCGGGAGTTGAGGAATCGATTTATACTGATATTCAGTATTGAAAATTGTATGAAGGGGTGAGTGAAATGAGAAAAACTCTGTGCTTGTTTATGATAATGCTAGTGTTTTTGAGTTTAATTGGATGTTCTAATATTGCAAGTTCTTCAAAAATTTCTTCATCAACTGAACAAAAAGAGGAAAAAGAAACATCAATAGTATTTGAGAAAAAACAAATAAAAGAAATGAATTTAGTGAGGATAGATCAAGATAATATTTCTAAAGCAGGAACGGATAGTGAAGATCTAATAAATCAAATTGTTACCGCAATCAAAGCTGGTACATCTAAAAAAATATCTTTAGATAAAAAAGTAAGGGATGCTGTACATGCTAATATGGAAGTCATTTTTAATGATGATACTAAAGAAAGTTTGTTAGTCTGGATAGATGATAAAAATAACATTATAATCGCAAAAGATGTAGATAAAAGTTCTGTTCAAGGAATTCAAATAAATGAGGATGTTCCTAAAATAGTATTAAAATTTTTAAAACAAGTATAAGGAATAAAAAAGGAATGCTATATCAATTAGCATTCCTTTTTTATGAAGGTCACTTCTTATGAAGCAGCTTCCTCACTTTTTACATCATTTTGATTATACGTATCATGATCTAATTCACCAAGCCATTTACTAGAAATAAGACCTGCTGTCATTGATCCACTTACGTTAAGAGCTGTACGACCCATATCGATTAATGGTTCAACAGAGATAACAAGAGCGACAATTCCGATTGGTAAGTTCATTGTAGAAAGTACGATTAATGCTGCGAATGTTGCTCCGCCACCAACACCGGCAACGCCGAATGAGCTAATCGCGACAACGGCGATTAAAGTTAAAATAAATTGTGGCTGTAATGGATCAATACCTACCGTTGGAGCGACCATCATAGCCAGCATAGCTGGATAAATACCTGCGCAACCGTTTTGACCGATAGATACCCCGAAGGAAGCAGCAAAGTTCGCAATTCCTTCAGAAACACCGAGCTTTTCTTTTTGTGCTTCAATATTTAATGGCATTGTACCTGCACTAGAACGAGAAGTGAAGGCAAATGTTAGGACTGGGAATACCTTTTTCAAATATTGAACCGGATTTAAACCAGATAGAGCAATTAATAATAAGTGAATCACAAACATAACGATAAGTGCTACATAAGATGCTAAAACAAAGTTACCAAGTTTTAAAATGGCATTTACGTCACTACCAGCGACTGTTTTTGTCATAAGAGCTAATACACCGTATGGAGTCAAGCGCAAAATTAATGTTACCATGCGCATTACAATTGCATAAACAGCATCAAGCATTTTCTTAAATAACTCTGCTTGTTCTGGATATTTTCTTTTCACACCGATAAAGGCTATTCCGATGAACGCCGCAAAGATTACAACAGAAATTGTTGAAGTTGGACGTGCGCCCGTTAAATCAAGAAATGGATTTGTAGGTAATAATTCCAATAATTTTTGTGGAACTGGTGTTTGTTCAATGGAGCTAAATTTTTCTTCCACTAATTTTAAGCGAGCTGTTTCTGAATCACCTTGTTGTAAACCCGTTGCTTGAACATCAAACCCTGCGCTTGCAGCAATACCAACAGCGGCAGCGATTCCAGTTGTAAGGATTAAAACTCCGATAATAAGTCCGCTAATTTTACCAAGGTTTTTTGTTAATTTTAACTTCGTAAATGCTGAGATAATAGAAACTAAAATCAGTGGCATAACAATCATTTGTAGCAGTTTTACATAGCCACTACCGATTATGCTAAACCAGTTATTTGAATCGATAATAACTTTAGAAGTAGGTTCATAGATAAATTGTAAAATAAGACCAAATGTAATTCCGACCCCTAAAGCAGTAAATACGCGTTTATTAAAAGATACATGCTTGCGTTGCATATAATATAATATGCCAACCAATATGAGCATGACCGCAACGTTAATACCAACTAGCAGTGTATTCATGACGATTCCCCCTAATTCCGATCTGTTATATAAACTATATTCAAACAAAACATATAAGTCAACTAGGCGATTGAAAAAATAAAAAAAGATGGCAATTGCCATCTTTTTAATGTCCAGCCCCAGGGACAAGTAGGAATGTTGTATAGTATGTAAATCCAATGAAGAACACGGTTAAATATGCCCCAAATACGTATATATACATACGCTCTGTTAATTTTAAATAACTTAAAAGTACGAAAAATCCTGTTTGTCCTAAAAATAATAGTGCAGTTGCATGCATATCCCCTAAGTAAAACATAACTGAGAAAATTCCAGTCCAGAAGCCGAGAACGCGAAACATGCGCTCCATGCAATCTCCCTCCTTTTCTAAAAAAGTAAACCTCTCTTCATTATAGTTTATTTTTCTTATTATTGTAAATATTTGCGAAAAAAGAAAAGAAGCCAAATATAATTGACTTCTTTTTGACACATTTTCATATGAGGAAATTATAGATGAACTTTGTAGTTGCAAGATTTACATCCGTCTAATAAGTTATCATGTCGTGTTAATTCCATGTTCGGGAATAGGATTTCAAAAATCCCCTTCATCATATCGCTATGCATATTGCAAATTTCTTCAGGGTGATGAACAGCAACTTCTTTAAATGGACAATTGTACACATCATAGAAAATTTGTGTGCCATCTGTGCTTAATTCAAATGAAGGGGATAAGCCAGCAGTTAATAACGCTTCTTTTGCAATTTGAACTTTGTGTTCTAATGTTAATGAATTTTCATTAACATTTAAACGCTGCATATGTTGTTCCATTAATTCTTTACCAAATTGTTTGCCTGTTTCATATAGTGCCTTTTCACCAGCTGCACCAAGGCTCAGTAATGAATTAAAAGCGATTTTCGCTAATAACTGATAATCGCGAAATGGGAATTGTAATTGAATTAAGTCTTCAGACAATACATATAACCTGCTTGGTCTTCCGCCTTTTCCTGTTTTCTTCGTTTCAGATCGTAGCATATTAACATCTTCTAATTTTGATAAATGTAGACGTGCCACGTTTGGATGGATATTAAATTCATCTGCAATTTCTTGTACAGTTACGTAACTATGCTTTTGAGAAATATATTTATAAATATAATAACGAGTTGGATCAGATAGTACACCTGTAATTTTTAAAGCTTGCTCCATGAGGATCTCCACCTTTATCACTTTATCCAAGATATTAACATTATAATACAGATAAAGTTGCATATAGGTAATTTTAGTCAATAATTCAGAAAATGTTCATATTTTCACAAACATATTTTTCCTTTTTCGGATAGAGAAAACGTGAAAGTTGCGATTTTTCTTGCGCACCTCTTCATGATATAAACATAGTGAGGGGGCGATAATGATGAATGGTGTTGAACATTTTGCTAATACAATTATGAAAGAAGCATGCGCATTACAGGCATCCGATTTACATATCGTGCCGCGGCAAGAGGATGCAGTTATACAATTACGTATTGGAAAAGATTTAGTAACGAAGCATTGTATTAGAAAAGAATTTGGAGAAAGACTTGTTTCGCATTTTAAATTTTTAGCGTCTATGGATATAGGGGAAAGGCGCAAGCCACAAAATGGATCATTGTATTTACAAATTGATGGGCAAGAAGTTCACTTGCGTCTTTCTACACTTCCAACTGTATATCACGAAAGCCTTGTCATCCGTTTACACTTGCAAGCATCGATTCAACCACTTTCCCATCTCTCTTTATTTCCAAGCTCGGCGAAAACACTTCTCTCTTTTTTACATCATTCTCATGGATTACTCGTATTTACTGGGCCAACAGGATCTGGAAAAACAACAACAATGTATGCTTTGCTAGAGGTAGCTAAAAAGGGGCAAACGCGCCGCATTGTTACACTGGAGGATCCAATTGAAAAGCGAAAGGATGGTTTATTACAAATTCAAATTAATGAAAAAGCAGGTATCACGTATACAACAGGTTTAAAAGCGATTTTGCGCCATGATCCTGATATTATTTTAGTCGGTGAAATTCGTGATGAGGAAACAGCGAAAGTAGCTGTGCGTGCAAGTTTAACAGGACATTTAGTTATGACAACGCTACATACAAACGATGCAAAAGGGGCTGTACTGCGGTTGATGGATTTCGGAATTACACCGCAAGAAATTGAACAATCATTGCTTGCTGTAGCGGCGCAGCGCCTTGTGGAATTGAAATGTCCATTTTGTAAAGGGAAATGTTCGCCGCTTTGTAAAGCGATGAGGAAAGTGCGACAAGCAAGCATTTATGAGTTGTTATATGGCCTTGAATTGAAACAAGCGATTCGTGAAGCGAATGGAGAGCATGTAACCTATCATTATGAAACATTGCAATCGTGTGTAAGAAAAGGGTATGCCTTAGGATTTTTAGAAGAGGATGTTTATGTTTGAACGAAAAGGGTGGAGATTACATGAGCAAGTCTTGCTATTAAAAAGGCTTGGTGAATTGTTAGAAAAAGGTTATCCGCTCTTACAGGCGCTAGAATTTTTACAGTTTCAATTATCTTCTGCAAAAAAGTTACAACTGCAGCATATTATCGAAGAATTGAAAAATGGACAAAGTTTACATGATGCTTTTCAGCAAATGATGTTTCATCCGGACATATTAAGTTATTTATTTTATGCCCAGCAACATGGTGATGTTTCTTTTGCTTTAAAGCAAGGAAGTGTACTCCTCTATAGGAAAGATAAGCATCAAAAGGATATGATGAAAGTTCTCCGTTATCCGATTTTTTTATCTCTTTTTTTACTAGGAATTCTTGCTGTATTCAACCTTGTTTTGCTTCCTCAATTTGAGACATTGTACAGTTCTTTACGTGCAACTTCAGCTTCCTTTTCAGATCAAATTATGTCCTTTATTCAAATGCTCCCATATATCATTGGCGGATTTTTTCTCGTTATTTTACTAGGAGTATGCGTATATGTGTTTTATCTACGAAAGCTTCCTCCCATTCAAAGGGTAAGTATTATGGTGCGTATTCCCCTTATCAAAACATTTCTTATTTTAACAAACTCTCATTATTTCTCTGTTCAATTAAGCGGCCTATTACAAGGCGGATTATCGGTACTCGAAGCTTTAACGTTAATGATTGAACAAAAACATCACCCGTTCTTTCAATGTGAAGCCACTCGAATTGAAGAGTTATTAACGGCGGGAGAACAGTTGGATTCTATTATTATGAAGAGCAGTTATTACGAGCGTGAACTGTCTTACGTTATTGCGCATGGACAAGCAAACGGAAACTTAGCGACAGAATTAGGTGATTATAGCGAATTAACGATTGAAAAAATGGAAGGAAAGATTCAACGTATTTTAGTCATTATTCAGCCACTCCTGTTTACATGCATTGGCATAATTGTTGTTCTTATGTATTTAGCGATGATCATGCCGATGTTTCAAATGATGAATTCTATTTAGGAGGTAAGTTATATGAAAAATGAAAAAGGATTTACTCTTTTAGAGATGCTGTTAGTGATGGTTGTTATTTCGGTATTGCTTCTATTAATTATTCCAAACGTCATTAAACAGCGTTCTTCCGTACAAGGAAAAGGTTGTGATGCTTACGTAAAATCGGTCGAATCGCAAGTGCAGGCTTATCAATTACAACATAATAAGATACCTACCATCGACGAATTAGTGAAAGATAAGTACATTACTTCCACAACGTGTCCAAAAGGGGAACAAATTAGTATTTCAAGTGATGATGGTGCAGTATCGGTAGTTGGAAAATCGTGAAACAACAGGGATTTACATTTTTAGAGATGCTCCTCGTTCTATCCATCATCTCGATATTGAGCGTTGTTACTTATTTTAACGTTACACCATTATATGAAAGGCAGAAAGTCGAACAGTTTTTAAAACAATTTTCGCAAGATATATTATATATGCAGCAGTTAGCTATAAACCGCCGGAATCTTCATATGTTACGATGGGTCCCTGAAAAACATATGTACAGTATTTGGGAATCTGGGGATAAACGTTCCTTGTTTATCCGGGAATATGAACGTGATATAAAGATTGATTTAAATACTTTTCCGAATCCAATGACCTATAATGCAAATGGGAATATAAACCAAGGTGGTACAATCATACTTTCTTATCGCTCACACACTTATGAAGTTGTATTTCAACTTGGGAGAGGGAGATTTGCGTATCGTGAAGTGCCAAAAAGGATCTGTTATGCTCGAGATGCTCGTATCGTTAAGTTTATTAATGATGGCTGTGTCACTGTTGCTTCCGCAAACACTTCTTATTATGCAAGAAAGAAAAAATATTCAATTTCGGTATAAAGCACATGTAGTGTTGAAGAGGGAAGCGGCGCTATATATGTATCAAAATCGGCCGAAGCAGCAAAAAGAGGAGACAATAGATGGTGTTGTATACAAGACGCATTGGCAAGGAGAAGAGGTTTGTGCAATTTGGAAAGACGTTAAACAAAAAAGAATGGAACAATGTCGCTATGTCCAAAAGTAAAAAGGGAGAAGCAGGATTTACGTTATTAGAAATGCTGTTATGTGTATTGTTTTTATCTACTTTCTTTCTTCTTGTGCCGCGCCTCCATGGTTTATTTATCGAGAAACCGTATTCGAAGCAAATAAATAGTTGGGAATGGGATGTGTTCATGGAACAAGTGCAATTAGAATTTAGGGAGAGTCAGATGGGAAAAGGTGTTCAGTTAGAAAATCAAGAAGATTTACTCCTTTTTCAACTGAGTAGCGGAGTTAATGTAACATATGAAGTGTTAGGAAATAATATCGTGAGAAAAGTAAATACGCTAGGGATGGAGATTATATTACAAAAGGTAAGTTCGGTTTCTTATGACGTAACACCTAATGTATTAACCATACATGTGCAAGATATAAGGGGTAAAATGTATCATGGTATAGCAACACGTTACACACCTATTGAGTTGAAAACATGAGAAAGCAAGATGGTTTTGCGATGCCAGGAACATTAATTCTTCTTTTCTTACTGTTTTCATTTTTTATATATGAAATAAATATGTTACAATCTGATCAAAGATTTTATAAAGAGGCGCAGCAGAAATTTTTGTTAGAAGAGATCACCGATCAAGCGATTGCCTCGATAAAGGCAGATTTGCTGGAAAAAGAACAAAATGATGTATTTTCATTTCGATATAAAAATGGTGAGGCGAGTGGGAACTATGCATTTGAGAACAAACTCGTTTTTGTTACATTACAGTGCATGACGAGACAAAAGCATTCTTATAAAGTGAACTTTCAATACGATAAAATAAATAAACGGGTTATGAATTGGGTAGAGGAGAGATGAGGTAGAAGGTTCATTACTGTTACGTTTTGTTCTTGATACAGAATTAAGGGCAAAACGTTTTTTATTAATGTGCGCAAGTTACATATAAAATAAACCCCATCAGTCAATTTTTCGTTATAATACAAATAATTAAACAATGACCAACTCGATAGAAAAGAGGTAACAAAATGAAATCCATCTACCTAACAGGTTACATGGGAGCAGGAAAAACAACAATTGGGAGAGTGCTAAGTGAACGATTGCATATTCCAGTTGTAGATATAGATCAAAAAATTGAGGAGAAGCAAGGGAAGTTAATTCGTGATATCTTTGCAGAAGAAGGGGAAAATACATTTCGGCAATATGAAAGCGAAATGTTGTGCTCTTTGCCGACGAGTAACTTAATTATTACAACTGGTGGAGGTATCGTTGAGCGAGCTGAGAATCGCCAGTGGATGAAAGAAAATGGGACGGTTGTGTATTTATATTGTGATCCGTATGTTATTGCGGAACGCCTTCGCGAAGATATGACGCGTCCATTATTTCAAAAAGAAAACATAGGGGCGTTTGTAGAGAAGTTTGAGAACCGCCGGGCATATTATGAAGAAGCTTATATCTATATAAATACGACAAATAAAAATGTGGAAGAGATTGTGAAAGAGCTACTGCGAAAGATTAATGCGTAAAAAAGTGGGCATACTAATCAAGTAGAGGTGATGATAATATGTCTACTAATGATTATGTGCGTTTTGTGACGCAACAATTTGTATCATATATGGATGCTCCAAAAGAGGATCGAAAGCAGAAGAAAGAACAACGCCGTGCTGAAAAAGCACCGTTTTTAAACAGATGGTTTGGAATGATGCCTCTTAGTGCTGCTTTGTTTTATCAAAATGTAAAGAAGAAAAGAAAAAAAACAAGTTAATAAAAATTGGAATGATTTACCGCTAGTGATTATGCTAGGCGGTATAGTAAAATTTTTGCGACGAGTATATACTTGTCATTGATTCGACAGACAAACCTATGAAAATCCCCCTGTACATGTACAGGGGGATTTTCATTATTTCTTTTGATGATCTATACTCTATTGGGTAGATTCGCTCTGTTCAGTTACTGCGTGTATTTTATTATTCACCCATACAAATCCTATACCAATACATATAGAAATTCCCCAACCAACTGCAGTCATGATTGCTCTCATTTCACCATATCCTTCCACACCAAACACAGAGATGAAATAGATTTTTAAAAAGCTTTTTAAAATGAATTGGAGACCGAAAAATAGTGTTAAATATTGCAGTGCTGGATATATGCGTTTGTCGCGGTAAAGGACGCGACTTTTATCTCGGTCATGTCCTTGCAGTGCTGCAATATCAGCTGCGAAATATAACATGAGTGGTTTTTTAATAAAGATTGTGCAAATAACAATGCACCCGAGTACGATATGATAATATGCGTCATTCCAAAGCATTCGCTCGGCAGATCCGGATAATAGATCTACTGCCGTGTTAGCAACGAGGGTAATTAAAATAAAGAACCCTGTGACGTTGAACTGCTTTTCTTTCTTAAAGCAGTACAGTGTATAAAGAATTCCCGGTACCGAGGAAATGAGCATTGCATAATAAGGATCAATATGTGCTTTTGCAAATTTCCAAATAACAAAAGGGAAGACGAGGTAAAAGACAATATCGAATATAGCTTTTTTATTTTGATTCATTTTATGCCTCCTTAAGTAATAGGTATATTTTACAATAGAATTTCTGAATATTGTACAAGATTAATTGATAATGAAAGTTAAAAAATCGATATAAATCCCTTCTTTTTGGTTAGGAGAGAGAATTTAGCCATGTATATAAGCGGTAAATGCTATGTAAACATTTTGAGCGTATACGAAATGAAGCGAAAATCATAGTTTGGTAGAAATAAAAAGATTGCCCCTAGCGTGGTAATCTTTTTTAGTATATAATAATTAAAACGCTTTCATTTTTAAAAGTTTGTTCACAAAATTGACGAAAACTTAGGTTATTCCTATCGTCATGTTGTTTTATAATGAAACTAATCATCTATACATGCATACAATATTGTGAAATAAATAACATAAATAATCTATATAAATGTAAACGTTACCAAAAAGAGAGGTGGAGGCAATGAGTAAATTTTTTTTCAATCATAATCCAGCAACAATAGAAGATGGAAGGCTTGTAGAATATGCTGAAATTATTTATGGTGAAGGTGGCCGTTCTGTATTAGAAAATTTAATGGTGAAAGCATCTATCAGATTACGTGATCGTTATCCGGATAAATCTGACGAACAGATCTCTCATCTTGTAAATCAAGGCTTACACGATATGTTTCAGAAATATGTAAAGGAATAAGAGGAGCGAAAAAGCTCCTCTTATTTTTGTATAAGGATTGCACATGTAGCTGACAATAAGAACGAATTTGAAAAACATAAGGGGTGAAAAAGATGAGCAATGGCGTAGGGCGTTCGAAAAAGAATCTTCCCACAGATGCAAACCATGTGAGTGCAAAAGACAGGGAATATCAAAAACGAATGACAGAAAAGCAGCAACAAGAACATAACGATGGCCGGAAGTATAATGGAAAAATATAAGAAAAGCTCCTTCTCATATGAAGGGGCTTTTCTCATGAAAAAAATGATTAGCGGTTACATAAAAGAGTCCACCATTTATAATTTGCATTGTAATACGAGGTTCGTATTGCTCTTGTAATGCTTGCTTTTCTATTTTGTAGCTTTCGGGAAGCTCTTCGCTTTCTTCGTAAAAGCGATTTAGAAGCGCTAAGTCATGGTTCCAGCGCACATGTGCTTCTTCAGCCCATGTATGATTATCTGCTGCGATGAGATTTTTTAGTGCATCTTCTATTCGCTGGAGTCCGCTTTGTGGCTTAATAATTGGAGTAAGCGTAAAACTGAAATCTGGTATTTTTGGCGTGAGCCGAATTTTTGCTAATGTTTCATGAAAGTTTGTAATCATTGTCCCAGAAATAAGATGAATCCCAATGGAATGAAGCATGTCTTTTTTTCGATCACATTGATAACATACTTTGACATTAACGCCAAGCCATGGGTGAAGTGGTGTATGAGTTGTACCACCTGAATTCACTTCTTCGAATAAACGTATGTAGGATCCAAGTTCTTTTGTTGTTTGAAAGATTTGATGCAGGCGAGGAGAGCCATAGTGAATAAGCTCACCTTCCTCCTCTTCGTTCTCTGGATTTGTAATGAGAGTAAGTTTCATCGGATTTGGAACGCCGCCTGTTTTCTCAAGGTAATGCCAGTAAAAAGGGCGATTCATCAATAGTTTATCCATCTCAATTGTTAATTGTACATCTAGTAGATGCGGGGAACGTCGGGAAATTTCACAGTCGTTTGCTTCAAAAAAACTCCATAAATAATTATGAATTTCATGTTGCTGCATAACCTTGCACCTCAGCTTCGTTTCTCTTCGCAAAGTCGATGATGGATGTTAAATTTTCCATTTTAATTCGAATTTCTCCTTCGCTCTTTGACCCTGCGAAAATCTCTTGAATATGCGCATCGATATTTTTCATATTGATTCTTGTTAAAATCTCATCAAGTTCACCGATGACTCGCTCAAATAAATTGATTTTTTCGTATAGAAGTTTCAAAATATGTTCTTCAACTGTATGCTTTGTCGCTAAGTTATAAATATGGACATCATTTTTTTGTCCAAGCCTATGAATACGTCCAATCCGTTGTTCAAGCCGCATTGGGTTCCAAGGCAAGTCATAGTTAATCATATGACTACAAAATTGTAAGTTAATCCCTTCACCGCCTGCTTCTGTTGCGATTAACACTTGCGCATGATTTTGGAAGAGTTCTTTCATCCAATCTTTTTTTCCGCGTTTGAATCCACCTCGAAAGGGAACTGATGAAATACCATGTTGTTTTAAAAACCATTGTAAGTACATTTGTGTTGCTCTATATTCTGTAAAGATAACGACTTTATCATCAATTTCTTTTATAAGCTCTAGTGCTTGATTTGCTTTTGAATTAAAAGGAATATGGTTGATTTTATCCATTAAAACATCGATATATGGATCTGGTATATAATTTTCATTTTCTTTTTGTCTTTTTTCTACATGTTTTTTAAGTGAATAATAAACTGCTTCCCGGCTACTGCATACTTCTCTTTTCAAAGTTAATGATGAAAAGGCAGAGGTAAACGCGTCTTGTCCTTTCCAATGTTCAATCGCGTTATACAGAGCTCGTTCTTCTCCATTAAAATCAACAAATATGGTTCGAACGTGCCTTTTAGGCCACTCAATCCCTGTACCGTTTCGGCGATTTCGTACCATGACTTTGTTAATAAGGGCTTTCAAATCTTCATCTGACTCTGTAGAGCGATTTTTAGAAGCATAGTATTCTTCGAAGTTAGATTGATTCCCTAAATGACCGGGTTTTAATAAAGAAACAAGATTAAAGATTTCATCGATTTTGTTTTGGACAGGTGTTGCAGTTAGTAATAAACAAAACTTCTTTTTTAGACGCTGCGCAAATTCATAGTTTTTTGTTTTATTATTTTTGAGTTTATGTGCCTCATCAATAATGATGAGATCATATTCTAGGTTCAAAACGATATCACGATGCGGTGAACGCTTTGCTGTATCAATTGATGAAACGATGACGTCAGCTTGTTCCCATGAGTAGCTTTTTCTCTGGGCAACTGCAGGGATAAAAAACTTGGTGTTAAGTTCATATGCCCACTGGGAAACAAGGGAGGCTGGAACGAGTATAAGTACTTTTTTAACAAGACCACGCACCATATATTCTTTTAAAATCAGACCCGCTTCAATTGTTTTTCCAAGTCCAACCTCATCTGCTAGTATCGCTTTTCCATTCATTTGCTCAATCACAGTTTGTGCAACTTCTAATTGATGAGGAAGCGGTGTGAAATGAGATAAATGTTTTGGTGCTTGCAAACCATCGAATGTAGGGACAAGTAACGACTTTTCTGTTTCGTAGGCTAAATTATACAATTCCCAATTTGTCCAAGGACCGTCCTCATCAATTCGTTTTAAAAAATTTTCTTGCCATGTCCGATCTACGGAAATATCAACATTCATGAAAACTCTCCCACCTTTTGTAAACTAAAACGGTTATTATTATATCCTTCACCCAAAACGATAATTTCTAGCATTTTTAGGGGAAGTCGTTTTTGCAAGTATAAGAATAAAAAATTCCAAATTATTTTTTATGCTAGAATATTGATGAAATAGATCGAAAAATGTTAGGATAATGGTGTGAAATGAATGGAATCTTTCGTATTTTATCCAAGAAAGTACTTTTTTATTTACGCTTTCATAAAAAAATGCATTGAGATTCCGTATATCCCATCTTTTCTGAATGAAAAATGTTTAGATACGGGAAGCCAACTTTTATTGATTTGTCATAGACAGCATAAGGGGGAAAGAACATGATTACATTACAACGTACACCGCTATTTGATGTTTACGCGAAGTATGGTGGGAAAACAATCGACTTTGGTGGTTGGGAATTACCAGTTCAATTTTCAAGCATTAAAGAAGAGCACGAAGCTGTTCGTACAGCAGCGGGTCTTTTTGATGTGTCTCACATGGGAGAAGTAGAAGTAACGGGCACAGATAGTTTAGCATTTTTACAACGTGTTGTTACAAATGACGTTTCTACCTTAAAGGTAGGAGGCGCACAATATACAGCAATGTGTTACGAAAATGGTGGTACTGTAGATGATTTATTAATCTACAAACGTGGCGAAGAAGACTATTTATTAGTAATCAATGCATCGAACATCGAGAAAGATTACGAATGGTTAGCAAGTCATGTAATTGGCGATACGAAAGTAGTCAATGTTTCTAGTGAAATTGCACAGCTTGCAATTCAAGGACCAAAAGCAGAAGGCATTTTACAAAAAGTTGTGTCAGAAGATTTAAAAGAAATTAAGTTCTTTAAATTTAAAAACGATATTCTTGTAGATGGTACTCCTGCACTTGTATCACGCACTGGTTACACAGGCGAAGACGGATTTGAAATTTACTGTAAGAGTGAAGATGCTGCAAAACTTTGGGAGAAACTTCTTGAAGTTGGAGCAAAAGACGGCTTAAAACCATGTGGTTTAGGAGCACGTGATACACTTCGTTTTGAAGCAACACTTCCACTTTACGGTCAAGAATTATCGAAAGATATTACACCAATTGAAGCTGGAATTGGTTTTGCAGTAAAAACAAACAAAGAGGTAGATTTCTTTGGAAAAGAAACATTAAAAGAATACAAAGAAAACGGTGCACCTCGTAAATTAGTCGGTATTGAAGTAATTGAGCGCGGTATTCCTCGTACACATTATCCAGTATATGTAGGCGAAGAAAAAATCGGTGAAGTTACAAGTGGTA
Organism: Bacillus sp. TL12; assembly: GCF_022625245.1. NCBI lineage: Bacteria > Bacillati > Bacillota > Bacilli > Caryophanales > Bacillaceae > Bacillus > Bacillus sp. TL12. Next base: position 104,620 of record NZ_JAJJBY010000001.1, on the reverse strand, counting down.
CACAATCTCCAACGTTAAAGAAAAGCATTGGCTTAGCATTAGTTGATGTAAAATACGCAGCAGTTGATACAGAAGTAGAAATTGAGATTCGTAATAAACGCGTCAAAGCAGTAGTCGTTCCAACACCATTTTACAAACGTTCAAAGTAACGGGGAGAGGGGTAGATTTCATGTTGCATCGTTATCTTCCAATGACAGAAGAAGACAAAAAAGAAATGTTACAAACGATCGGCGTTCAAACGATCGATGAATTATTTTCTGATATTCCAGAGAGTGTTCGTTTTAAAGGGGATTTAAAAATTAAACAAGCGAAGTCAGAACCAGAACTTTTAAAAGAACTGACTGGTATGGCTCGTAAAAATGCGAATTTAAAAGATTATGCTTCCTTCTTAGGAGCAGGCGTATACGATCATTATGCTCCAGTAATTGTTGATCATGTTATTTCTCGTTCAGAATTTTATACAGCGTACACACCATACCAACCAGAAATTTCACAAGGGGAATTACAAGCGATTTTTGAATTCCAAACAATGATTTGTGAATTAACAGGAATGGATGTGGCAAACTCCTCTATGTATGACGGAGGTACAGCTTTAGCAGAAGCGGCAATGCTAGCAGCTGGTCATACTCGTAAAAAGAAAATTCTTGTTTCTAAAGCAGTTCATCCAGAATCAAGAGCAGTACTTGAAACATATGCAAAAGGTCAACATCTTGAAGTTGTTGAAATTGATTATAAAGACGGCGTAACAGATTTAGACGTATTGCAAAGCGAAGTAGATGATACAGTAGCTTGTGTAATTGTTCAATATCCAAACTTCTTTGGACAAGTTGAAAAGTTAGCTGATATTGAAAAAATCGTTCATGAGCAAAAGTCATTATTTATCGTTTCTTCAAATCCATTATCATTAGGTGCATTAACACCACCAGGAAAATTTGGTGCTGATATTGTAATCGGTGATGCACAACCATTTGGTATCCCAACACAGTTTGGTGGACCACACTGCGGTTATTTCGCAACAACGAAAGCATTTATGCGTAAAATTCCAGGGCGTCTTGTAGGACAAACTGTAGATTCAGATGGTAAACGTGGTTTTGTATTAACATTGCAAGCTCGTGAACAACATATTCGTCGTGATAAAGCGACATCTAACATTTGTTCTAACCAAGCATTAAACGCATTAGCAGCATCTGTTGCGATGACAGCACTTGGAAAACAAGGTGTGAAAGAAATGGCGCGTCAAAACATTTCTAAAGCACAATATGCAAAACGTCAATTTGAAGCAAAAGGATTTACAGTAACATTTGCTGGTCCATTCTTCAATGAATTTGTTGTAGATTGCAAACGTTCAGTACAAGAAGTAAATGATGCATTAGTTCAAAAGAATATTATCGGTGGTTATGACCTGGGCCGTGATTATAAAGAGCTAGCGAACCATATGCTTTTAGCAGTAACAGAGCTTCGTACAAAAGAAGAAATTGACACACTTGTAAACGAAATGGGGGCTATCCAATGAAGAACCAAGACCAAGCACTTATTTTTGAAATGAGTAAAGAAGGACGCGTAGGATATAGCTTACCCCAATTAGATGTAGAAGAAGTAAAATTAGAAGATGTGTTTGAGAGCGATTATATTCGTACTGAAGATGCAGAGCTTCCAGAAGTATCGGAGCTTGACATTATGCGTCATTACACAGCACTTTCAAACCGTAACCACGGCGTTGATTCTGGATTTTATCCATTAGGGTCTTGTACGATGAAGTACAACCCAAAAATCAATGAGAATGTGGCACGTTTCCCAGGCTTTGCGAATATTCATCCGCTTCAAGACGAAAAAACGGTGCAAGGTGCAATGGAATTAATGTACGACTTGCAAGAACATTTAATTGAAATTACAGGTATGGATACTGTTACACTTCAACCAGCAGCTGGTGCACATGGAGAATGGACAGGATTAATGTTAATCCGTGCATACCATGAATCAAACGGTGACTTTAACCGTACGAAAGTAATTGTGCCGGATTCTGCGCACGGAACAAACCCAGCGTCTGCAACGGTAGCAGGATTTGAAACAATTACAGTAAAATCAAATGAGAATGGTCTTGTTGATTTAGAAGACTTAAAACGTGTTGTGAACGAAGAAACAGCAGCACTTATGCTAACAAATCCAAATACACTTGGTTTATTTGAAGAAAATATTTTAGAAATGGCAGAAATCGTTCATAATGCAGGTGGTAAATTGTATTATGATGGTGCGAACTTAAATGCGGTATTAAGTCAAGCACGTCCTGGTGATATGGGATTTGACGTTGTGCATTTAAACCTTCATAAAACATTTACAGGTCCGCATGGCGGCGGTGGCCCAGGTTCTGGTCCAGTAGGTGTAAAAGCAGATTTAATTCCGTTTTTACCAAAACCAATTTTAGAGAAAACAGAAAATGGTTACCACTTTAACTACGATCGTCCACAAGCAATTGGACGCGTAAAACCGTTCTATGGAAACTTCGGTATTAACGTTCGTGCTTATACGTATATTCGTTCTATGGGTCCAGATGGACTGCGCGCAGTAACAGAATATGCTGTATTAAATGCAAACTATATGATGAGAAGATTAGCTCCGTTCTATGATCTTCCATTTGATAGACATTGTAAGCATGAGTTTGTATTATCAGGTCGTCGTCAAAAGAAACTTGGTGTACGTACATTAGATATCGCAAAACGTCTGCTTGATTTTGGCTACCATCCACCAACAATTTACTTCCCACTAAACGTGGAAGAATGTATTATGATTGAGCCAACAGAAACAGAATCAAAAGAAACGTTAGATGGATTCATCGATAAGATGATTCAAATCGCAAAAGAAGCAGAAGAAAATCCAGAGGTTGTACAAGAAGCACCACATACGACGGTAATTAAGCGTCTTGATGAAACGATGGCTGCTCGTAAACCAGTTTTACGTTATCAAAAGCCAGCTCCTGTACAAGTTTGAGCATATGTAAAATGAAAAGAACTCGCTATACGCGAGTTCTTTTTTTTGTGGAGAATTTGTGCAGAAATTATGAAAATCATGTAAAGAATTTTTAGGTTTTATGTAATAGTGCGGAAGAAAGTTGTTTTTTAGGTTTTATTGTTGAAAAAGTCAGTTTGATAAAATTGTGTATTTTTGTTAGAATTTTATTGAAATTAAGAGGGTGTAATGAGAGAGACGTAACTCATTTTTATGTATATGTGAAAAAACGAACAATTTGGGGTGAGAGAATGGGCTATAAGTGTTACAGGATGGTGTATCATTTAGAAAATGGTAAAACGATTAAAGATATAAAGGAATTTTGTTATCGGGATCATGGGAAAATGTTAGAGCGTGTAGCACATCGTGTAATGGATAACGTAGAAGTGACAGCAATTGATAAGCAAGGAACAATTATTTCAATAGCTTGCGATGACATTGTAAAAGTAGAACTCGATTATATAAAAGAAAGTTAACCTTGAGTCATATCGAATTATTCGATAAAATATACTGTTGAATGGTGAAGTGAGAAGAGAGGAGTTTATCATGGGTAGTACAAGACACTTTTATATGTTTGTTTTAGCGTTTGCACTTGTTGTGGCATTAACGGTATATTTAATTGTTGATAGCAGCTGGTACAATGCAGTGCATCCAGCATTTCTTATTTTTATGTATGTAGGAATTGCGGTTGTTAGTTTTGGGATGAGAGATGAAATGTTAGATCGCTTTGAGAAGTGATACATATACAAAAGACCAACAGGAAATAGTTGGTCTTTTTTTCTTGCCAAAAATAGGATGGTGTGTATATACTGTGCATATAAAGTATATACAGTATATACACATTGGAGGGAAACATGGATATTATCATTTCAAATTCTTCTCCAGACCCTATTTATGAACAAATTAGTAAGCAGTTAAGGCAGCTTATTTTAAATGGTCGTTTAAAGGGTGGAGATCAATTGCCATCTATTCGCGTATTAGCAAAAGAATTACAAATTAGTGTGATTACGACGAAACGTGCGTATGAGGAACTTGAAAAGGAAGGTTACATTGAAACGGTTGCGGGAAAAGGGTCGTATGTCTCTGGGCAAAATAATGAGCTTATAAGGGAACAACGATTGCGTTTACTAGAAAGTAAAGTGGAAGAAGTTGTTCAGGAAAGTAAATTTTTGCAGCTTTCACTTGAAGAGTTAGAGCAAATGATCGCGTTTTTATATAAGGGGGAATAAGCGACATGTTAGAGTTGAAAAATATTTATAAAAACTATAAAGATTTTTCGGTGAAAAATGTAAGTTTTGCATTGCCACGTGGATATATTATGGGATTTGTCGGGCCAAACGGTGCCGGGAAAAGTACGACTATTAAAATGATAATGAACTTAGTAAAACAAAATAGTGGGGATATTATGATTTTTGGGAAAGACAATCAAAAAGCAGAGAAGGAAATTAAGCAAAATATCGGATTTGTGTATGATGAAAATCACTACTATGAAGAGTTAACGTGTGAACAAATGAAGCGAATTATCGCACCACTATATAAAAAATGGGATGAAGAAAAATATCAATCATATATGGAGCAATTACAAGTTCCAAACGACAAGAAGATTAAGCAGTTATCAAAGGGGATGAAAATGAAATTTGCAATTGCGATGGCGTTATTGCATCATGCAAAGCTTATCATTATGGATGAACCAACATCAGGTTTAGATCCAGTTGTCCGCAGTGAACTGCTTGATATTTTGCAAGAGATTGTAATGGAAGAAGAAGCATCCGTACTATTCTCAACGCATATTACAACTGATTTAGAGCGAATTGCTGATTATATTACATTTATTCACGAAGGTGAAATTATCTTTACGGGAGAAAAAGACGAAATATTAGAAAAACATGTGATTGTTAAAGGAAGCAATGACTTATTAGATCCAGAAGGAAAAGAACTTTTTGTTGGAATACGTAAAAATAAATTTGGTTTTGAGGGTTTAGCGAAGGATAAGCAAGCGATTGAAGATTGGTTTGGGAGTGAAGTTGTACTAGAGAAACCGACTTTAGATGATATTGTTGTGTACATGGCGAAAGGGAGGGGTGCTTATGCGTCAACTCGTATATAAGGACCTATTCTTTTTTTATAAAATGTGTATTGGTTATTTTGTGATACCAATTGTACTCTTTCTTTTAGATATTGACGATGGTCAAATTGCGTTTATGATGAGTTGCTTATTTATTCCAATGTTTTCATTTGAAACAATAAAATTTTTTGACCAAAAAAATAAAAGTGAACAGATTTTAAACAGTTTACCGTTAGAAAGAAAGGATATTATTGTAGCTAAATATATTTCCTGTGCAATATTTATTGTAATAGGAATAATGACTACAACAGCTGTTGTTTTAATAGGTAGAGGAATCTCGTCAATTGGTGACAGTAGTATATATCATCCAAATTTATATATTGATGTTCCATGGTATATAGTGATTAGAAGTATGGTATTAGCTGTTTTATATTTTGCTATTTGCATCCCTATTGAGTATGGGAGAAAGAAGAAGGGGAAAGGGATAGCAAGTGTAATGTCTGCATTAGCAGCAGCGTTCTCAGTTGGGATTAGTTTTTGGATAGTTGATGGTTCAAGAGAGCCTTTTGGTCATTCGATTTTGAATGTATCGCACATTGCTATCCTTATAACAGGTGGAGTTATATTAGTGAGTATATATATTCTTTCGATGGTGTTCACAATTAAGCTTTATGAAGAACGCGACTTATAAAAACAGGAAAGAGGATTCATATGAAGCAACTTATTATGAAAGATTTTATTGTGCAAAGGAACATGCTCATTTGGTATATCATGTATCCTTTTTTATTCTACATGGCAACGCACAATAACCATAGTACATTCACACTTACGACAGTTATTATTCCTGTTATATTGATGATGAGAACTTTTTATAGTGATGAAAAAAATCAAATCGAAAAAATGTTTAATAGTTTACCGATATCTAGAAAACAAATAATATTGGCAAAGTATATGTTTGCATCGATTATTTTAATGATCAGTGTTATCATTGCTTACTTTACAGTAGGTATTCAGCTACGGAATGGGACAGTGGATTTTATAGAAACGACAGTTGTAGCTAGTATGAGCCTCAGTTTTATTGTTTTTAGTTTAATTTTACCAATATACTTTTTGTTCGGTTATCAGAAAACGTTTATGATTGCTTGTTTTATATTAATTGCACCTATATTTATTTTAGAAGTTTTCTTTAAAGTAAATATAGAGCGATTGAATTTACATAGTGGGTTTTTATTCATAGGTGCAACTTGTATGATGCTGTTATCGATGATAGTTTGTACAAAATTATATGAACAAAGAGACCTATAAAAAGGGAGAGAAGATAATAAAAATCATAGGTATTCTATTTAGCATTGCTGGACTTCTCCTGATCATCGGAATTGGAATAGGAACAACAATACATGTCATTCCTTCATCTATTTCAGTACCTACGTGTCTATTGTTCGGAACAATTTTCGTAATAACAGGGAGTATCATTAGAAAAAAGGAAAAACGTACAGTGAAAAAGGTGTCTCATCATAAGACACCTTTTTCACTAGGCAAAATAACAAAGGAGTAACTTATAAACTAAAACGGTACTTGGCATCTCTTTTGGTGCATGTAAGATTAGGCTGAAACATATTACAAAGAAAAGAAATAAGAAGAATAACAATAGGATATGTTTATGTATGGAATTTTGCATATAACCAGCTCCTTGGGGATAGTATGTCCCGCAAGTTTAGAAATATGAATAGATTTCAAAAAAGTGGGAGAGTGATGAAATGATGAGAAAGCGGGAATCTATAAGAAAAATGCTGTATGGAGTTGGATTAATTTTCTTTTCTTTAGGTCTTATGTTAATGGGATTTTATAGTGATCTTAATTTTTTTGGACATACAAATAAACTTGCTGGAGTTAGGGTCTTTATTTTTGGAGTATTATGTTTGAGTGTATCTAATTTTTTTCGGGCACCAAGAAACAAAGAAGGGTAAATAAAAAGGACAGTTACTTCTTTTCAGAAGGACTGTCCTTTTTAAATAGTTTGTTCCAAAGTTTGGCGATACTCCAAACGATAATGATTGTAATGGATGCAATAATCGACCAAACGATGGATGCGACTTCAGGTGCCATGTTGGGAAGGAATGTAAGAACAGAAATAACTTTATGGAATAGCCATTCTATCATATGAAAGCTCATTTGCAGTAGAATAACGATTCCAATCAGAGTTCCTGTTAGAAGCTGTTTCCCCTTTTCTTTCCACATGACATTCACCTCACGTTAGCTCATTAATTTTAAGCCAACTGCACCGCATAAAATGCAGCTTAAGAAGGCAAGACGACGCCAATCAGCTGATTCGCGGAAGATCAAAATGCCTAAAAGTGCACTTCCAGCCGTTCCAATTCCTGTCCAAATTGCGTAAGCTGTTCCCATCGGTAATGAATCCATTGCAAGTGATAAGAAGAAGAAGCTTACGCCAAAGTTGGCAATTAAAATAAGCTTAGGTGTCCAGCCTTTCTTTTCGGTGGCTACTTTCATAAACAGTACACCAACGATTTCACAAATACCAGCAATAATTAAAAATACCCATGCCATTTTATGCGGCCTCCTTCTCTTCTTGTTCACCTGTTACTCGTTTTAAACCAATTACTCCGAAGAAGATTAAACCGATTAATAAAACTTTTACAATTGAAAAAGGTTCTCCAAAAATAAAAATCTCTGTAAGAACGATTCCACCAGCTCCGATACCTGTAAACACAGCATATACAGTTCCTACAGGTAAATCTTTATAGGCTTTAAATAATAGGACAAAACTAATTGTAATTAATAGAGCGACACCAATCCATTCAAGTGGTGCCTCTGCGTGCTTTAGTCCAATCACCCAAAAAATTTCAATAATACCAGCTAAAATTACATAAATCCATGCCATATATTATTTCTCCTTCCTACCAGTCGTTAGGTAAAGGGCTGAAAAACGACGCATTGCAAAGAAAGCAATCCGTCATTTTGAAAGGCCGCGCCAAAACACTTTCCAAGAGGCATTTAAGCGGGTCTCAAAGCGATTTAAACCTGCGAATAATAGTTCAACCATAAGACCATCAAGTAAGCATAAGTAAGCCTCTAGAGCGTCTTTAATTTCAATGTTATGCAGTTCACCTTGTTCATTTGCTCGTTTAAATACAGGAAATAAAAGTTCCCTAATATTCTCAATGTGAGCATTTGCTTTTTCAATAATTTGCTCGCGAAATGCATCGGGTGGAAAATAAGAAGTGCGTAACCAAAACATTGATTCTTCACTCTCACCAAATCGTTTTGCATAACCGTTTAACAGATTTACGAGCAATACCTCAGTAGATGATTCCGAAAGTGCTTCTATATCATCAGTAAAGCATTGTAAATCTTTTTGCAGGGCTGCTTCTAAGCAGATGAAATATAATTCTTCTTTTCCCTTAAAGTGTGCGTAAATCGATGGCTTTTTAATCCCGACTTCTTGAGCAATATTTGCTAATGAAGTCCCTTCATAGCCGTAGCGTGCGAAATGAGAGAGTGCTACAGCTTTAATGCGGTTTGCTGTCATTTTCATCCCCTACCTACCGTTCGTTAGTTTGAGTATAAAAGAAAGAAAAAATAAAGTCAATAGGAAGAACATCTAAAAAAGAGTACCTAATTAGATACTCTTTATACGGTTTGACGCTCAATTAATCGGAAAGAGAGTTCTTTTGAATTATTTTGGATTTGCTCGTTTTGTATTTGTTTATAAAACATGGAAAAAGCATGAGACCCCATGACTTTTCCAGGATGTTCAATTGTTGTAATCTCTAAAGCTTCGGAAATTTCATGGTTATCGAACCCTAGAATTGCTATATCACCTGGAACGTGCAGACCTTGTTTTTTTGCTTCTGTTAATAAACCAGCTGCAACTTGATCGTTTGCAGCAAAGATAGCAGTGGGACGTTTTTTCATTTTTAATATGTTTTGCATGACTTTGGAACCGTCTTTCATCGTATAGCATTGATAAAACATCCAGTTTTGATGAACCGTTTTTCCAGATGAAAGGAGCGTATTAAAAAATGCTTGTTTCCGTTGTATTGTATTGGCGCTGTGTTCGCGAGCTAGGCAAACACCGATATAATCATGTCCCTTTTGTAATAAATATTCTGTACCGATGCGAAATCCTTCATAATGATCAACATATACGGATGAAATAAGGGGGGGCGTCATCTTTTCACATGAGATGACAGGGGCAAACTTTGCAAAAGGTTCAATCTTCTCCCACGAGCTTGCTCGTGAGCAAATAATCATGCCATCAAATTGTTTCATTTTCATCATCTCTAGGACGCGAAGTTCTTCTTTGATATCGTAATTCGTTTGGCACAGATTAATATGATAACCAGCAGCTAATGCTTCATTTCCAATCCCTTCAATAAGGGTACTAAAGTAGGGTAAATTGATAAAAGGAAGCATGACACCAACTGTAAATGTCTTTCCTCTTATTAAGTGAACTGCATTTATATTTTTCGCATAATTTAATTGTTCAACGGCGGCTAAAACACGTTCGCGTTTTTCTTGACTCACATAAGGATGATTATTTAATACACGTGAAACCGTCGTTATGGATACGCCAGCGGTTTTCGCGATTTGTTTTATATTGACCATATGTATCACCTCTAGACTTTATTATAAAGGCAAATAGATAGGAATGGAAAAATAGTGAAAAAGACTTGACCTGAAAAGCTTTTCACAATCTATTTTATAAATAAGACTTTCCGTTATTCGCGTGACCTTTTTGGGCGTAAGGATAACGAAAAGTCTTTTTTTGTCTAAAAAGATACCGCATGTCAAAATGTGTGAAAATAACAAGGAAAGTTTTCAAAGGGAGAGTGGATAGTAGAAGCGAATATGAAAAACATATTAACGCTTTGTTTGCAAAAGGAGCGGTATGAAAGGGCGGAAACAAATTGAAAAAAAGAATCATTTGTTTCGTGTTTTCTAGTATGTTGCTGAGCTCATGTTCATTCCAACAAACGGCGAAAGAAGAAAAACAATTTGTGGGAAATGCGGATGGAGCTGTAGATCTTGTATCTGGTCCCATTTCGTTAAAAGATACAAAAAAATATTTTTCGGCAGCATATAAAGTTCCGACGTATTTGCCGTACGATGTTATGAATGATGTAAAAGGAGAAGTAAGAACAATTGGGAAGAAGAACGCTGTCTTGACGATAAAATATAAACCACAAGAAAAAGGAAGAAAAGATTATGTAGAATTAACAGTTGCTAATTTTTCTTACAGTTTTCCTTATATTGTAGAACAAAATCGATTTCATGAAAAAATGAGATTAGATAATGGTTCAGCTACCTATTTTAAAAATAGGGATGAGGGTGAACAGGGGGAAGAATTTGCGACACTCATTTGGAGAGAGAAAGGATTAGAGTATCAATTGCTATACCGCAATGTAGAATTAGGAAATGAGGAAGAAGTGAAGCAAAACTTATTGTATATTGCGAACAACATGGAAGAAAAGAACTAGCTGATGAGTTATGCTAGTTCTTTAAAATATTATTTCTTTTTAATTTTGCCTGTCCAAGATTTAAATCCACCTTGTAATTGGTAGAAATCTTTGCAACCTTGTTTTTTTAGATATTGAGCGGCACGTCCTGTACGGAATCCGCTTTGGCAGTATAAATAGACAGGTTGGTCTTTACGTAGCTCTTTGTAACGCATACGAATTTGTGATAACGGAATGTTACGAGCACCTAAAATATGACCAGCGTTAAATTCATCTGCTTCACGAATATCGATAAGCTGTGCTTTACGGTAGCCAGCGCGAAATTCTTCTTCTGAAAGTGTTTTAATTAATCTCTTCTGATAGAAAAACATCCATACAGAGTAGCCGATGAATGCTAGAAATACGGCTAGTATAATAATTAAGTTTGTTGACACGATTCTATCGCTCCCTTTTTTCTTATCCTACTTTCAATATTATAATGCCCATATGTATTTATGCAACAGGTTCGTTCGGTGAGAAGAAGAAATTTCGTATTCTTTCACAAATTTTGTCGAATTTGTTAGACTAGAGATTGTGAAAAATAATTGGTTATATGAGGTGCAGGATGGGAAAAGAAAAATGGTGTTATATTAACTCTGGTCAATGTTCACCGGCATTTAATATGGCGTTAGATGAATGTTTGTTAAATTGGCAAAGTCAAAAGAAAATGCCACCAACAATTCGTTTTTATGAATGGGAAGTGCCAACATTAACAGTAGGGTATTTTCAGCGCGTGGAAAAAGATATTAATATGGATGTAGTGAAAGAGAAGGAATATGGATTTGTTCGCCGTCAGACAGGTGGTAGGGGCGTATTGCACGATAAGGAATTAACCTACAGTGTCATTGTCTCTGAAGATCATCCTAATATGCCAAAAACAGTTACAGAAGCGTATCGTGTAATTTCGCAGGGGTTACTTGAAGGTTTTAAGGCGCTAGGATTAGAAGCGTACTATGCAGTTCCAAAAACAGAAGCGGATCGTGAGAATTTAAAAAATCCACGTTCAGGTGTATGCTTTGATGCACCATCTTGGTATGAAATTGTTGTGGAAGGTAGAAAAATTGCTGGGAGCGCTCAAACGCGTCAAAAAGGTGTTATTCTGCAACACGGGTCAATTCCGTTAGAAATTGACTTAGATGAGCTATATGATTTATTCCTATTCCCAAATGATCGAGTGAAAGAGCGTATGAAGAGTATGTTTTCTTCAAAAGCAGTCGCAATCAATGAATTAACAGATCGTACGTTTACAATTGAACAGTTGATTGAAGCGTTCCAAATTGGATTTGAAAAAGGTTTAGATGTAGAGCTAGTTCCGTATGAACTAACGGAAGAACAGCTTCAGGAAGTACAAACATTAGCAAAAGAAAAGTACGAAAGTAATGAATGGAATTATAAAAAATAAGGAGACGGCATTTGCCATCTCCTTGTTTTTTATAGTAAATTTAGTACCTTTTCTACTTTAATCCCTTTTTCTTGTAAAGAACGAAGACGATTTACAACATCCATAATCTCTTTATCAAAAGTAACACTAATTCCTTGGCTTTGTAATTCTTCTTTTAAATTTTCAATAGAATCATCTATGTCGATGCCAAGCTCGTAATCTTGACAAACTTCGATTGTCTTTTTCACAAGCTTCACATAATTCTCTTGTAGTTTTGAATTTGTTTCCGCCACAGCTGTTTGTTTCGGTTTTGTAGGCATAGCTACAGTCGTTTCTTTCTTTGCAACTGGAGTAGGTACTGCCCCTTTTACAGGTGCTGGAGTAGGTGCCACTACAACTGTTTCTGAACGCACTGGCTTCGATGCAGGTGTTGGAGTAGGTTTAGGTGTTACAACAGATTCTTCAACACGTGTAACAGGTTTAGGCGCAGTTGTAACTACTTTTGGTGCTTCTACAACTACTTCTTTCTTTGGCGCAGTTTCTACAGGTGTTACTTCTTGTTCAGCTGCCTCTTTGTTTTCTTTACTCCACATGACGCGTTCGATTTCTAGGGAAACATTGTTTTTGTTCATTGCTGTTAATGTAACTTTACCAACTTCAGCGTTACCTGTAAAATCGACAATTTTATAAATCACACTTTTGTTCCAATCTACGTTTCCGCTCAAAAATAATTCTTCGTTACATTTCGGCGTTAAGCCCTCGATTTTAATTTCTGCATTTACACCGTTTTCACTATATACCATAATTAGCGAAGCATTTACATCTTCGTCTGCTAACATTAGTTCACGTACCATTTTGCCGGTGCGTACTTGCGTTTTCTTCTTAAGTGACATCAAATTTCCCCTCTCAAAAATTCAGTAATAATAAAAAAATCGTATAACGAAAAATAATTGCTCACGAAGAAATATGATACCGATAATAAAAGCATCACGTCAACAATTAACTTTAATTATTTTGCATTTTTCTTTTTTTCTTTATGAAATTTTTCAATTTGTAAAATTAGACAGAAGAAAAACAGCCTTTTTGGAGGCTGTTAAAAATTTATACGTCTATAAAAAAACTTATAAAAAAGATACAAAATGATGGCAAGGAATGCCCCAATCCAAGGAGAAAGCTGATAATTTAAAAACGGATGATCTATAAAGAATAAAGAAATACCAATGAGTATAAACCATGGACTTTGTTGAAAAATGAATCTCTTTATACGATTCCAATTACTCATTTGGTTATTGAATAAATCACCTTTAATAAAATCAAATACAAAATCAATAAGAAGGTGTATTGTAATAATGATTATAAATATAAAGATAAGGTTTACATGTACAGATTGAAACCGTTCGTTGTTAGAGAAAAAGGGTAAAATAAAAGCAACGAGAGAATTTATAGCGAAAAATATAGCGAGTAAGTAACTACTCATAAATGTTGGTGTTGCTATACACTGCCACCTATTTTGTTTTGGAAGAGCAGCGATAATTTCATCACAGTAAGCTTGTAAGTCATTTCCAAAAATAGTATAAGCAGTTTTCTGTTCTTCTTGCGCATCAAGCAAGTGATCTAAAATCTCTAATAGTAGTTCTTCTACTTGCTGTTCTGGGATATTAGCTAATCGGATGTATACGAGCATATCCCCATAAGCAACTTCATTTTCTTTAGTCAATAATTTACGTTTTTTATTATTTAGCTCAATTAAACCTTTCGCTTTCATCGATTTCACTCTCCTTGCAATAAATTATTTACTGTCGTTGAAACCATTCCCCAGCTCTTCTTAAACTCTTCTAGCTGATCGAATCCTTTATCGGTTACATGATAATATTTTCGCTTTGACCCAAGGCTAGAAGCTTTTAATGTGCCAGCAATGAGTTTTTCTTTTTGCATTCGTAGCAAAAGGGGATAGATGCTACCTTCGCTTACGAATGTAAAACCATGTTGGTTCAATTTCGTGCTTAGCTCATATCCGTACACTTCTTCTTGGGAAATGATATATAAGATGCATCCTTCGAGCACACCTTTTAACATTTGACTATGCATGATTTCACCACCTTTAATTCAGGTAACTTGTTGTGCAAGTTACTGAAGTGGAAAACTTTAAACAGCGTTGTTATCGATTGTCTGTTCATACTAGGAATAGGGAGGGAAGTTGTATGAAGCCGTTTATGCCAAAGCTTGTTTATTTTGAACCAGGGGCACTCCAGTATCCACTTGGAAAAGAGTTGTATGAGAAGTTTACAAAGATGGGTCTAGAAATTCGAGAAACAACATCACATAATCAAATTCGTAATTTACCTGGAGAGAATGATTTGCAAAAATATCGTAATGCGAAAACGACACTTGTTGTTGGTGTAAGACGAATGCTGAAGTTTGATACATCTAAACCATCGGCTGAATATGCAATCCCGCTTGCAACAGGTTGTATGGGACATTGTCATTATTGTTATCTGCAAACAACACTAGGCGATAAGCCATATGTTCGTGTATATGTAAATTTGGATGAAATTTTTGAGAGAGCGCAGCAATATATGGATGAAAGAGCGCCAGATATAACGCGTTTTGAAGCAGCATGTACGTCGGATATCGTCGGAATCGATCATTTAACGCACGCTTTAAAGAAAGCGATCGAATTTATTGGAGAGAGCGACTATGGTCGTTTGCGTTTCGTCACAAAATATTCTCATGTTGACCATTTATTAGATGCAAAGCATAATGGGAAAACGCGTTTTCGCTTTAGCATCAATTCTCGATATGTCATAAAAAATTTTGAACCGGGTACCTCATCATTTGAAGATCGAATTGAAGCGGCTCGTAAAGTAGCAAGGGCAAATTATCCACTTGGTTTTATTGTTGCTCCAATTTATATGCATGAAGGTTGGGAAGACGGGTATCGTGAATTATTTAAACGACTTTTTGATGCGTTAAAAGATTTAACTTTGCCAAACTTATCATTCGAATTAATTCAACATCGCTTTACTAAGCCAGCGAAAAAGGTAATACAACAACGTTATCCCAATACAAAACTCGAAATGGACGAGGAGAAACGAAAATATAAATGGGGACGGTATGGCATTGGAAAGTATGTATATCAGAAAGATGATGCAGTAAGGTTAGAGGAAACAATACGAGGATATATTCACGAGTATTTTCCAGATGCTGAAATTCAATATTTCACATAGAAGAATCTGTAGTAATTTGCAGATTCTTTTTTATTTCGTATTTTTAGGCTTGTTTCCACCCTTGTCACGATATCCTTTCTGGTGTATCATTTTATTGATTGCTTAGTGCGGAAAACACAAAATGAAATTGGATGGAGGAAACCGATGCCTACCCCTAGTATGGAAGATTATATTGAACAAATTTATTTGTTGATTGATGAAAAGGGATATGCCCGCGTATCTGATATTGCTGAAGCGCTTAGTGTACATCCATCCTCTGTAACGAAAATGGTACAAAAGTTAGATAAAGATGAGTATCTCATTTATGAAAAATATAGAGGGCTTGTATTAACATCAAAAGGGAAAAAAATCGGGGAGCGTCTTGTATATCGTCATGAGTTACTAGAACAATTTTTGCGTATCATCGGTGTGGATGAAAGTAAGATTTATAATGATGTAGAAGGAATTGAACATCATTTAAGTTGGGAAGCTATTGACCGCATTGGTGATTTAGTACAATATTTTGAGCAAGATGAACTTCGAATTGAAACACTTCGTGGTGTTCAAAAAGCAAATGAAGAGCGGGGAAAGTAAAGGGAACGAGAGGCGTTTCCTTTTTTGTTTAGAAAAGGAAATTACTTTCTTTAAATTGAATGTATAGAAATGTGAAGAATCGTTTTGTAAAAGGTGGGATAGGAATGAAAGCAATTATTTTTGACTTTGATGGATTAATTGTAGATACAGAGACAATTTGGTTTCAATCTTTTCAGGAAGTGATGCGCGAATATGGTGGTGAGTTACCTCTAGAAGAGTTTGCTAAATGTATTGGAACAACAGATGAAGTGCTTTATACATATATTGAACAACAATTGAAAGAGAAATTTAATAAAACATTGCTAGAAGAAAAAGTTTCGGCTGTACATCAAGAGAAAATGAAAATACCAGTAGCTCGTGAAGGTGTGAAAGAATACTTAGAAGAAGCAAAAAGTCTTGGAGTAAGAATTGGTTTAGCTTCTAGTTCTTCAAGAAAATGGGTTGTTGGGTTTTTGGAAGATTTAGGACTACGAGAGTATTTTGAAGTGATTAAAACAAAAGAAGATGTTGAGAAAGTAAAACCAGATCCAGCGCTGTATCTGGCAGCTATTGAAGAATTGGAAATTGATTCTTCAGAAGCTGTTGTATTTGAGGATTCAGTAAATGGATTGAAAGCAGCGATTGCAGCGGGATTAAAATGTGTCGTTGTTCCAAATGAAGTTACAAAGACTTTGCAGTTTGAAAATCACGATCTTCGCTTAGAAAGCATGCAAGACAAGAGTTTAGCAGAAGTGCTTCAATATGTGAGAGAGCATAAATGAAAAAAAGACCGCATTTCCTAAAAGGAAGCGCGGTCTTTCTTTTTATTTTTTTTACCTTCAATCACGGTTAAATGAGATTGTTTTCGCTTCCTTTTTAATACGGATGAATTGCCTTTCTTAACTTTGTCATCAGAAGCATTTCGCTTTAATAAAGAATTGCTTAGGGGTGCTACGTTTTGTTTTCCGTATTTTCGGTTCGATTGTTTCGCAGCACGCTTATACGAGTTTTGCGAATTGGCGGAACCGCTGGAGCTTGTAAACATTTTATATAATAAATAAAAGACACCAACAACAAGTAACATGATGGCAATGTTTTTGATCATTCCGTATGGATTTGTAATTGCAGATGATACGAGACCAAATATTGCTAACCCAATAATAAGCATGACTAAAGCGAACGTAAACGAACGACCGTTCATAGGGAACACCTCCTAAATAACATATATTTAAATTAGTATATTAGCGACAAGGGAAGGAGTTGAGTACCATTTTGAAAAATTATTGTTGTTTTCCTTCTAAACGTAATAATTCTTCAAAAGATGCAATTGCAACTTCAACTTGATCATTTTCTGGTTCTTTCGTTGTTAATAGTTGAAGCCATAATCCTGGATATCCTAATACGCGCAAGACCGGAATATCTCGTAATCGATTTGTAAATTGCAAGACTTCAAAAGAAATACCTAGAACAACTGGAATTAATAAAATTCGATTTACCACTCTGACCCAAAGGGGATCAGTTGGAACAAGAAAATAAACAAACATTCCGATAATGACTGTAAATATAATAAAACTACTACCACAGCGATAATGGAGACGAGTTTGTTTTTGTACATTCTCTACTGTCAGTGGAAGTTTGTTTTCGTAAGCATTGATGACTTTATGTTCCGCACCGTGATATTGAAATACACGCTTAATGAGCGGAGTTAATGACACAATATATATATAGCTCAGTAAAAGGATGAGCTTGATGATGCTTTCAACAACGATTTGCCCAGTGTGAGATGGGAAAATCGGCCTTGTCAATTCCGCTAAAAGTGCGGGAACTGCTGTGAAAATAACTTTGCCGAATACGAACGATAAGACTCCGACTGCGGCTACTCCTAATATCATCGTCAATTTTGATTGTTCTTCTTTTTTGTTTGCAAGCTGTTCATCGTCCTCAGGATGAACGTCAAATCGTTCCGAAGCAAAGTTTAAATGCTTTGCTCCATTAGCGCTTGCATCAATGATAGCTGCGATGCCACGTATAAATGGAATCTTCTTCAGCACAGATAATACCTTATTGCGTACGCGTGGTAATCGGTAAAATTCGATTGATTTATCCTTACGACGAACCGCTGTAACAGTATATTCTCTACCGCCAAACATAACTCCTTCTATGACCGCTTGCCCTCCGTATATTTGTTTTGTCTCCTCTGCCATGTTAACACCAACCTGTATTTGTTTCTCTCTTATGTAGAAAAGAGGCAATTGTCACACTTGGTTCTGTCATTGTGAGATTTGACAATCACCGAGTTTCCTTTATTTTATCGACAAACACAAGCTGCTGACAAGGAAAATTGTTACGGAAGCTATACATTTCTTATTCTTTTTATAGACAAATTTCGCATAATTTAAACATGCTTCAAAATAGTTTCGGACATACTAATAAGCGGAGGTGTTGATGTGAAGCAAGAACAATCAATAACAAAGAAATTTGTACAGATTGGTTTATTTGGTGGTGTTTTTTGGGGGAGTATATGGTATTTTCTTCATGTTTTTTCATTTACAGAAGCTGGACCAAACTATTTACTTTTACCATTTGCGCTTGGAGCGTGGAAAGAAGGAGTTTGGGGAAATGTATTAGGTATTGTTTGTATGGGGCTTCTTTCTATTTTAGTGGCATTTCTCTATAAGGCTCTTTTCAAAAGATTTGAAGGGATACTGCCTGGAATATTGTATGGTCTTTTTTGGTGGAGTCTTTTATTTATTGGGCTTGGTTCTATTGCACCTGTTATTAAAAATGCACTTCATTTACCGAAAGAAACAATTGTCACAACGATATGTATTTTTATTTTATATGGTGTATTTATCACATACTCTGTTTCGTTTGAAGCGAATAATGTGAATCGGGGAGAAGGGATAGAGTAGACAAACTATTCAAACAAGTGACTCCTGTGTTAAAATGTTTTATAGACATTTTTATATTAAGGAGTTTTGCAAGATGAAGAAATTACTCCTCGTTAACGGTCCTAATCTAAATCGCCTCGGTGTTCGAGAGGTGAATGTATATGGGAAAGGAACGTTAGCGACACTTGAAACAGAGATGAAGCAAGAAGCAGAGAAATTGGGAGTGGAGTTAGAATGTTTTCAATCGAATCATGAAGGTGCTCTTATTGACATCATTCATGAGGCAGATGACATATATGAAGGAATCATTCTAAATCCTGGGGCATTTACGCATTATAGCTATGCGATTCGAGATGCAATTGCCAGTATCTCGATTCCAGTTATTGAAGTACATATTTCTAACATTCATCAGCGTGAATCGTTTCGTCATGAATCTGTAACGGCAGCGGTCGCAGCGGGACAAATTGTTGGATTTGGTTTTTATGGTTATAAGTTAGCGTTATTTGCATTATTGGAGAAACTGAGGGGAGCATAAGCTGATGGAAAAAATCACGAAGTTAAGAAGTGCATTTGGTGAAGCTGGTATTGATGGTATTTTATTAACGAATGAATATAGCCGTAGATATATGACGAACTTTACAGGAACAGCTGGTGTTGTACTTATTTCGAATGACCGCGCCCTATTTATTACAGATTTCCGCTATGTAGAGCAAGCTGGTAAGCAAGCTGTTGGGTATGATATTGTACAACATACAGGGCCAATTCTTGATGAAGTTGCGAAACAAGTGAAAAACTTGGGAATTCAAAAGCTTGGCTTTGAGCAAGATACGCTTACATATAGCTCTTATACAGCACATAAAGAAGCAGTTGAAGCAGAATTTGTTCCAACTTCTGGGCTTGTAGAAAAGTTACGCTTGATTAAGACTGATTCAGAGATTAAGATATTAAAGGAAGCTGCACAGATTGCAGATGCTGCCTTTGAACATATTCTATCATTCATTCGCCCAGGCGTATCTGAAATTGAAGTGTCAAATGAACTTGAATTTTTCATGAGAAAACAAGGAGCAACATCTTCTTCGTTTGATATTATCGTTGCTTCAGGACTTCGTTCAGCATTGCCGCATGGTGTGGCATCTGAAAAAGTGATAGAAAAGGGAGATTTCGTAACACTAGACTTCGGTGCTTATTATAAAGGATATTGCTCTGATATTACACGTACGATTGCAGTCGGTGAGCCATCTGATAAATTAAAAGAAATTTACAATGTCGTTTTAGAAGCACAGCTTCGTGGTGTAAACGGCATTAAAGCTGGTTTAACTGGTCGTGAAGCTGATGCATTAACACGTGACTACATAACTGAAAAAGGATACGGTGAATACTTTGGACATTCTACAGGTCATGGAGTGGGTCTTGAGATTCATGAAGCACCAGGTTTAGCATTCCGCTCTGAAACGGTACTTGAGCCTGGTATGGCTGTGACAGTAGAGCCAGGTATTTATATTCCAGGTGTTGGCGGTGTACGTATTGAGGACGATATTATTGTAACAAGTGACGGTAATGAAGTAATCACGAAGTCTCCAAAAGAACTTATTATTTTGTAATACACAGGAGGATTTTTTGCATGATTTCAGTAAACGATTTTCGTACAGGTTTAACAATTGCGGTGGACAACAGCCTTTGGCAAGTTATTGATTTCCAACACGTAAAGCCAGGTAAAGGTGCTGCGTTCGTTCGTTCTAAACTACGTAACCTTCGCACAGGTGCGATTCAAGAAAAAACATTCCGTGCTGGTGAAAAAGTAGAGAAAGCACATATCGAAAACCGTCGTATGCAATACTTATACGCGAGTGGTGAGGCTCACGTATTTATGGATAATGGAACTTATGAGCAAATCGAACTTAGCGAAGCTCAAATCGAGTATGAACTAAAATTCTTAAAAGAAAACATGGAAGTAGCTATTATGACATACCAAGGTGAAGTACTTGGAGTCGAACTTCCAAATACTGTTGAGTTAAAAGTTGTTGAAACAGAACCAGGTATTAAAGGTGATACAGCTTCTAACGTAACGAAACCAGCTACATTAGAAACAGGTCTTGTTGTACAAGTGCCAATCTTCATTAACGAAGGTGAAATGCTTATCATCAACACAGGTGAAGGTAAATACGTTTCTCGTGCATAGTGAGAAAAAGCACTCGTGATTATCACGAGTGCTTTTTTATGTGAAATACGGTAGATAATAAATGATGCTTGTAATAAGACTGATAGCTATAAGACTAATTGTTCCCATTATGTAAGGACTCCAAATGAATTGGAATGGTTTTACTTTCCCTGTTTTGTATATAGTGTGATCCATATTGGCATTAAGATTGATATTTAACGCAAGCAACCAAATAATACCGAATATAGCTAGACTCCCTAGAAAAAACGTCTCAATAAATGACCAACTCGCCAGTTTGGAAAAAAGGTAAATGCCAATTACTTCCAATGTGATTGTAATAATAAATTTAATTGCGTTCACTACAAAACCTCCTCGCTATTTAATGTCATCCAACTCAAAAAATTCTCACGAGATATAACATGAAGTATACAAGGGGAGTGAAATGCTTCATAAAAAGCCCCCTTTCGTACTAAGTATAACATGAAATAATAGGAATATTCAGACTTTAATGGTGGGTAATATGAAAAATTATGTTTTTACTTCTGAAATAGACAACCTCTGCATATGGTTGTACAAATATATGCTTTTTGGAGTACGACTTACTCAGTAAGTCTAAGAAGTTACTTGAAAAGTAATTGGTAAGGAGAGAAGGTGGGAAAATGAAACAGTGGCTAGCGGCAATGGAGACATCTGTGCTTGTTATGGGGTTGCTTCGATTGTTTTCAGGTAGCGCGGAAATATTCGCCGCTTTGCTAATGCTTTATGTGAATGATGCAAAAAAAGCATTGTTTATAAACGGTATGCTGGCATTTGTTGGACCGACTGTATTGATTCTAACGATGACAATCGGTATTGCAAGCGTTGCAAATGAAATTTCCTTTCTGAAACTTTTTTTTCTAACTCTTGGAATTGGCTGTATTTTTATTGCGGTGCTGAAATAGTAAGTCAATTATAGTGGGGAGAAGCTTATGAAGGAAGTATTAGAAGTTTTACCAAAGCATATGAAACAGTTCATTGAAGGCTGTGAACAATATAGCGTGTTAGAAGAAATTCGGGTCCGGATTGGAAGGCCGCTTGAATGTATTGCACACGGAGAAGTGTTCTTTTATGACTATGTCGTTACAGCAGAGGATGCAATCTATTTATTAAATAAGCTGAGTCAATATTCAATTTATACGATGGAAGAAGAGTTAAAGCGCGGGTATGTTACTTTGCGTGGTGGTCATAGAATTGGCTTAGCTGGAAAAGTAATTACCGAGAAAAGTGCAGTAAAAATGATCCGGGATGTGTCGTCATTTAATATTCGGATCGCGCGTCAAAAAATTGGGATAGCTGAGCCGCTCCTATCTTATTTGTACGACTCACGTTGGTTAAATACGATGGTAATTGGTCCACCACAAACAGGGAAAACAACACTTCTCAGGGATGTGGCACGTTGTATGAGTCAAGGAGTTCGTGCTTATAAAATTCCTTCTTGTAAAGTGGGGATTGTTGATGAACGCTCAGAAATTGCTGGATGTGTAAAAGGGGTTCCGCAATATGAGTTTGGCCCCCGTGTTGACGTGCTAGATGCGTGTCCAAAAGCAGAAGGAATGATGATGATGATTCGTTCTATGAGTCCCGATATATTAATAGTGGATGAAATTGGGCGTATGGAAGATAGTGAAGCTATTATGGAGGCAGTTCATGCAGGTGTTCAGCTTTTTATAAGTGCTCACGGATTTTCTTTTGATGATGTAATGAAAAGACCATCTTTAAAGGCTGTGATGGAACTTGGGGTGTTTGATCGCTTTATTGAACTATCAAAAGCAAAGGGACCTGGAACCGTTGTCCAAGTGAAAGATGGAGATGGCAAGCCTGTTCAAAGGCAAGGGAAGGCTCAAAGTGTATGGTGAAAATATTTGGTGCAGTGTTAATTGTAGCAGTGACTACTTTTTTGGGGTTTTCTTACGCGAAAAGGTATAGTGAACGCCCACGTCAACTTAGGCTTTTAAAAGCAGCGCTGCAATCCCTAGAGGCTGAAATTATGTATGGGCATACCCCTTTATCGGAAGCAGCCGAACGCTTAGTAAAACAAATGCCGAAGCCTTTAAACTGGATATTTCAAAGTTTTTCAAAGCGGTTAGAAAATGGTGAACAAACAGTTAGAGAAGCTTGGCTCGACAGTTTACAAGAAAATTGGAAACTCACTGCATTTAAACAAACTGAATATGAGATTTTACAACAATTTGGTGAAACATTAGGGCAGCATGACCGTGAATCGCAGCAAAAGCATATTCGCTTATGTATTACGCATTTAGAAAGAGAAGAGGGTGAAGCGAAAGCGCTGCAATTCCAATATGAAAAGATGATAAAGAGTTTGGGTGTATTAGCAGGGCTACTTATCGTAATTTTACTGCTATAGGGGGGAGAAAGGCGATGTCCATCGATGTTGGATTAATATTTCAAATCGCCGGAATCGGCATTGTTTTAGCTTTTATTCATACAGTTTTAAAAGAGTTAAAGCGGGAGGATATTGCAAACTGGGTGATCCTTGTTGGTTTTGTCGTTATTTTATTTCATGTTGCTTTTTTGATTAATACTTTGTTTGACAAGATTAAAAGTGTTTTTCTCTTCCAGTAAAGGGGGCGGTTCGAATCGAAATCTTGCAAATTGTCGGATTGGGCCTCGTTGCGACATTTTTAGCAGCTGTGCTAAATCAACATAAATCTAGTATTACTTCTTTGTTTATTGTGTTTGTTGCGAGTGTAATGTTTCTGCTACTAATCGATCAAATTCATTCTATTTTGAGAATGATTGAGAGAGTTGCAAGTGAGGCGAAAGTGAGCAATGTCTATGTGGAGACGCTGCTGAAAATCATTGGAATTGCCTACATTGCTGAGTTTGGGGCACAAATTACAAAAGATGCTGGTCAAGGCGCAATCGCTTCAAAAATTGAACTAGCGGGAAAGATTTTAATTCTTGTTATGGCTATTCCTATTTTAACGGTTGTTATTGAAACAATTCTCGGCTTTTTACCTACGGGATAAGGAGGAGTGAATGTTGCGAAGGTTTGGAGCTAAGCTGCTGTTTGCTTGCTTCCTTTTCTTTTCTTTACCAATTGTCGTACAAGCTTCTCCTGTAGAACAAAACGTGGTGGATCAGCAATTGGATAAATTAGGGATTGAAGATGTGAAGCAGTTTTGGGACGGGCTTGTCACAAAGTATGGAGGCTATTTACCAGAGAGTCAAAAGGGAAGTTTTATGGAATTTGTAAAGGGTGAAAAGGAATTTTCTATAAAAGAATGGATGGTAGGATTATTAAAATATTTATTTCATGAGCTTGTTGCAAATGGAAAGTTACTCGGAACGCTCATTATGCTGACAATTTTTAGCGCGTTATTACAGTCTCTACAATCAGCTTTTTCAAAGAGTAGCGTTAGTAAAATTGCAGATGCAGTTGTATACATGGTGCTCATTATTTTTGCTTTAAATAGTTTTTATGTCGTAATGACGTATGCACGAGAAACGATTCAAACAATGGTAGATTTTATATTAGCGCTACTTCCTATTCTTCTAGCACTCATAGCGACAGGGGGCGGTGTTGTATCCGTATCATTCTTCCATCCGATTATCATTTTTTTAATGAATACAAGTGGGCTGCTCATGAATTATATTGTACTTCCACTTTTATTACTAGCGACCATCTTAAGCATTGTAAGTACAATGAGTGATCAATATAAAGTTACGAAATTGTCCAAGCTCCTGCAAAATGTAAGCGTTGGGATCATTGGTATCTTTCTAACAATTTTTCTAGGCGTATTATCTGTACAAGGGACAGCAACAGCAGTTGCTGATGGGATAGCTGTTAAAACAGCAAAGTTTGTAACGGGGAATTTTATTCCTGTGGTAGGCCGGATGTTTACAGAAGCGGCGGATACTGTTATTAGCGCCTCTGGATTGTTAAAGAATACGGTCGGGATTATCGGACTTGTTATCTTATGTTTAATCGTTGCTTTTCCGGCGATTCAAATTTTTTGTATCGCGTTTATTTATAAATTCGCAGCGGCAGTACTACAGCCGGTTGGCGGCGGAGCTATTATTAAATGTTTAGATATTATAGGACGAAGTATCATTTATGTATTTGCCTGCTTAGCTATCGTATCTTTTATGTTCTTTTTAAGCATTACCATTATTATTGCCGCGGGAAATATTACCCTTATGATGCGATAGGAGGTGACGGGTATGCAATTTATTACAGAGTGGATTCGAAATATTATCGTATTTTTACTCTTAGCGACGATGCTGCATCTTATCCTTCCTAACTCAAATTTACAAAAGTATGTCAAGTTTGTCGTGAGCTTACTGTTAGTTGTTTTAATCTTAACGCCGCTATTTAAGTTGTTACAAACAGATGTAAATGAAGTGATTGCGAATTTTAATCAAGAAAAATACGTAGCGGACGGATCAATAAAAAATTCAATTGATGAAAAGAAAAAAGAAATACAAGCCCTAACACGTGCATATAGTTTAGAAGAGATGGCTGTCAAAATGAAAAAAGAAGTTGGAAAAGAATTTGAGAAAAAGTATGGCGTGACAGTGTCTGAAATAAAAGTAATCGCAGCAGAAACGAAGGAAGAAGTAAAAACAGCGAAGGATATTCAATCTGTTATTGTGACATTAAAAGAAACTGAACCGAAGAAAAATGATGCAATTGAAACAGTAAAACCAATTGAAATTGATACGAAAGAACCACGAAAAACTTCGGAAGAAACAAACGTAGAAATGAAAGAGTTCTTTTCAAGCAGGTGGCAACTAGAGGATAAACAAATCCAAGTTCAAATGGAAGGGGGGACAGGTAGAGTAAATGGACAATAAACATAAAAATTCGAAATTCTCATTTTTTCGCAACTTATTAAAAGGGAACGAAAAAGACGATAAGGAGAAGGGAAAAAAGGTAACACCGAAATTTTTGCTTGTCCTACTCATACTTGGAATGTTACTTATGTTTTCTAGTAATTTCTTTGGGCCGAAAAAAGAAGAATTGCCTGTGTTTAAAGAAAAGACAAGTCAAGATACAGGAAAAGATGTGCCAACCTTTGGACAAAAGAATAACGATAATATGTCAATTATAGAAAAATATGAAAAAGCATATGAACAAGAATTGAAATCTTCATTAGAAGATATAACAGGGGTAAAAGATGTATCTATTGAAGTGAATTTAGATTCATCTGAACAAAAAATACTTGAAAAAAATATTGTAAAACGATCACAAACAACAGGGGAAACAGATAAAACTGGAGGCAAAAGGGAAGTTGAAGATGAATCAACTGATGAAAAAACAGTGATTATACGTGAAGGTGACAAAGAAACTCCGATTGTACTGCGAACAGAGAAACCGAAAGTACGAGGTGTCCTTGTCGTAGCAAAAGGAGTGGATAATATACAAATAAAAGCAATGGTGAAAGAAGCGGTGACGCGTATGCTTGATGTACCATCTCACCGCGTAGCGGTACTACCAAAAAAGGGTTAGGGAGGAACTAAAGTGTTAAAAAAACAAACAGTTTGGTTATTAACAATGCTAAGTTTAGTAGTTGTGCTATCCGTATACTATGTTACAACACCTGAAAAAATGAATACTGCAACACCGACAGTAGGTGAAAAGGTTGGACAAGAAAAGCAGGGTGTTGAAAAAGAAGTGACGAAAGAAACGACAAAGGAAACATCAAATAAGGAAGCTACTTCAAAAGAAACAACGAAAGAAACAGAGAAAAAAGATGATAGTAAAAAGGAAACAGGTAAAAAGGAAAGTAATGTAACGGTTCAATCAAGTGATGAGAATTTTACAGCACTACGTTTAAAAATGGAAGACCAACGCAGTGCAGAGAAAGAAAAATTACAAGAAGTTATGAAATCAACAAAATCTTCTGCTGAAGAAATAAGTAAAGCGAAAGATCAATTGAACGCAATCGATAAAATGGAAACAAAAGAAGGATTACTTGAAACAGTAATTAAATCACAAGGTGGCTATAAAGATGCTCTTGTAAGGGCGGATGGAGAGGATATTAAAGTGACAGTAAAAGCTACGAAACATTCCCAAAAAGAAGCAAATAAAATTATCCAACTTGTTCGCGCTGAAGCAGGCTCCAAAGATGTAGGTGTCAAGTTCGATCCAGCAAAATAAAATATATATCCGCTAGTTTTAAATACGCATTGCGAATGGTGATAAGTTAGGCGGATTCCTATTCGTGGACAATGGGGAAACAGAAAAAAGGCTATCGTTTTCGATAGCTTTTTTCTGTTTCAGCTTTTTGAGTGGCTGTAATGTTTTCTATAGGGAAAGGAGAAATACGCTGAGAGTGAAAAATTAAAGGTTCGTGGTAATGGTGATTGCCTTTTCCATATTTTATATGAGTAAAGACAATGATGAGCCAGATCAATACAGCTGGTACGAACAAGATGAGCCATATCATATTTCTGCACCTCACTACAAGATAATTTACTATACTTTGAACATACTATTCGTATGTGAAGGTAGGATGAACGGCTTGTAAATAAAAAAATAATATTTGGTAAAAATATGTTTTTTTATGCAGTGGTCTTGCCAATTTCGAGTGAAACTTGGTATTATTACTAGGTGACAATTTTTTATCGAAATAATATTTTTACAGGAATTTCGATTTATCGTAAAGAAATATAAATTGGAATGTTGAAAATATTTATCGTAAGATGAGAGTAGTAAAAGTTTCTATTAGAAAATGTGATAGGAATAATTTTTCTAGTAGGATGAATCGTATCTTTACAGACAACGTAGCTTTTTTATATGTTCGTATCTGTAAGAGCGAGACAAACAAGTGTATGGGAGTGGATTTTACATGTTTAAAATTCAAGAAGTTCGTGAATTAATTAAGTTAATTGATAGCTCTAACATTGATGAATTTGAATACAAAAAAGATGGTACCACAATAAAAATGAAAAAACGTGGTAATGAAGTTGTTTCTGTGCAAGCAGCTCCAGCGGCAAAAGCAGCATTACAAATGCCAGCAGTAGAACTTGAAACGACGGTAGCAGCGGCGCAAGTAGAAGTACCGAAGCAAGAAGAAAAGAAAATTGTTCAAGATGAGAATTTACATAAAATTACATCACCGATGGTTGGAACATTCTACGCTTCTTCTTCGCCTGATACGCCTGCATATGTAAGCGTTGGTGATCGTGTTTCAGAAGGGAAAGTTGTTTGTATTGTTGAAGCGATGAAGCTCTTTAATGAAATTGAAGCAGAAGTAACTGGAGAAATTGTTGAAATTCTTGTTAACAACGGACAACTTGTTGAGTATGGACAACCGCTATTTCTTGTAAAAGCGTAATAAGGGAGTCTTTGTGATGATAAAAAAAGTATTAATAGCCAATCGTGGGGAAATTGCTGTACGAATTATTCGTGCTTGTAAAGAAATGAATATTGAAACAGTAGCTATTTATTCAGAAGCAGATAAAGAATCACTTCATGTGCAAATCGCAGATGAGGCGTATTGCGTTGGACCGACACTGTCGAAAGAAAGCTATTTAAATTTGACAAATATTATAAGCGTTGCAAAATTAACAGGCTGTGATGCAATTCATCCTGGTTATGGATTTTTAGCGGAGAATGCAGATTTTGCAGAACTATGCTGTGAGTGTAATTTAATTTTTATTGGTCCTAGTCCTGAGGCAATTTCAAAAATGGGTACAAAAGACGTTGCTCGTGATACAATGAAAGAAGCAGGGGTTCCGATTGTACCAGGTTCACAAGGAATTATAAAAAATACAGAAGAAGCGATAGAACTTGCAAATCAAATTGGATATCCGGTCATTATTAAAGCAACTGCGGGTGGCGGCGGAAAAGGAATTCGTGTTGCTCGCGATGAAGAGGCGCTTGTAAAAGGAATTCAAATTACACAGCAAGAAGCTAGTACCGCTTTTGGAAACCCTGGTGTATACTTAGAAAAGTACGTTGAAGATTTCCGCCATGTTGAGATTCAAATAATGGCAGATACACATGGCAATGCGATTCATTTAGGAGAGCGTGATTGTACAATTCAGCGCCGTTTGCAAAAATTGATAGAAGAAAGTCCTTCGCCTGCACTTGATGCCAACGTTCGCAAGGAAATGGGTGAAGCGGCAGTAAAAGCAGCGGTAGCAGTTGATTATACAGGTGCTGGTACGGTTGAGTTTATTTATGAATATAAAACGAAAAGTTTTTACTTTATGGAAATGAACACACGAATTCAAGTAGAACATCCAGTTACAGAGCTAGTAACAGGGGTGGATTTAATTAAAGAACAGATTCGTGTTGCTTCTGGAGAAACACTATCGTTACAGCAAGAAGAAGTAAAATTTAACGGTTGGGCAATGGAATGTCGAATTAATGCGGAAAACCCTGCCAAAAACTTTATGCCGTCTCCAGGTAAGGTAGAAATGTATTTACCGCCAGGAGGATATGGTATTCGCGTCGATTCAGCTGTTTATCCTGGATATTCAATACCACCTTTTTATGATTCAATGATTGCAAAATTAATTGTTCATGGGAAAACACGTGAAGAAGCAATTGCAAAAATGAAGCGAGCACTTAGTGAATTTGTCATTGAAGGCGTACATACGACAATCCCGTTCCATTTACAATTGCTAGATCATCCTGACTTTATAAAAGGGGAATTTAATACGAAATTCTTGGAAGAGCATGAACTTGTGACGCAGTGATACATTTAAAGGAGGTTTTTTTCATGGCTGAACATATGTTAGATATGGGTCAAGATACAACCCTTGGAAAAGTAGAAATTGCACCAGAAGTAATTGAAGTAATTGCAGGCATCGCTGCTGCTGAAGTAGATGGTGTAGCAGCAATGCGTGGTAACTTTGCTACAGATGTTGTTGAGAAGTTAGGGAAGAAAAATCACGGTAAAGGCGTGAAGGTTGAATTAGTAAACGACGATATTATCGTTGATGTTTATGTTGTCATGTATTTTGGTGTAGCGATCCCAGTTGTTGCACAAAAAATTCAAGATAATATTCGCCAAGCACTCTTTACAATGACGGGTCTTGAGCCGAAAGAAGTGAATGTTCACATCGTTGGAGTAACATTCGAAACGCAAAAAACAGAAATCGAGCCAGTGTAAAAAATGGGAAGGTGCCTTGTCAAATGGGCACCTTTTTTCTCGTTTCATCTCTTCATGCACAAAACTTTCTAATTATTATACTATTTTAAAAATAAAGAATATAAAAAAGAAGTGATGTGTTTTTCCAAAAAACGTACATTGTGATAGGATATGGAACTTGAAGTTAATCTTTTTATTATTTTTCAGCCTTGTAACTCGTGTATGAAACGATAAATTGTGTTATTATCATTGTATTATAAGGTTGAAAAATCAATGAAAACTGTAAGAGTAAGTAAATTGACGGCTTATAAATTATAATAATATAACAAAACATAAGGAAAGACTTGAAGTATAAAGGAGAGTTACAATGAAACGTAGGACGGCTAGAGAAAGAGCCATGCAAGCATTATATCAAATGGACATTACTGGAGAATTAGAGCCAAAAGTAGCGGTGGAAAATACGCTAGAAGAAGGCGAAGAAACAAATGAGTTTTTAGATTCACTTGTTGTTGGTTTTGTAGAACATAAAGAAACAATTGATGAAGCAATTCGTCAAAATTTAAAAAAGTGGAAATTAGAACGTATTAGTATTGTGGACCGCAGTATTTTACGTCTAGCTGTGTATGAAATGAAGTACATGGAAGAAATTCCACACAATGTAACAATTAATGAAGCAATTGAAATTGCAAAAACATTTGGGGATGAGGAATCTCGTCGTTTTATAAACGGCGTTTTATCTAATATAAAAGACACAATTTAATTTCTTTAAGGGGGAATCTTAAAATGGTAGCAGTAATCATCAAAGGAAATGAAGTTGCGGAGAAAAAACGAGCACAATTAAAAGAAGAAGTTGTGAAATTGAAAGAGCAAGGGATTGTACCAGGATTAGCAGTTATTTTAGTTGGAGAAGATCCAGCATCTCGTTCTTATGTAAAAGGAAAAGAAAAGGGCTGTGAACAAGTTGGGATTTATTCAGAGTTAATTGAGTTTCCAGATACAATTACAGAAGAGCGTTTGTTAGCTGAAATCGATCGCTTAAATGAGGATGACCGTATTAATGGAATATTAGTACAATTACCTTTACCGAAACATATTGAAGAGAAAGCTATCATTGAAAGAATTTCACCTGAAAAGGATGTAGATGGATTCCATCCAATCAGCGTTGGCCGTATGATGACAGGTCAAGATACATTCCTTCCGTGTACACCGCATGGCATCGTGGAATTAGTAAAAGAAACAAATCTTGATATTTCAGGAAAACATGTTGTGGTGATTGGAAGAAGTAATATCGTTGGGAAACCAGTGGGACAGCTATTTTTAAATGAAAATGCAACTGTAACATACTGTCACTCCAAAACGAAGAATATAAAAGAATTATCAAAGTTAGCTGACATTTTAATTGTAGCTGTTGGAAGACCAAAAATGGTAACAGCTGACTATATAAAAGAAGGTGCAGTTGTAATTGATGTTGGCGTCAATCGCTTAGAAACAGGAAAACTATGCGGTGATGTTGATTTTGATAATGTACTGGATATCGCAGGCTATATTACACCAGTACCAAAAGGAGTCGGCCCGATGACAATTACAATGCTCCTTCATAATACAGTTGAATCTGCAAAACGTGCAGGGGTTGTTTGTAAATAATTTGAATCGGCTATGAGGAGAGAGAGATGGAAAAGCAATATTTAACCGTTACAGCATTAACACGCTATATAAAAACAAAAATAGAGTATGACCCGCATCTACAGTCTGTTTGGTTAAAAGGAGAAATTTCAAACTTTAAATATCATAGCCGTGGCCATATGTATTTCACATTAAAGGATGAAAATGCAAGGATAGCAGCGGTTATGTTTGCGGGGCATAATCGTAATATAAAGTTTAGACCAGAAGATGGAATGAAGGTACTTGTAAAAGGGAAAATTTCTGTCTATGAAGCGAGTGGTTCCTATCAGATTTATATTCAGGATATGCAGCCTGATGGGATTGGGAATCTTCACTTAGCTTACGAGCAATTAAAGGTTCGATTAGAGGAGGAAGGGCTGTTTTCTCAAGTTTATAAACAACCAATTCCTGCCTATGCCAAAACAATTGGTGTCATTACATCACCAACAGGAGCTGCGATTCGAGATATTATAACGACAATTAAACGCCGTTATCCAATTGGGGATGTGATTGTATTTCCGGTACTTGTACAAGGGGAGTCTGCGGCTCCCTCAATTGTACAAGCGATTCAAACAGCGAATGAGATGAAAGAGATAGATGTATTGATTGTTGGTCGTGGGGGTGGTTCTATTGAAGAACTATGGGCCTTTAATGAAGAAAGTGTTGCACGGGCGATTTTTTCAAGTGAAATTCCAATCATTTCAGCTGTTGGACATGAAACGGACTTTACAATTGCTGATTTTGTAGCCGATTTACGTGCGCCAACTCCAACGGCGGCAGCAGAACTTGCAGCACCGAATATACTTGAATTACAAGAGAAAGTGTTACAAAGAACTCTTCGTATGCAAAGAGCAATGCGAGAGATGTTACATAAAAAGCAAGAACAACTGCAAACCCTTCAAAAATCGTATGCATTTCGTTATCCAAAGCAAGTGTACGAGCAAAAAGAAGAGCAGTTAGATCGCACTCTTGAACAGCTTATTTTAGCAAAAGAACGTTATATAGAGAAAAAGGTAAATCAATTGAAACAGCTCTCATTTTATGTTGAGAAGCATCATCCATCTCAAAAAATTTTGCAAACGAAGACAAGGGTAGAAACGTTGCAAAAGCAATTACAACGTGAAATGCAAACATTGCTGCAAACGAAAGAGTTTACTTTTATGAGGGCGGCTCAGCAACTAGAAGCACTTAGTCCACTTAAAGTAATGATGAGGGGATATGGGCTCGTATATAGCGAGAAAAAGAAAGTGTTAAAAAGCGTGAAAGATGTTAGCCTTGGTGAGGGTGTTTCCGTACAATTACAAGATGGAGTGTTAGATTGTAATGTATCGGGCATAGAGGAGCGTGAATTGAACAATGGAAAATAAATTAAGTTTTGAAGAAGCGATTTCTCAGCTTGAACAACTTGTTTCTAAGCTTGAACAAGGTGATGTTCCATTAGAAGAGGCAATTTCATATTTTAAAGAAGGTATGGAGTTATCTAAGCTATGTGATGAGAAATTAAAAGATGTTCAAGAACAAATGGCAGTTATCCTTGGAGAGGATGGAGAACTTAAACCATTTACTGCTGTAGGAGATGAAGCATAGTGGCATATGTAGCTTTTGATGCTTTTGTGAAAGAGAGTAAAGCTTTCGTTGAGGAGCAGCTTGTGCGCTATGCAAATCAATTACAATGTCCAAATGTACTTCGCGAAGCGATGATATATTCATTGGAAGCGGGCGGAAAACGTCTCCGTCCGTTACTTTTATTTGCAACGTTGCAAGCGTTTGAAAAAGAAAGAGAATTAGGTATAGGAGCAGCTTGTGCTCTTGAAATGATTCACACATATTCGTTAATTCACGATGATTTACCATGTATGGATGATGATGATTTAAGACGAGGAAAACCAACAAACCATAAAGTGTTTGGTGAAGCGATGGCCGTTTTAGCAGGAGATGGCTTGTTGACATATGCTTTTCAGGCAGTGACAGCGTACGATCATCAAGATGTTTCTACAGAAACAAAGCTAAGACTTGCTCTTGAACTTGCAAAAGCAGCTGGGCCAGAAGGGATGGTTGCTGGACAAGTAGCAGATATGGAAGCGGAAGGAAAGCAGCTTACGCTTAGAGAATTAGAATATATTCATAAGCACAAAACAGGACGATTATTAGAATATGCTGTGCTTGCAGGAGCTATACTTGCAGGAGCAACACCAGAACAAGAGAAAAAACTACTTGCATTTGCAAAATATATTGGTCTGGCTTTCCAAATTCGAGATGATATTTTAGATGTAGAAGGTACAGAAGAAGAAATCGGAAAACCTATTGGTAGTGACGCTTTCAATGAAAAAAGTACATATACGACGTTATTTACTATAGATGAGGCAAAATGTATCTTAGAAGAAACAATTGTCAAAGCGAAAGATGCGATTGCATCTTTACAATTACAAGATGAGCATTTATTATCTATTTGTGATTTAATCGCAAAGCGTAATAACTAATGTAAGAGCGTTTTCATTTGTTGAGTCATTTATCATTTTGTGGTATAAATGTAGAAAAAGGTTTTTCTTTACTCGTTATTGGCAAAAATATATCTAGATTACGTTGCCGTTATCACTTTGTGTTAGCGGCTCTTTTTTTCATCGGATAGAGAAGAGACGATAACTGACGGCTTCTTAGCTGAAAGGCATATTTCGCTTTCTAAGAACGTAGAGAAAGATGGCAGATTGTCTGTTCAAGCACGATAGAATAGAGCGTAATAGGAAAGATATTGAAGAATTTCTTGTATTGTGCAAATATTTTTCACAGTATTTGACATGTTGACAGATTATGAAACGAAAGTGAGTGATCCATGTGGATCTAACGCAAATTCAAAACCCTAGTTTTTTGAAAGATATGTCTATCAGTGAACTAGAGGCATTGAGTGAGGATATTCGGAAGTTTTTAATTGAAGAGCTCTCTCAAACGGGTGGACATATTGCTCCTAACTTAGGTGTAGTAGAACTCACAATTGCTCTGCATAAATTATTCGATAGTCCAAAAGATAAATTTTTATGGGATGTAGGACATCAATCCTATGTGCATAAAATTTTAACAGGGCGTGCAAAAGAGTTTGGCACATTAAGACAATATAAAGGCCTATGTGGTTTCCCGAAGCGCTGTGAAAGTGAGCATGATGTATGGGAAACAGGTCATAGTTCGACTTCATTATCCGCTGCAATGGGAATGGCTCTAGCGCGTGATTTAAAGAAAACGAAAGAGTGTGTTATACCAATTATTGGGGATGGTGCTTTGACTGGTGGAATGGCTTTAGAAGCATTAAACCATATTGGGCATGAAAAAACAGATATGATTGTTATCTTAAATGATAATGAAATGTCGATTGCTCCGAATGTTGGCGCTCTTCATAATGTTCTAGGCCGTCTGCGTACTGCTGGAAAATATCAATGGGTGAAAGACGAGTTAGAATATTTACTCAAGAAAATCCCAGCAGTTGGCGGGAAAGTTGCAGCAACAGCAGAAAAAGTAAAAGATAGCTTAAAATATTTGCTTGTATCAGGTGTCTTTTTTGAAGAGTTAGGGTTTACATATTTAGGTCCTGTGGATGGACATAGTTATGAAAACCTATTTGAAACGCTTCAATATGCAAAGAAAACAAAAGGCCCGGTACTTGTTCATGTGATTACGAAAAAGGGAAAAGGCTATAAACCAGCAGAGAGCGATGTAATTGGAACTTGGCATGGAACAGGTCCATATAAAATCGAATCTGGTGATTTTGTGAAGCCGAAAGAAGTTGCACCAGCATGGAGTGCCGTTGTGAGTGAGACAGTTCGTAAGCTTGCAAGGACGGACGAGCGGATTGTAGCTATTACACCAGCGATGCCAGTTGGATCTAAACTTGAGAAATTTCATCAAGAATTTCCAAATCGTATGATTGATGTTGGGATTGCTGAGCAGCATGCGACAACAATGGCGGCTGGAATGGCAACGCAAGGAATGAAGCCGTTTTTAGCAATTTATTCAACATTCCTGCAACGGGCATATGATCAAGTTGTTCATGATATATGTCGTCAAAATTTAAATGTCTTCATTGGAATTGACCGTGCAGGACTAG
Source organism: Bacillus sp. TL12 (assembly GCF_022625245.1). Taxonomy (NCBI): domain Bacteria; kingdom Bacillati; phylum Bacillota; class Bacilli; order Caryophanales; family Bacillaceae; genus Bacillus; species Bacillus sp. TL12. Next base: position 68,962 of record NZ_JAJJBY010000001.1, on the reverse strand, counting down.
TTGGAGCGGATGGTGAAACGCATCAAGGTGTATTTGATATTGCGTTTTTACGTCACTTGCCGAATATGGTGCTCATGATGCCGAAAGATGAAAATGAAGGTCAGCATTTAGTGTACACGGCAATGCAATATGAAGATGGTCCAATTGCTCTGCGTTATCCACGTGGAAATGGGCTTGGCGTTCCAATGGATGACGAATTGCAGGCTATTCCAATTGGGACATGGGAAACGTTAAAAGAAGGCACGCAAGCGGCAATTTTAACGTTTGGTACAACGATTTCGATGGCGATGGAAGCAGCGGAGCGTCTTGAAAAGGCTGGTATTTCAGTGAAAGTAGTAAACGCTCGCTTTATTAAGCCGATGGATGAAACGTATTTACATGAACTTTTAGGTAAGAATATGCCAATTTTAACCATTGAAGAAGCTTGCTTAATTGGTGGATTTGGAACAGGTGTAGTTGAATTTGCTACTGACCATGGGTATCATAGCAATTTAATTGAACGAATGGGTATTCCGGATCATTTCATTGAGCATGGTAGTGTTACAAAGCTATTAGAAGAAATTGGTTTAACGACAGATGCTGTTGTGGACCGTATTCATACAATGATTCCATCAAAACAAAAAAGGGCGTAACAAATGAGTGTAAAAAAAGAAAGAGTAGATGTACTATTAGTAGAACGAGGGCTTATAGAAACGCGTGAAAAGGCAAAACGCGCTGTTATGGCGGGACTTGTATATGCAAATGAAATGAGGCTCGATAAGCCAGGGGAAAAAATTCCACAAGATACACCGATTACGGTAAAAGGACAAGTTATGCCATATGTGAGCCGCGGTGGTTATAAGTTAGAGAAGGCATTAGAGACTTTTCATCTTGATTTACAAGATAAAATTATGTTAGACATTGGTTCATCAACTGGTGGCTTTACAGATTGTGCGTTGCAAAATGGTGCAAAGCTATCTTATGCTTTAGATGTAGGTTACAATCAACTTGCTTGGAAATTGCGTCAAGATGAGCGCGTTGTTGTTATGGAGCGAACGAATTTTCGTTATGTAACACCGGCTGATTTAGAGCGTGGTTTGCCGCAGTTTGCTAGCATTGATGTTTCATTTATATCATTAAAATTAATTCTTCCGGTCTTAAAAACGATATTGACTCCAAATGGTGATGTTGCGGCTTTAATTAAACCACAATTTGAAGCTGGAAGAGAGCAAGTTGGGAATAAAGGCATTGTTCGTGATCGTAAAGTTCATGAAGCTGTCGTAGAAATGATCGTTGATTTCGCAATAAAAGAAGGATATGATGTTGAAAACTTAACATTCTCTCCAATTACAGGTGGGGACGGAAATATTGAGTTTTTAATTCATTTAAAATGGCATGGAGAGCGCGAGAGTGGTGCGAATCATTCTCTAGTTTCTGCAAGACAAGTGGTAGCAGAAGCTCATGAAATTTTAAAACAAAAAGGGAAAGGGGAATAACTGTTGTTGTTCCTCTTTTTGCTGGAATTGTATAATGATTGTAAAAACAATTATGTACAAGTAAACGATTATAAGTTAACATAAATAAGTGAAGTATACCAATGTTTAAACTATGGTAAGAGATAGTGTGAGGTGCAAATGTATGAATAAAGGTCAGCGCCATATTAAAATCAGAGAAATTATCGCGAATAAAGAAATTGAAACGCAAGATGAACTAGTTGATATTTTACGTAATGAAGGCTTTAATGTAACGCAAGCAACTGTATCGCGTGACATTAAAGAGTTGCACTTAGTAAAAGTGCCATTGCATGATGGTCGCTATAAATATAGCTTACCAGCAGATCAACGATTTAATCCACTGCAAAAATTAAAACGTAATCTAGTTGATTCGTTTGTAAAGTTAGACACAGCAGGACATATGCTGGTGTTAAAAACACTACCTGGTAACGCGCACGCGCTTGGAGCACTTATTGATCATTTAGAATGGGATGAGATTATTGGAACTATTTGTGGTGATGATACTTGCTTAATCATTTGCCGTACGCCTGAAGATACAGGTTTTGTATCAGATCGGTTCTTGAATATGTTGTAAAAAGGATCTTGTTTACTTTTTTGCTAAAAGCAAAAAGTAAACAAGATATTTTTTTGTTAGGAGAAATGGATGAGTGTGAAGTGAGATATAGTATTTTTTAGAGTGAAATGAGGAAATCGATGGATTGACCCGTAAAACAAATGTTTGGTACAATGGAGCGGTCTAGAAGAGTAAACGATACATACAATAACTACTTGAGTGAAAAGTTTGTAATGAAAGCACTTAGTAGGGGATTAGTTTATAACGAGGTGAATGGGGCATTGTTATCGGAATTATCGATTAGAAACTTTGCTATTATTGAGTCATTAAATATTTCTTTTCAAAAAGGTTTAACGGTTTTGAGTGGTGAAACAGGTGCTGGGAAATCAATTATTATTGATGCAATTAGCTTACTTGTTGGTGGCCGTGGTTCAGCAGAGTTTGTTAGATACGGAACAGAGAAAGCTGAAATTGAAGGATTATTTTATATAGAGGATGATAGACATCCGTGTATTGCGAAGGCTAAAGAGCTGGATATTGAAATTGAAGATGGGATGATCATTTTAAAGCGTGACATTGCTGCGAATGGAAAAAGTGTATGCCGTGTAAATGGTAAGCTTGTTACATTGAGTATATTAAAAGAAATTGGCAAAACGCTTGTCGATATTCATGGACAGCATGAAACCCAAGATTTGATGAATGAGGAACGCCATTTGTTTATGCTTGATCATTTCGATGGAGATCGGATTACGAATCAATTAGAAATATATCAAGATGTATACGGTGAATATGAGCAGTTAAAAAAACAACTGAAATCTTTAACAGAGAATGAGCAACAGATGGCCCATCGGTTAGATTTAATTCAATTCCAGCACGAAGAAATTCGTAAAGCAGATTTGAAAGCTGATGAAGAAAATGAATTGACGGAAGAGAGATTAAAAATCTCAAATTTCGAAAAAATTTATAAAGCGCTGGGTGATGCATATCGTGCATTAAGTGAAGATGGTAGCGGACTTGACCATGTACGAAATGCAATGGGACAAATGGAGAGTATTACGCACCTAGATGAGGCGTATCAAGAGAATCATGATTCGATTGCGAATAGCTACTACTTATTAGAAGAGGTTGCCTATCAGCTTCGGGAAAAGTTAGATATGATGGAGTATGACCCGAATCGTTTAGATGAAATTGAAACGCGTTTAAATGAAATTCGTATGCTTAAGAGAAAGTATGGAAATACTGTAGAAGAGATTTTAGCGTATGCTGATAAAATAGAGCAGGAAATTTTTACAATTGAAAATAAAGATGTACATATTGAAACGACGAAAAAGAAATTAAAAGAATTAGAAAGCGTGATTTTGAAAGAAGCAACGATGTTGAGTAATATGCGCCATCAGCTTGCAGATCATCTTACGAACGCAATCCACCAAGAATTAAAAGAACTGTATATGGAAAAAACAAAATTTGAAGTGAGGATTGCGAAAAGAGCTGGAATTATGGATGATCCGCTTGTAGATGGGACGCCAGTGAAACTTACGGTAGATGGCTATGATTATGTGGAATTTTATATTTCAACAAATCCAGGTGAACCTTTAAAACCACTTTCAAAAGTAGCTTCTGGCGGAGAATTATCCCGCATTATTTTAGCTTTGAAAAGCATTTTTTCTAAGCATCAAGGTGTTGCATCTGTTATTTTTGATGAAGTAGATACAGGCGTAAGTGGTCGAGTGGCACAAGCGATTGCGGAAAAAATTTATCGTGTATCTGTAAACTCACAAGTACTTTGTATTACGCACTTACCTCAAGTAGCGTCGATGGCGGATTCGCATTTATTTATCCGCAAACAAGTTGCAAATGATCGGACGATTACATCAGTTACTGTATTAAGTACAGAGGATAAGGTAACGGAGATTGCTCGAATGATTTCTGGCGTGGAAATTACCGATTTAACGACGGAACATGCAAAAGAGTTACTTACGCAAGCACATCATTTTAAACAGACAGCAGAGGCTATCCAATAATGGATAGCTTTTTTGTTCAAATGATGATTTCTTAATTCTTCCGGTTATAAACAGAGCGTTGCAAGGAGAGATTAAAAGATGAAGTCGTTAGGCTGAATGTGGGGTAGGAGCGAGGAGAGTGAACGAATTGAAATTAGAGCAATTCCGAAAAATAATAGGTCTTTGTCTCCTTGTTTCATTAATTTTTATCGGATGTTTTAAACCGCTTCGTACGTTTATTTCATCCCCAAAGCAACTCGTTGTTTTTGAAGGACAACAATCAGAAATAGCATCATTTCCGGTTTTTCAGGCTTCATCCACAAATCATAATGTTTTTACGGTAAGTTCAAATAAAGAACAGAATTCTGGACTTGTAGTAAATTCGCACCAAAATGGTGAAGCGGATATGGTATTTCAACTTGCTGGCTTTCCAGTAAAAAAAGTAAATGTTAAAGTATTAAAAGATTTTAAAGTAATTCCAGGTGGACAATCAATTGGAGTGAAATTGAATACAAAAGGTGTACTTGTTGTTGGGCATCATTTAATTCAAACAGAAAAAGGAAAAGTATCGCCTGGAGAAGTAGCTGGTGTACAAGTTGGGGATATGATTACTGAAATTAATGGAAAAACCATTGAGAGAATGAGTGATGTGGCACCTTTCATTCATGATAGTGGAAAAACAGGTGAACCACTTAACCTTGTCTTATTGCGAGATGGTAAGTATATTCGTACAAAACTAACCCCAGAAAAAGATAATGGTGAGTCGTCTTATCGAATTGGTTTATATATTCGTGATTCAGCTGCTGGTATTGGAACGATGACTTTTGTTCATACGGATTCCATGAAATATGGAGCGCTTGGTCATGTTATTTCTGATAACGATACGAAAAAACCAATTCAAGTGGAGGATGGACAAATTGTACGTTCGACAGTTACTTCCATCGAGCGTGGTAGTCACGGAAATCCGGGAGAGAAATTAGCAAGATTTTCACCGGATCGTGAAGTGATTGGGAATATTACAATAAATAGTCCGTTTGGTATTTTTGGTAAGTTAAATACAGGGATAAAAAATGGCATAATGGATGAAGCGATGCCGATTGCATTATCACATCAAGTGAAAGAAGGACCAGCGAAAATATTAACAGTTATCGATCAAGATAAAGTAGAGGCATTTGATATTGAGATCGTAAGCACGGTACCACAAAAGTTTCCAGCCACAAAAGGAATGGTTGTAAAAGTTACAGATAAACGTCTCTTGGCCAAAACGGGTGGTATTGTTCAAGGGATGAGTGGTAGTCCGATTGTTCAAAATGGAAAAATGATTGGTGCTGTTACACATGTATTTGTTAATGATCCAACTTCAGGATATGGTGTCCATATTGAATGGATGTTACATGAAGCAGGAATTAATATTTATGAGCAAGAGAAAAAAGCAAGCTGATTCACATCAGCTTGCTTTTTTCTTGAGAAATTCGTTGAAATTTTGTAAAAGCTCCGCAAGAGCTGTTTTTTGTTGTAAAATAAAAGAAAAGAGTGAACGTTTCGTTGTAATCCTATGATGGAATGTGTAAAGAAAGAGAATAAATGAACGATAAACATATTTTTTTGTGATTTTATCGGAAATTAAGAAACTTTAAAAGGGAAATTTCACACAATTGTCGAACAATTCATGTAGCCTAGAAGCTTACACATGTCGGGAGAATCGATTCGGTAAGGGAGGAAAAGCTGTGGAGAAAATTAAAGTGTGTCTTGTGGATGATAATAAGGAACTCGTATCAATGTTAGAAAGTTATGTTGCTGCTCAAGACGATATGGAAGTAATTGGAATCGCTTATAATGGTCAAGAGTGTTTAAATTTACTGAAAGAGAAACAACCAGATGTACTCGTTTTAGATATTATTATGCCTCATTTAGATGGTTTAGCGGTATTAGAGAAAATGCGACATATTGAACGATTAAAGCAGCCAAATGTCATCATGTTAACAGCTTTTGGACAAGAAGATGTAACGAAAAAAGCAGTTGATTTAGGTGCTTCTTATTTCATCTTAAAGCCATTTGATATGGAAAATTTAACGAGTCATATTCGTCAAGTGAGCGGTAAAGCGAATACTGCAATTAAACGTCCACTACCATCTTTCCGATCTGCAACAACAGTAGATGGAAAACCGAAGAATCTAGATGCGAGTATTACAAGCATTATTCATGAAATTGGTGTACCAGCTCATATTAAAGGATATATGTATTTGCGAGAGGCAATTTCTATGGTATATAACGATATCGAGCTCCTTGGTTCTATTACAAAAGTTTTATACCCAGATATTGCGAAAAAATATAATACGACAGCGAGCCGTGTGGAACGAGCAATCCGTCATGCGATTGAAGTAGCGTGGAGTCGTGGGAATATTGATTCAATCTCGTCCTTATTTGGTTATACTGTATCAATGTCAAAAGCAAAACCTACAAATTCTGAATTCATCGCAATGGTTGCGGATAAGTTGAGGCTTGAACATAAGGCATCATAAAGATTGATATTATAGAGTTTTTAGTGTTTAGTGGTAATGTAAAGTTACCACTAAACTTCTTTTTATGCCAATAAATAACATGTAATATAATTCGATAAACACTGCCCTGTATTAATTTTCACATCAAACGAATGGTGGTATTTTTTGTTTGAATTTGAGTAATTTCTTTCCTTTATATAGTTACAGTTATTCGTTCATATTAAAAATTGGGTTGAATATTGTATATAAGTTGTTATAACGCTTATAAATAACTGAATATTCAATCAAAACACGAACTGTAGGAGGATCAAAATGGAATTCGTGGGTAGCAAAGTAGTAACGGTGTTATTGGGTATATTTTTTTTAATTACTTTATATGTTAACGTTAATACTCTATACTATGTGATTTTATCTTTTTTTGGCTTTAGTAGAGCAAAACGGGATTATGAATTAGTCGAAGATAAGACAAAGTTTTTAATCTTAGTAGCAGCGCATAATGAGGAGAAGGTAATTGGCTCAACTATTGACAATTTGAAAAAAATTCAATATCGTGACGATTTATATGACATTTATGTTGTAAATGATAATAGTACCGACAGAACAGGTGTTATTTGTGAAGAAAAAGGAATGCGATATATAAATACAAGTGAGCAGTTATTTACACGCGAGGGAGTCGGTAAACCAGCAGGATTGCAATATGCATTACGTTATTTAGGGTTTGAAGAGTTAACCCAAAAATATGACTGTTTAATGATTCTGGATGCCGATAATCACGTTGATTCTAATGTTTTACAAGAATTAAATTCTCAGTACATTGCAAAGAAAAAACCAGAAGCGATTCAAATTTATTTAGATTCAAAGAATTCAGCGACTAATTTATCTCTCGGATACGCTATGAGTTATTATTTAACAAATCGCTTTTTTCAGTTGGCGAAGTATCGTGTAGGATTACCGAATGCTATTGGTGGAACTGGATTTATTGTTAAAATGGAGTACTTAATGAAACACGGTGGTTTTCGTTTTGATTCTTTAACGGAGGATTTAGAATTAGAAATGGAAATCGTTAAAGAGAATGGGCGAGTATTATGGAATCACTTTGTTCGTGTATATGATGAAAAGCCAGATGATTTTAAAGTAAGTATTAAACAACGTACACGTTGGTCACAGGGGCATTGGTATGTAGCGTTTACGAACTTTAAACCGATGATGAAAAAATTATTTACTGAAAAAGGTAAGATGAAAATTATTGACCAGTTATTTTACTTATTTGGTATGACACGTGCAGTTCAAATGACAATAACTTTAATGGGAATTTTAATTGCTATTGGCTATGTGATTGTGACGAAATCATATCAGGATATTCCGGGTATAGGGAAACGACTTGTAGCGCTGATTTTGGGAGCGAGTATTATTTCTTTGGTACTGTTTACTTATCAATTTGTTGTTTGTATGTATTATGCAGTCAAGGTAGATACAAATCGGAAATATAAATTGCTTCAGATGAGTTTCTCAATTTTCTATTATGCATACACGTTTATATATGCCCAAATTATGGGGTTAATCAAGTGGAAACAACAACATACATGGGTGAAAACGGAACATAACAAAACATCTATAAACCATAAAGAAGGCAAATAATAATCGCATAACTTACTATGAATAAAGAAATAGACAAGAAGGAGAGATGCTGTCTGATATCACTCCTTCTTGTTTTAGTTTGTGGATTCCTCGCCATAAAGTTTAACAAAAATAAATAGGTGTCAGTAGAAGGTTGAATAATGAAGATGAATAAAGGGTGAAGAATTTTAATTTATTTAGATCTAGTTCTGTTATACATATGTTTCTTAAATTTATGTAAGAAACCGCTTGTGATATTATGATATATGAGATAAAAATATAGTAAAGAGAAATAATAAAAAGCCCTGCAAAAACAGGACTATTACTCTTCATCTTTATTTTGTTTTTCTAATTCAACTAACTTTTGAACTAAAATGTGTTGTGGCATATGCATGATTTGCTCAAGTGGAACACCGAGCGTTTTTGATAGACGGATTGCTGTTTCTGGAGAAATTTGTAATGGTTTCATAGAAGTACCTCCTTTTTCGTATAGTATAGCATAGATTGGAGGAGTGAGGATGACTCATATATTTGCGCACCGCGGTGCGGCGGGCACGTATCCAGAAAATACAATGATTTCGTTTGAGGCTGCTGAATCGTTTCAGGCAGATGGAATAGAATTAGATGTGCAATTTACGAAGGATGGAAAAGTTGTTGTAATTCATGATGAAACTGTCGATCGTACAACGAATGGAAAGGGAGCTGTTCGTAATTACTTATATGAAGATTTACGAAAATTGGATGCGAGTCACAAGTTTTCGGAAAAGGTTGGTTTTTGTCCGATTCCTTTATTAGAAGAAGTATTAGAGTGGCTGCAATCTAATCGATTACTTCTGAATATTGAATTTAAAAATAATAAAATTCCGTATCGTGGTTTAGAAGAAGAGGTTATAACACTTATACGAAAATTTAATTTGGAAGAGAGGACCGTTTTTTCATCTTTTAATCATTACAGTATGAAAAGATGTCATATGATGGCTCCGGATATTCAAACGGCTATTTTATACCGAGAAGGTTTACATAGTCCATGGGCGTATGCGAAAAAAATGGGAGCTACTGCTATTCATCCGAATCATCGCTATCTCCAAGATGCGATTGCTGAATTAACAATGGATAGTGGAGTAGAGGTTCGTCCTTATACAATAAATGATGAAACAGTTATGCGGAAATATTTTGATATGAACATTTCTGCAATTATTACAGATTATCCAGAAACGGCTAGAGTGTTATTGCCAGTAAAAAAATGAGACCTTTTATTAGAAAAGGTCTCACTTTTTTTATGTTTACTTATCTTCGAAAACGAGCTTGTACTTTGTTTCGTTTACGATCGCGGTATAAAACGAACCCACCGAAGATATAAAAACCAATTGCAAAGCAGAATATACCCATTAAAAATTGTAACCATAGTGCAGGAATTGGAGATAAAAGAATACCGAATACAGTATCTCGCATTAATTTTATACCTAGCACTGCTAATGAAATAGGAATGAGTGCTAATAGAAGAGCAAGGTAACGCTGCATAGGTAACGCTCCTTTTCAGATAATTTTGTATATATTAAATGATGTTATATGGGAAGGGGATTTGTCAAGTGATTGCTGAACGAGTAAGATAAAGGTGTGAAAAATTTTGCAGAGGTACTTCGAGGGGAAGTGGAATGTGTGAAACAAAAAGTATTAATTATTGGAGCAGGCGAAGGTGGAAGTACGATTCTTAGTTTGCTACAGAGTTCAAATATATTTGAAATTATAGGGATGATAGATATAAATCCCAAGGCGAAAGGGTTACAATTTGCAAAGGAACAACATATTGCGATCGGAGTGGATATAGAGCCTTTTTTGGAAGTTGATATTGACGTAATGTTTGATATGACGGGGGATTATCATTTACATAAAGTTCTTTTAGCAAAAAAGCGTGAAAATACACTTCTTATACCAGGGGATATTGCGAAAATCGTTACGAAGTTGGCGCATGAGAAAGAGGATTTAATTGAAAAACTGAAAGAACAAACACAGCGAGGAAATTTGATTTTAAATTCTACTCACGATGGAATGATCGTCATCGATGCAGAGGGTTATATAAAGCTGTTTAATAAAAGTGCAGAACGTATAATTGGTTATAAAACTGGAGATGCGGTAGGGAAATATATTTTAGAAGTAATTCCGACTAGTAAATTACTTCGTATTATACGAACGAAACAAATAGAAGTGAATCATGAGTTGACGTTAGGGAATGAAAAAAAGATTATTACAACTCGTATTCCTATTTTAAAAGAAGATGGAGAGGTTCAAGGAGCTTTTGCCATTTTTAAAGATATTACAGAAGTTGTAGATTTAGCAGAAGAGGTTACGGATTTAAAAGAAATTCAAACCTTATTGGAAGCAATTATTCATTCATCTGAGGAAGCAATTTCTGTTGTAGATGAGAAGGGAAGAGGTCTTGTTATAAATCCCGCCTATACGAAGCTAACAGGTCTTGCGGAGGATGACATAATTGGAAAACCTGCAACGACTGATATTGTAGAGGGTGAAAGTATGCATATGAAAGTACTTCGGACGCGTAGAGCGGTACGAGGGATTCATATGAAAATCGGTCAGAAAAAACGTGATGTAATTGTAAATGTTGCACCGGTTATTGTTGATGGCATATTGAAAGGTAGCGTTGGTGTTATTCGTGATGTGTCGGAAATTCAAAAGTTAACTCATGAATTAAATCGGGCAAGACAAATTATTCGGACGCTAGAAGCAAAATATTCTTTTGAGGATATTGTAGGATCGTCTGATGAAACGATGGCGGCAATAGAACAAGCGAAGCTTGGTGCCAATACACCAGCAACAGTATTGCTTCGAGGGGAATCAGGGACTGGAAAAGAGTTATTTGCACATGCTATCCATAATGGAAGTAACCGGAAATATAATAAGTTTGTGCGTGTGAATTGTGCTGCTATCTCAGAAACTTTATTAGAAAGCGAATTATTTGGTTACGAAGAAGGAGCTTTTTCTGGGGCAAGAAGAGGCGGTAAACGAGGTTTCTTTGAAGAAGCGAATAATGGAAGTATTTTTTTAGATGAAATTGGAGAATTATCTGCAAGTACACAAGCGAAATTACTACGCGTTTTGCAGGAAAAAGAAATTGTGAAAGTTGGAGGAACAAAACCAATTCCTATCAATGTTAGGGTTATTGCAGCGACACATGTGAATTTAGAAAAAGCGATTTTGGAAGGTGAATTTCGGGAAGATTTATATTATCGCTTAAATAAAATTCCAATTCAAATTCCTTCTCTTCGCCAGCGAAAGGAAGATATTCCAGTGATATCAGAACGATTGATTCAAAAAATCAATCAAGATTATGGCCGGAATGTAGAAGGGTTAACGGAATCGGCTATTGAATATTTGCAATCGTATGATTGGCCGGGGAATGTCAGAGAACTTGAAAATATTCTGGGTCGGGCAATTATTTTTATGAACTACAATGAGATGTATATGGATGTCCAGCATTTGCCTTCTTTGCATAAGGAAGACCAAGTGGAGTCAAAAGGAAATGATTTGCTGCCGGAATTAGAGGAAAAGTCCCTTGAACATTTAGTCGCGGAGTTTGAAGGGAACATCATACATGAATACTTAGAGAGATTTGATGGGAATAAAACGAAGACAGCGAAAGCATTAGGAATCTCGGTTCGAAATTTATATTACAAGTTAGAAAAGTATGACCATGCAAAAAATAGCATGCAATAAATTGCGTACTGTGCAATTTATTGCATGGTATACAAAAAACGACAAATCAAGACAGAATATTATGTAAATTTATAAAGTATTGATTTTACTGCATTTTGTATGCGTTTTCATAATTAGTGTGACCACTTTTAAAAGTTGGCACGGTATTTGCTTATTAAAATAGACGAGGGACGACGGAAAGGGTTGATTGCAAAATATGAAGTTAAAACACTTAATTGATCGAGTGGCAGGACAGCCGAAGAAAACTGTGGCTGTAGCAGTAGCTGAAGATCTTGAAGTAATTGAAGCAGTAGCGAAAGCGATTCAATTACAGTTAGCTCAATTTCGTCTATATGGAAATCAAGAAACAATTATGGGCATGCTACAAGAGCATGGATTACAAGCTTCAGAAGATCTTGAAGTCATCGCAGCATCATCAGATGGCGAGGCTGCGGAACTTTCTGTTAAAGCTGTAAGAAATGGTGAAGCGGATGTACTTATGAAAGGGAATATCCCAACAGCCAGTATTTTAAAAGCAGTGTTAAATAAAGAGTGGGGACTTCGAAAAGGTGGTGTGTTATCACATGTTGCGGCGTTTGAAGTTCCGAATTATGATCGCTTTATTTTTGTCACAGATGCAGCGATGAATATTGCACCTGATGTACAGCAAAAAGCTGCTATTATACAAAATACAGTTGAAGTTGCCCGGGCAATAGGAATTGAATTGCCAAAAGTGGCTCCGATTGCAGCGGTGGAAGTGATTAATCCAGCGATGCAGGCAACAATCGATGCGGCGATGTTGACACAAATGAATCGTCGTGGGCAAATTAAAGATTGTGTCGTTGATGGACCACTTGCTTTAGATAATGCTGTATCACAAATTGCAGCAGAGCATAAAGGCATTGTAAGTGATGTAGCAGGTAAGGCAGACATTTTACTCGTCCCAACGATTGAAGCTGGAAACGTGCTATATAAATCGCTTGTTTATTTTGCAAATGCAAAGGTAGGAGCGATGATTGCTGGCGCGAAAGCACCAATTGTGTTAACATCTCGTGCTGATTCAGCAGAAACAAAAGTATATTCATTAGCTTTAGCAGTTACGACTGCTTCTAAATAAACCAAAAGGGTAAAACAATTAGGGGGAAATGACAATGACATTAGAAATCTTCGAATACTTAGAAAAATATGATTATGAGCAAGTAGTATTTTGTCAAGATAAAGAGTCTGGATTAAAAGCAATCATTGCAATTCATGATACAACACTTGGACCAGCTCTTGGTGGAACAAGAATGTGGACATATGATTCTGAAGAAGCGGCGATTGAAGATGCATTGCGCCTTGCAAAAGGGATGACATATAAAAATGCAGCAGCTGGTTTAAACTTAGGTGGTGCAAAAACAGTTATCATCGGCGACCCACGTAAAGATAAAAGTGAAGCGATGTTCCGTGCACTAGGACGTTACATTCAAGGATTAAACGGACGTTACATTACTGCAGAAGATGTTGGTACAACTGTTGATGATATGGATATTATCCATGAAGAAACTGACTTTGTAACAGGTATTTCACCTTCATTCGGTTCTTCTGGTAACCCATCTCCAGTAACTGCTTATGGTGTTTACCGTGGTATGAAAGCAGCAGCAAAAGAAGCATTTGGAACAGATAGCCTAGAAGGTAAAGTAATTGCTGTTCAAGGTGTTGGTAACGTAGCATATCATTTATGCAAACATTTACATGCTGAAGGAGCACAACTAATCGTTACAGATATTAATAAAGAAGCGGTACAACGTGCAGTAGAAGAATTTGGTGCAACACCAGTTGAACCAAATGAAATTTACGGTGTAGAATGTGACATCTATGCACCATGTGCACTAGGTGCAACAGTAAATGACGAAACAATTCCACAATTTAAAGCGAAAGTAATCGCTGGTTCTGCAAATAACCAATTAAAAGAAGATCGTCATGGTGATATCGTTCATGAAATGGGAATTGTATACGCACCAGACTATGTAATTAATGCAGGCGGCGTAATTAACGTAGCAGATGAATTATATGGATACAATAGAGAACGTGCATTAAAACGAGTAGAGTCAATTTATGACACAATTGCAAAAGTAATTGAGATTTCAAAACGTGATGGTGTACCAACTTATGTTGCAGCAGATCGTCTAGCTGAAGAGCGTATTGCAAGCTTGAAAAATACTCGCAGCACGTACTTACGCAACGGACATGACATTATTAGCCGTCGCTAATCTTATCATATACAACTTCTACAAAAGCTGTGGATACCTCTTCTGAGGTCTCCACTGCCTTTTGAATTTTTAAAGGTGGAGGTAGCAACAGTGTCTTTAAATCGAATCCTTGTTATTAATCCTGGTAGTACATCTACAAAAATAGGTGTTTTTGATAATGAAAGACCTGTTTTAGAAGAAACAATTCGTCACGATGTAGATAAAATCGGGGAATATAAACGAATTATTGATCAATATGAATTTCGAAAAGAAACAATTTTAGAGGTTCTACATTCTCACGGTATTAATATTTCAAAATTAAACGCTGTTTGTGGACGCGGAGGATTACTTCGTCCGATTGAAGGCGGTACGTATACAGTGAATGAAGATATGTTAGAAGATTTGAAAAATGGATATAGTGGCCATCACGCTTCAAATCTTGGCGGTATTTTGGCGTATGAAATTGCTTCTGGGTTAAATATTCCAGCTTTCATTGTTGATCCAGTTGTTGTTGATGAAATGGAGCCAATCGCTCGCATTAGCGGAATTTCTGGCATGGAGAGAAAAAGTATTTTTCATGCGTTAAACCAAAAAGCAGTGGCGCGTAAAGTTGCAGAAGAACTTGGCCGTAAATATGAAGATTTAAACCTATTAATTGCACATATGGGCGGTGGAATTACAGTTGGCGCTCATAAGCAAGGGAAAGTTATTGACGTAAACAATGGTTTAAATGGAGAAGGTCCATTTAGTCCAGAGCGTGCTGGAACAGTGCCGGTTGGTCAGTTAATAGAAATGTGTTTCTCTGGTGACTATTACCGTGATGAAATGATGAAAAAGATTGTTGGGCAAGGCGGATTAGTGAGCTTGATTGGTACAAACGATGCAATTAAAGTTGAAAACATGGTCGAAAAAGGTGACCCTGAGGCAACTCTTATTTATAAAGCAATGGCGTATCAAGTAGCGAAAGAAATTGGTGGAGCTAGCGCGGTGCTTCATGGGAAAATCGATGCAATCGTTTTAACTGGAGGACTTGCATACAGTAAAATTCTTGTTGATGAGATTAAAGATCGTGTTCATTGGATTGCAGATGTGATTGTACATCCTGGAGAAGATGAATTACAAGCATTAGCAGAGGGAGCACTTCGCGTATTACGTGAAGAAGAAGATCCAAAAGAGTATGTTGTACGAGAAAAAGAAACGGTAGCTAGGGGTTGAGATAATGGCAAAAGAATATGATTTAGTCATCGTTGGCGGCGGTACTGGTGGATATGTTGCCGCTATTCGTGCATCACAATTAGGGCTAAAAACAGCACTTGTTGAAAAAGATAATCTTGGTGGTACTTGCCTGCATAAAGGTTGTATTCCTAGTAAAGCATTGCTACGTAGTGCTGAAGTATATGCAACTGCGAAAAAGAGTGAAGAGTTTGGCGTTGTAACGAGCAATGTAGAATTAAACTTTGCAAAAGTGCAAGAGCGTAAAGAAAAGATTGTAACGCAGCTTCACAAAGGCGTTCAACATTTAATGAAGCAAGGTAAAATTGATGTGTTTGAAGGTATCGGCCGAATTCTTGGACCATCTATCTTCTCTCCAATGCCAGGAACAATTTCGATTGAACTTGCAAGTGGAGAAGAGAATGAAATGTTGATTCCAAAAAATGTTCTCATTGCAACAGGATCTCGTCCTAATTCATTACCAGGATTAGAATTAGATGGTGAGTATGTAATGTCATCAGATCATGCCCTAAAAATGGAAACGCTTCCGAGTTCGATTATTATCGTCGGTGGCGGGGTAATTGGAATTGAATGGGCATCTATGCTTGCTGACTTCGGTGTAGAAGTTACAGTATTAGAGTATGCGAAAAATATATTACCACTAGAAGATAGTGACGTTTCAAAAGAAATGCAACGTCTATTCAAGAAAAAAGGTATTAAAGTGGTAACTGGTGCAAAAGTATTACCAGAAACATTGGTAAAAGATAATGGAGTAACAATTCAAGCTGAACATAACGGTGAGAATAAAGAATTTAAAGCAGAAAAAATGCTTGTATCTGTCGGAAGACAAGCCAATACGCAAAATATCGGTTTAGAAAATACAGATATTATTGTGGAAAAAGGATACATTCAAACAAATGAATTTTATCAAACGAAAGAATCGCATATTTACGCAATTGGTGATGTAATTGGTGGCTTACAACTTGCTCACGTTGCTTCTCATGAAGGGATTGTAGCTGTAGAACATATTGCGGGCAAAGAAGTTATGCCAATTGATTACTCAATGGTATCGAAATGTGTATACAGTAGTCCAGAGGTAGCTTCTGTTGGTTTAACGGAACAGGAAGCAAAAGAAAAAGGCTATAAGTTAAAAGTAGGTAAGTTCTCATTCCGTGCAATTGGAAAAGCGCTTGTATACGGAGAATCAGATGGCTTTGTGAAACTTGTAGTTGATGAAGAAACAAATGATATTCTTGGTGTTCATATGATCGGCCCACATGTAACGGATATGATTTCTGAAGCGGGTCTTGCAAGAGTCCTTGATGCAACACCTTGGGAAGTTGCACATACAATTCATCCGCATCCATCTTTATCTGAAGCAATTGGTGAAGCTGCATTAGCAGTAGATGGAAAAGCGTTACACGCATAAAAATGTGGATTTAGGAGGTTATGAAAATGGCAGAAGTAAAAGAAAAGCGCCATGAAGAACTTGGCTTAAGTGATGAGCAAGTATTAGAAATGTATCGAACAATGTTGCTTGCACGTAAAATCGACGAGCGTATGTGGTTATTAAACCGTGCAGGAAAAATTCCATTCGTAATTTCTTGTCAAGGACAAGAGGCTGCACAAGTAGGCGCAGCGTTTGCACTTGATCGTGAAAAAGACTATGCATTACCATACTACCGTGATATGGGTGTTGTACTAGCATTTGGTATGACAGCAAAAGAGCTTATGCTATCTGGTTTTGCAAAAGCAGGCGATCCGAACTCTGGTGGACGTCAAATGCCAGGTCACTTCGGTCAGAAGAAAAACCGTATTGTGACAGGTTCATCACCAGTTACAACGCAAGTGCCTCATGCAGTAGGTATTGCATTAGCAGGAAAGATGGAAAAGAAAGATTTAGTAACGTTTGTAACATTTGGTGAAGGTTCTTCTAACCAAGGTGACTTCCACGAAGGTGCAAACTTTGCTGGTGTACACAAATTGCCTGTTATTTTTATGTGTGAGAATAACAAATATGCAATTTCTATCCCTGTTGAAAAACAATTAGCATGTAAAAATGTATCAGATCGTGCGATTGGTTATGGTATGCCAGGGTATACAGTAGATGGAAATGATCCACTTGCAGTATATAAAGCTGTAAAAGAAGCAGCAGACCGTGGACGCCGCGGAGAAGGTCCAACTTTAATTGAAACAGTGTCATACCGTTTAACAGCACATTCTAGTGACGATGATGATCGTGTCTATCGTGATAAAGAAGAAGTAGAAGAAGCGAAGAAAAAAGATTCGATCTTTACATTTGCTGCTTACTTAAAAGAGGTTGGCGTGTTAACAGAGGAATCTGAAAAACAAATGTTAGACGAAATTATGCATATCGTAAACGAAGCAACAGAATATGCAGAAAATGCTCCGTATGCAGCACCTGAAGATGCATTGAAGCACGTATACGCAGAATAGGGGGGAACGTTTCATGGCTGTAATGTCTTATATTGACGCAATTACATTAGCGATGCGCGAGGAAATGGAACGCGATGAGAAAGTATTTGTATTAGGAGAAGATGTTGGTAAAAAAGGTGGCGTATTTAAAGCGACAAATGGATTATATGATCAATTTGGTGAGGATCGTGCGCTTGATACACCGCTTGCAGAATCTGCAATTGCCGGGGTAGCAATTGGAGCTGCGATGTATGGAATGCGTCCAATTGCTGAAATGCAATTTGCTGATTTTATTATGCCAGCAGTAAACCAAATTGTTTCTGAGGCAGCAAAAATTCGTTACCGTTCTAACAATGATTGGACTTGCCCAATTACCGTGCGTGCACCATTTGGTGGCGGTGTTCACGGTGCATTGTATCATTCACAATCTGTAGAAGCGATGTTTGCAAACCAACCAGGTTTAAAAATTGTTATCCCTTCTACACCATATGATGCAAAAGGCTTACTAAAAGCAGCAATTCGTGATGAAGATCCAGTATTATTCTTTGAACATAAACGTGCATATCGCTTAATTAAAGGTGAAGTGCCAGAAGATGACTATGTATTACCAATTGGAAAAGCAGATGTAAAACGTGAAGGTGATGATATTACTGTTATCACATACGGATTATGTGTTCACTTTGCTCTTCAAGCAGCTGAGAAGTTAGCGCAAGATGGCATCTCTGCACACATTCTTGATTTACGTACTGTATATCCATTAGATAAAGAAGCAATTATTGAAGCTGCTTCAAAAACTGGTAAAGTTCTTCTTGTAACAGAAGATAATAAAGAAGGAAGCATTATGAGTGAAGTAGCAGCAATTATCGCTGAAAATTGCCTGTTTGATTTAGATGCACCAATTGCACGTCTTGCAGGTCCAGACGTTCCAGCAATGCCATATGCACCAACAATGGAAAAATTCTTTATGGTAAATCCAGATAAAGTTGAAAAAGCAATGCGTGAACTTGCGGAATTTTAATCGGGGGGACTATACATGGCTGTAGAAAATATTACAATGCCTCAGCTCGGGGAGAGCGTTACAGAAGGTACAATTAGTAAATGGCTCGTTAATGTTGGCGATCACGTAAATAAATATGATCCGCTTGCAGAAGTAATGACTGATAAAGTAAATGCCGAAGTACCATCTTCTTTCACTGGTATTGTGAAAGAGTTAATCGCTGGTGAAGGTGATACGTTAGCTGTAGGTGAGGTTGTTTGTGTCATTCAAGTAGAAGGCGCAGATGAAGTAGCTGCGACAGCTGTAGAAGAGAAAACAAAAGAGGAACCAAAAGTAGAAACTGCTCCGGCTGAAAAAGCACCAAAAGTGAAGCCACCAACTGATGGTAAACCACGTTTCTCACCAGCTGTATTAAAACTTGCAGGTGAACATAATATTGATTTAGATGCAGTAGAAGGTACGGGGACAAATGGCCGTATTACGCGTAAAGATATTTTAAAGCTAGTTGAGTCTGGCAATATCCCAGTTGTTGGTGCAAAGAAAGAAGAAGCACCTGTCTCTGTACCAACAATGCAGGAAACAACAAAATCAGTTACGACAGCACCGGTAGCACAAAAAGCAGAAGCGGCAAAACCAGTGTCTGTACCGACTGTACCTGGGGATATCGAAATTCCAGTGACTGGTGTGCGTAAAGCAATCGCTGCAAATATGCTACGTAGTAAACATGAAGCACCACATGCATGGATGATGATTGAAGTAGATGTAACAAACCTTGTATCATACCGTAATTCAATTAAAGGTGAGTTCAAAAAACGTGAAGGCTTCAACTTAACGTTCTTTGCATTCTTCGTAAAAGCAGTTGCACAAGCATTAAAAGAATACCCACAAATTAATTCAATGTGGGCTGGCGATAAAATCGTTCAGAAAAAAGATATTAACCTTTCTATCGCTGTTGCAACAGAAAGTGAACTCTTTGTACCAGTTATTAAACAAGCGGACGAGAAAACAATTAAAGGTATCGCTCGTGAAATTACAGAACTTGCAGGGAAAGTACGCACGAAATCATTAAAAGCGGACGAAATGCAGGGCGGTACATTCACAATTAATAACACAGGATCATTTGGTTCAGTTCAATCGATGGGTATTATTAACCATCCACAAGCAGCTATTTTACAAGTAGAATCTATTGTAAAACGTCCGGTGATTATGGATAACGGTATGTTTGGTGCACGCGATATGGTTAACTTATGTTTATCATTAGACCATCGTGTATTGGATGGCTTAATTTGTGGTAAGTTCTTAGGACGTGTAAAAGAAATTCTTGAAAATGTATCAGCGGATAATACATCTGTATATTAATAAAAAAGCTCGCGTTTGCGAGCTTTTTTTATATTCTCTAAAAGACCAGTTCTCTCCGCTATTTCCCTCAATAAAATATTTTTCAGTAATCTGACAATGGACTACAATGTATTATGAATTTATAAAAATACATTGCTGCTATATTGTATATGGATATACAATAAGAAAAGAATGCTTTTTTGGCAAATCTTACTGATGAAACTGCAGTATAATGTATTGTATTGTTTGAAAAAGAAAGTTATTCTATATAAGTATTTTATCGATTAATGTGCAATCAGTCGTCAAAACATAAAGAATGTTGACTCCTGGTTTTTTATTTTGCCGTAATAATGTTTCAGGAGGATGTCATGAAGAGAAGTACCGAGTTTCTAAAGAGTTTAGATGTTAAGTTAATTTTGATTCTATGTATATTATGCGTCACGAGTATAGTTGCCATATACAGTAGTCAACAAACCGGGCAATACGGAGATTCAAACTTTGCAATGAAACAGGGGATTAATTATGTAATTGGTATTGTGTTATTACTACTTGTTGCAAGTATTGATTTAGATCAATTGCAAAAATTAGCGTGGCCATTTTATATTGTTGGATTTGCTTCAATTATAATACTTAAAATCTCACCGTTTAAAGCGCTAACGCCTGAAATATTAGGGGCAAAAAGATGGTTTAGGGTCCCAGTTCTTGGGGCCATCCAGCCATCGGAGTTTTTTAAAATTGCATTGCTTATTTTAATTGCGAGTTTAGCAGTGAAACATAATGAAAAATATATGATACGAACATTTCAAACCGATTTAATCTTAATAGGTAAAATTATTTTAGTGTCGATTCCACCAGCGTTACTTGTATATAGCCAGCCTGATACAGGGATGGTTTTCTTATACGCTGCAGGAATTGCATGTATTTTGTTTATGTCAGGTATTCAAAAGAAATTAATTGCATTATGTACAGTCATTCCTGTGACTGTATTATCTACGCTAATCTTTATATATGTAAAATATCCAGACATATTTTTTAACAAGTTAGTTACTCTGTTAAAGCCACATCAACAATCACGTATTTTAGGTTGGTTAGATCCATTTGAACATGCAGATCAAGGGTACCAAACCCAGCAATCTATTTTAGCAGTAGGTAGTGGGGGAATGGACGGAAAAGGATTTGGATATGGAAACGTCTATATTCCAGAAAAACATACGGATTTTATTTTCGCTACGATTGCTGAAGAAGGTGGATTTTTAATAGCTGCTTTTATTGTGTTTATGTTCCTTCTTCTTCTTTACCGTACAATTATAATTGGGTATTCAGCAGATAACTTGTTCGGTACATTATTATGTGCGGGTGTAATTGGTGTTTTGACACTCCAAATCTTCCAAAACGTTGGTATGATTGTTGGATTAATGCCAGTAAAAGGGATTGCGCTTCCGTTTTTATCATATGGAGGAAGTTCTTTGTTTTCCAATATGATGATGATGGGGCTTGTATTGTCGGTACGAAAAACGTATAAAAAGTATATGTTCTCAGTTGATTAAATCCGATTCATAGATAAAAAAGCTGATTCGTTCTTATGCGAATCAGCTTTTTACATATCAAACTGAAAAATCGATTGTTAGGTAGGAGAGAGCATCCGACCATGCGTAGAAAGGTTTAGCTCCAGCATTATACCAAATGAATCTATTAAAAAAAGTAAATAATAAACGCATTTTACCATTTCTTGCATATGATACAATAGTGTGGACAACGAAATAAAAAAAGAAGGGTTTGTTTCGATGGGATATGTAGAAGAATTACGAAAAGTAGTTGGTCATCGCCCTTTAATTTTGGTTGGTGCTGTTGTTCTCGTATTGAATGAAGATGGACATGTTTTGCTGCAACAACGAACAGAACCGTATGGGAAATGGGGTTTGCTTGGCGGCTTAATGGAGCTTGGCGAATCACCAGAAGAAACAGCTTACCGCGAAGTGTATGAAGAAGCAGGGATTCATGTGAAGAATTTAAAGCTCATTAATGTATTTTCTGGTGCAAATTACTTTACAAAATTAGCGAACGGTGATGAGTTTCAATCTGTGACGACTGCTTATTATACAAATGAGTATGAAGGAGCACTATCTGTGAATAAAGAAGAAGCAGTCCAGCTCAAATTCTTTTCAATAACAGAACTACCGGATTATATTGTAGGATCACATAAAAAAATGATTGAAGCATATGAGAAGATAGAAAAAGGAAGTAGAAATACGATATAATGGATATAGAGATACAAAAGCACGTCTTAGAATTTGCTCTAAGACGTGTTTTCTTTTATGCAAGTAAGTTTACTTGTATTTCTGAAATGGATACTGGTAAGATACAAATAGATAGATCTAGAGGAGGGAAAACCTTGATTAACTTTAACTTTTTTATGAATGACGTTGTTCGTCAAGCACGTGAGGAAATCGTAGCTGCCGGTTATACAGAATTAACAACACCAGAAGCAGTGGAGGAAGCATTTAAGAAAGATGGCACAACACTTGTAATGGTAAACTCAGTATGTGGTTGTGCAGGTGGTATTGCTCGTCCTGCTGCTGCGCATTCTGTACATTATGATAAACGCCCAGATCACCTTGTTACAGTATTTGCAGGACAAGATAAAGAGGCGACAGCTCGCGCACGTGAATATTTTGAAGGATATCCACCATCTTCTCCATCGTTCGCATTATTAAAAGATGGAAAGATTGTAACGATGGTTGAACGTCACGAAATTGAAGGACATGACCCAATGCAAGTTATTGCAAAATTACAATCGTATTTTGAAGAGAATTGTGAAGAGCTATAATAAGGCGATAAAAACGGTATGTACACTGATAAGTGCACATACCGTTTTTTTTATTTGTTTTATTTACTAGTAGATGAAATTGAAAATATTTGTTTTTAATCATTTATAATGAGGAAGGATATACATAAAAATCATTATTTATACAATATTTTATACATCTAATAATTGATAATCACTGTTTTCAAGGAATTTATAATTTATTTTTATTTTGATAGTTGCATAAAAATAAAAACACTGCTACAATACAAACATCGAATAGAAATTCTATAAAACTTTTAAATATACATTATTAGGGGGAAGAAATATGAAGAAGTTATTATCAATTTCATTTGCACTTATTTTAATCGTAAGTATGTTTAGTGCTTGTAGTAAGGGAGAAACAAAGGAATCGAATACGAAGAAAGATAAGAAAGTACTCGTGATGGGTACTTCAGCAGACTATAAACCTTATGAATATGTGGAAGCTTCAAAGAGTGATGAAATTATCGGGTTTGATGTAGATATTGCAAAGTATATTGGAAAAGAACTTGGTTATGAAGTGAAAATAAAAGATATGGATTTTGGGGGATTATTAGCATCTCTTAACTCAGGAAAAGTTGATTTTGTGATGGCAGGTATGACACCAACTCCAGATCGTAAGAAGAATGCGGATTTTACAGATATATATTTTGTTGCTAAAAATATGATCGTTTCGAAAAAGGATTCTGGTATCCAATCATTACAAGATTTAAAAGATAAAAAAGTAGGAGTACAAACAGGTTCTATTCAAGAGGAAAAAGCAGAGGACTTCCAAAAACAAGTGAAATTCGAGGCGCAAGGTCGTGACCGTATCCCAGAAATCGTGCAAGAAATTCAAGCTGGACGTTTTGATGCTGCTATTTTAGAAGATACAGTTGCTAAAAATTATTTAGAAAAAATGAAAGGTTTACAAGGAATTGAAATTCCGGAAGCACCAGAAGAGGTGGGGGCAGCAATCGCTCTTCCGAAAAATAGTGATAAAACAGCGGAGTTTAATAAAGTAATCAAGAAAATGCAAGAGAATGGTGAAATGGATAAATTAGTGAAGAAATGGTTTGGCAGCGGGAAGTAAGCTGCCTTTCTATTTTCTGTGAGAGGAAGGACAACAAATGAACTTAGATTTTTCGGCAATTACTCCGTCGATACCATATATATTAAAGGGCTTAGAAGTTACCCTGAAAATTGTAGCAGTATCTGCTTTAGCTGGTTTTGTGTTAGGAACGTTATTAGCACTTTGCAAAATTGCTAGAATAAAGGTATTAAATATCGCCGCTGATTTATATACATCGATATTTCGTGGTACACCGCTCGTCTTGCAATTAATGATTATTTATTTCGGTGTTCCGCAAATGATTGGATATGATATACCTGCATTTTTAGCAGCGGTACTTGCATTTAGCTTAAATTCGGGTGCATATATGTCAGAGATCATTCGTGCAGGTATTCAAGCTGTTGATAAAGGACAGACAGAAGCTGCGATGGCATTAGGTGTTCCATATGGAAAAATGATGAGAAATATTATTTTGCCACAAGCACTAAAAAATATATTACCAGCGCTTGTGAATGAATTTGCAACACTTACGAAAGAATCGGCTGTAGTGACAGTAATTGGTGCTACAGACTTAATGCGTCGTGCTTATATTGTAGGCGGTGAAACGTTTAAATATCTTGAACCGCTATTATTTGTTGGACTTGTTTATTATATATTAGTAATTATTCTTACATTTGTTGGGAAGGCGATTGAAGGGAGAATGAAGAAAAGTGATTAAAATTGAAAACCTTCATAAATCATTTGGACAAAATGAAGTATTAAAAGGAATTACGACAACAATTGAAAAGGGAGAAGTTGTTGCGATTGTTGGACCATCTGGATCGGGGAAATCAACATTTTTACGTTGTATGAATGTATTAGAAACACCCTCAAGTGGTAACATTTGGATTGGGAATGAAGAAGTAACGAATCCAAAAACAAACATTATGAGCGTTCGTGAAAATGTTGGAATGGTGTTCCAACATTTTCACCTATTCCCTCACATGACAGTTTTAGAAAATATTATGTATGCACCGGTAAATGTAAAAGGAGTGGCAAAACAAGAAGCGGAGAAAAAAGCGAAGGAGCTCCTTGAAAAAGTAGGATTACTCGAGAAAAAGGGCGCGTATCCAAATCGTCTTTCAGGAGGGCAAAAGCAGCGTGTAGCAATTGCCAGAGCTTTGGCGATGGAACCGGAAGTTATGCTTTTTGATGAACCGACATCGGCACTTGATCCTGAAATGGTAAAAGAAGTATTGGAAGTAATGAAATCTTTAGTAACTACAGGAATGACGATGGCTATTGTAACGCATGAAATGGGATTTGCAAAAGAAGTAGCTGATCGTGTGCTCTTTTTAGATGGTGGAAAGCTTGTTGAAGATGCAAGCCCAGAACAGTTTTTTTCAGAACCAAAAAGTAAACGTGCACAAGAATTTTTACAAAAAATATTGTAACATGTAAAAGTTACGTGAATAATAAGGAGAAAAGGATGACAGTTTGTCATCCTTTTTTTATACTTATCGTAACTACGTTTATACATATATAAAGTGAAACTTTAATCAGTGGGGGTTTTCTTCATCCCCCACTGATTATTAGTTGAACCAATCGGGCTTTTACGGGCAGTTGATCTCCCACCTAACTTCTTTGCTCCCGCCGAATTTTGAGGTGGGAGTATTACTGCCCGTTAATGCGGGATAAATACAGATTGAAAACCTAGCATAAAACCTTTCCTTTTAGGTGGAAGAGAGGATCCGACCATGCATAGAAGCGGTCAGTACCTGTTTTAGCCCCATGCCAAGTGAAAACAAAGGGAGAAAATGAGTGCAGGATTCTTTTTTGTTTTCATAGCCGGGACTTGTATATCGGAAAATCAAAATGAGTATATATAGGAGTAATGATATGTTTAAAATTGGATATCGTACAGTGAAAACAGCAGTGGGAACAGGTGCGGCAGTTTTTATTGCACAGCTATTTGGTTTAGAATTTTATAGCTCTGCGGGGATTCTTGTTATTTTGTGTGTGCAAAATACAAAACGAAAATCGCTTCAAGCATCTTTGCATCGGTTTTTAGCTTGCTTATTATCGATGGTATTCTCGTTTTGTATTTTTGAAACAATTGGTTATACACCGCTTGCAATTAGTTTGTTATTACTTACTTTTATCCCGACCGCCGTTATGCTTAAAATTCAAGAAGGAATTGTTACAAGTTCCGTTATTGTCATGCATTTGTATTCATTAAAACAGATTACGTGGTCAGCGATTGAAAATGAAATTGCAATTTTAACAATTGGCATTAGTGTGGCTTTATTAGTAAATATGTATATGCCAAGTGTGGAAAAGGAATTAAAAGGCTATCAGGAAAAAGTAGAATGGAATTTTAAAACCATTTTATTCGAGATGGCTGTATATTTACGAAACAGGGATAGTACATGGTCTGGGAAAGAACTAATTGAAACAGAGGATATTTTGAAGGAAGCAAAAGAGTTATCTTTTAAAAAACTTGAAAATCAATTTATGCGAGAAGATGATTATTATTATCGATATTTTGATATGCGTATGCAACAATTTGAAATTTTAGAGCGGATTATGCCTCTCGCCGCTTCGTTATCGTGGTCATATGAGCAGGCAGGTATGATTGCGGAAGTAATTGAAAATGTGGGGACTTCGATTCGTCCTGAAAGTACGGGGCTTATTTCACTTAGACAATTACAAGAAATGCGAGAGATTTTTAGAGAAATGCCACTTCCTGAGACTCGTGAAGAATTTGAAATGCGTGCGAAGCTCGTTCAACTTGTTTATGAAATGGAGCAATATTTACTCATTAAAAGTCGGTTTAAGGGGAAGGATAATGTGAAAGAACTTATATAAATCCAAATAAAAAACAACATCAAACCATTCTTTTTAGGTGGGCGAGAGGATCCGGCCATGCATAGAAGCGGTCAGTGCTTTTTTAGCCCCATGCTGTGTGAAAACAAAAAGAGTAAATAAGTGGAGAACTGTTTTTGTTTTCATAGCCACAGCTACTATGTCGAAAAATCAAAATGGATTTATATAGAGAGGGAAGGAATGGGTTATGTCGTATTTTCTGTCCTTGTTATTATGTTTTTCTCTTTCACCGATTTGGCCTCTTGGAGATAACCCGCGGGTCGGAGATCCATTTATTATTGTAAATAAGCAGACGAATAAGCTTGCTTACATTAATGATGGAAAAATCCAAAAAATCTTTCCTGTAGCGACAGGGAAAACAAATGAATTAACGCCAGAAGGGACATTTGATGTTGTAATGAAAGCAAAAAATCCTTATTATATTGCAAAGAATATCCCTGGTGGATCGCCTAAAAATCCCCTTGGATCTAGATGGATAGGGTTTAACGCGCGGGGGACTGATGGGAGTAAATATGGTATCCATGGCACAAATCAGCCAAGTTCAATTGGAAAATATATTTCGCAAGGGTGTATTCGGATGAAGAAACAAGATGTGGAGTATTTATTTGATCGTATTCCGATTGGAACAAAAGTGTCGATTGTGAAATCAAAAAAAACGTTCCAGCAACTTGCGAAAGAAAAAGGGGCTATCGCTTATGAAAAGGTCAACCTACAAGTTGGCTTTTTCTTTTCTTCTACGATGTCTTGACATGTGTACATAACCATGCGTTAATGAGAATATACAAAGATAATAGGAAAAGGGGTTGCTTATATGTACTTGAATCCAAGGCTTTCTTATATGCAATTTTGTATTGGTTTTCTATTCGTTGTTACCTTCATATTGGCAACTTTTAATATATGTTCTTTTCTCGTATCTATTGTATTCATGGCACTTCTGAATGTAACCTTTGTTATAGGAGCGTTTCAGCAGAAACATTATACAAGCTTTGTTATGGCACTTGTGATGGCTTTTTCATTTATTATCGTAGCGATTGTACTAATAAAATAAAATACATATGATTCATTAAAATAATGGTGATTGAGCAGGCTGTTTATTTTCTATTCAGGAGAATAAACAGCCTGTTTGCATATACATAGGAAATAAAAAAAGACGAGCAATTCGTCCTTTTTACCAAAACATACTTGCTCCAGTAAGCAAGGTTGTTACAAGCATGGAAATTAGCATAACGTAAATCATAACTTTTTGTGCTTTTTTATTCATAATGGGCCTCCTTGCAATTATTACAACTTTATTGTAACGAGAAAAGAAAGTATGGACAAGGGGAGAGGGAGGACAAAATTCGAGAAGTGTATATAAAATAGAACAGGAAAATTCAAAGTGCATAGAGAATATAAAGGGGTGGGACACAAGTTTTTTCGGTGCCTTTAAAAAGGGTTACAAGATGAAGAATGGAGATACGATGATGAAAATATATGAAACAGAGCGGTTGCAGTTAAGGGGAATCGATGAGTCGTATGCAGAGCAAGTTCTTCAATATTACGACAAAAATCGTGAATTTTTAAAGGCGTGGGAAGAATATCGACCAGATGATTTTTTTACACTAGACTATCAAAAGAGAAGATTACTAAAAGATAGAAAGGAGTTTAAGGAAGGGAAAATTATCCGATTATGGATTTTTAAAAAAGGCGATAATACAAATATTATCGGTTGTATTTCTTTCAATTTAATTGTTCGTGGAATTTATCAGTCCTGTGTTCTTGGATATAAATTAGATAAAGATGAATTAAATAAAGGGTATACGACAGAAGCGCTTAGAAAAGCAATTGGAGTGGCTTTTCAAGAATTTCGTTTACACCGCATTGAAGCTCCAATTATGCCACGTAATTTAGCATCTATACAAGTTGTAACGAAAATTGGCTTTCAATATGAAGGGGTATCTCGGAAAATGTTAATGGTAAATGGAGTTTGGGAAGATCATATGCGTTGGGTGCTTTTAAATGAGTAGAAGTAAGCGGATGGTTATCTAGATGTGTGAACCATCTGTTTTTTGTCTTGTATTTCGAAACTTTTGCGGAATTCTGTTATAATGAATGTTGTTACATACATAATGGTAGTGCAGGAGGCGCAGTCTTATGATTAATCAAGAACGTTTAGTAAATGAATTTATGGAACTTGTACAAGTAGATTCTGAAACAAAATTTGAAGCTGAAATCTGCAAAGTGTTAACAGAAAAGTTTACTGCTTTAGGTGTTGAAGTATTCGAAGATGACACAATGGGTGTAACTGGACACGGCGCAGGTAACTTAATTTGTACGTTACCTGCGACAAAAGAAGGTGTAGACACAATCTACTTCACTTCTCATATGGACACAGTAGTTCCTGGTAAAGGAATTAAGCCTTCTATTAAAGATGGGTATATTGTATCTGATGGTACTACAATTTTAGGGTCAGATGATAAAGCTGGATTAGCATCTATGTTTGAAGCAATTCGCGTTTTAAAAGAAAAGAATATTCCTCATGGGAAAATTGAATTCATTATTACAGTAGGTGAAGAGTCAGGTCTTGTTGGTGCGAAAGCATTAGATCGTGAACGTATTACAGCAAAATATGGCTATGCATTAGATAGTGATGGCAAAGTTGGTGAGATCGTAGTTGCAGCACCAACGCAAGCGAAAGTAAATGCGATTATTCGCGGGAAAACAGCTCACGCTGGTGTAGCACCAGAAAAAGGTATATCTGCAATTACAATCGCAGCAAAAGCAATTGCAAAAATGCCACTTGGTCGTATTGATTCTGAAACAACTGCAAATATCGGTCGTTTCGAAGGTGGTACACAAACAAATATCGTTTGTGACCATGTGCAAATTTTCGCAGAAGCTCGCTCTTTAGTAGATGAAAAAATGCAAGAACAAGTTGCAAAAATGAAAGAAGCATTTGAAACAACTGCAAAAGAAATGGGCGGTCAAGCAGATGTTGAAGTAAAAGTTATGTACCCAGGGTTTAAATTTGCAGATGGCAATCATGTTGTAGAGGTTGCAAAACGTGCTGCTGAAAAAATTGGTCGTACGCCTTCTCTTCACCAAAGTGGTGGCGGAAGTGATGCAAACGTAATTGCAGGGCACGGTATTCCAACGGTAAACTTAGCAGTTGGATATGAGGAAATTCATACAACAAATGAGAAGATTCCTGTTGAGGAATTAGCGAAAACAGCTGAACTAGTTGTGGCAATTGTTGAGGAAGTAGCGAAATAATTGTAAGAAAACTAAAAGAGCGTGTAGCCTGTAGAAGGTTACATGCTCTTTTTCATTTTGATTCAATTGCTTTCACAAGGCGAATGAGCCAATAGAGAAAAATCCATGGGAGTATATATGTTGTTGCGACGTGTACTACGTGAGGGAGAAGTTCAGCGGAATTAATATTGAAAATTGGAAGTAACAAATAATTAATAGCAATAATTAATATAATGACTAGAAATGTTTGATTAAGTTTACTATGATTTTTCATATCACCCTCTCCTTTACATAATTATCCATTATTAATTTCAGTAGATCAAAAATATGATAGGAAAAACATGGTTTTTGTAATAGGGAAGTTTCACTGTTTTCTTTAATTTGATATAATGAAAGGAACAAATGTTCTTGGTTGGGGGAGAAATATGAGAGAAATGTATCCGAAAAACGGTCGTGTCATCTTGCATGTGGATATGAATTGTTTCTTTGCATCAGTTGAAATTGCACATGACCCATCGTTAGAAGGGAAGCCGTTAGCAATTGCAGGAAATGAAAAAGAGCGAAAGGGAATCATTGTAACGTGCAGTTATGAAGCAAGGGAATACGGAGTGCGGACAACAATGCTACTTTGGGAAGCGAAGCGGTTATGCCCAGAGTTAGTTGTAAAGCATCCGAATTTTAAATTATATCGCGAAGCCTCATTTCAAATGTTTCAAATTCTTTCACGCTTTACTGAAAAGATACAGCCAGTTTCTATAGACGAAGGTTATTTAGATATAACAGATTGTTACGGATTAGGTTCGCCTCTCGAGGTTGCTAAAATAATCCAACAAGCGTTATTAACAGAATTACAGTTGCCATGCAGCATTGGAATAGCGCCAAACCTCTTTCTAGCGAAGACTGCGTCGGATATGAAAAAACCGCTCGGCATTACAGTATTTCGAAAACGAGATATTCAGGAATTACTTTGGCCACGTCCTGTTGAAGCGATGCATGGAATTGGTGAGAAAACTGCGGAAAAATTAAAAGAAATCCACATACATACCATTGAACAGTTGGCAAAGGAAGAAGAACATGTGATACGTACGAAAATAGGAAAGCATGGCGTTGATTTACAAAAACGAGCAAAAGGCATGGATGATAGAGAAGTTGATCCAAATCAAATGGGGCAACATAAAAGCATTGGGAATTCCACAACATTCTCAAAAGATATGGATGAAGAGAAAGAATTGCTCGATATGTTAGAGCGATTATCGAAATCGGTTAGTAAAAGATTACAAAAACGTACCCTTGTCAGCTATAACATTCAAATTATGATCAAATACTATGATCGGCGTACAATAACACGAAGTAAACAATTAAAAAATGCAATTTGGCAAGAGCATGACATCTTTCAAGCAGCTTCACGTTTGTGGAAACAACATTGGGATGGAGATCCGATTAGGTTGCTTGGTGTTACAGCTACTGAATTAGAGTGGAAGACAGAATCAATGAAGCAACTGGATTTATTTTCATTTGAAGAAGATGCGAAAGAAGAGCCACTGTTAACTGTAATTGATCAGATCAATGATAAATATGGGGCTCCTATGTTACAAAGAGGAAGTCAGCTATTTCGAAACCAGGAAAAATCATTTCAGCAGAAATTAGAAAATAAATTTATGTAAAAGGTGTCATGATACTGAATTATCATGGCACCTTTTATGTTTAGTTAGCTTGTAAATCGAATGAAGTTTTCCATCCGATAGCTGTTAGACTAGATTCAAAAAGCATTCGACTTACTACTTTTTCAATTAAGGTTGCTTGATTTGTTATCGAGGGTTAGGGAATACCCTTCGAACAGTTTCGGTAAATTCTTCAAACAACCCTGTTACTGGTTTGCCTGCGTTAATTTTGTTCGCATAGTCTCTCATACGGTCTACAAAATCAGGATTTGATGATACAAATACATTGCGGATATCTGGATCTGTAGCTTTAACTTGATCCGCAACTTTCTTTTCTAATTGCTTTGTGATTTGGCCCTTTACGTTTTCGCGTAACACAACTGCCACATAGGCATTTCTATTTGTGACGATTACATTTGCTTTGTCTATTTCTTCTAGTTCAACGATTCGATCTGCTGCTTTATTTGCTATGTGTAGTTGTGTTTCGTTGTTCGTGACATTGTTTGTATTATTTCTTACCCTTTGAAGATCAGTGTTGTTCTCTTCGTATCTAATATTTCGTACGCCATTGTTTTCACGATTATCTAACGCTTCTTCCTTTTGCTTTCCTGCGCATCCAAATAATGAAATCATCGCTAAAAAAATGATTGGAAAAATCTTTAATTTTTTCAATGATATCCTTCCTTTGTAATACTATGTTTTTAAAATGACCAGTTGGCTATTTATTATGCATAATGAAAGGAGAGGATATGGTTTTATTTATAAAAATAAAAAAAGCACCGATTTTCGATGCTTTTACATTTTTATAGATTATGAGATTGAAGGATTTTCATAAATCACAATCTCTGAATTGCTTGCTGTTGAAATGCGCTGTGCATAATATGTGATAGAGGAAGAAATATATTCCGGTAACATTTGATTTGTATGCAATGTTGTGTACTCATGGATTAACTCTTTTAAAGTCGTCCATTCTAGTTGTGCTGGATGATCAGAAACGAAAGAACTTACCCAGCGATCAAATGAAGATGAAAAATCAGTTTGTAAACGAAATATTTCTTTCATAGTTAAACGCTCCCTTTATTTATGGTACCATTATTTTACTACAAAACACGAATGATTCCTATTTTTTTATTCGTATCGTTCGTGTAATATAGTCGTCTAGATGAGTAGTTCATAGAAATTCATTTGCCATTTGAAATAACATTCCGTAAGATGAAAGGTAGATCCTATAAAGAGCTGGAGGAAAGAAAGTGGAATTTGTATTTTTAGGAACTGGTGCAGGCGTCCCTTCAAAAGGAAGGAATGTCTCGGCAATTGCTTTACAGTTGTTAGAAGAACGAGGAGAAACGTGGCTATTTGACTGTGGTGAAGCAACGCAACATCAAATTTTACATACATCTGTGCGACCGCGTCGCATTGAAAAAATATTTATTACGCACTTACATGGAGATCATATTTTTGGATTACCTGGCTTGTTAGGAAGCCGCTCTTTTCAGGGTGGAACAACGCCTTTAACAGTGTACGGTCCAAAAGGTATTAAGCAATTTATTGAAGTGGCATTGTCAGTGAGTACAACGCATGTGAAGTACCCACTTGAAATTGTTGAAATTACAGAGGAAGGCATTATTTTTGAAGACAAGCAGTTTTCTGTGGAAACGAAGCGATTATCACATGGGATTGAATGTTTTGGATATCGAATAGTAGAGAAAGATATACAAGGACATCTCCTTGTTGAGAAATTGTTAGAAGAAGGCGTGAAGCCAGGTCCAATCTTTAAACGTTTAAAAGATGGTGAGACAGTAGAATTAGATGATGGAAGAGTTTTACATGGTAAGGATTTTATCGGTCCACCTCAAAAAGGAAGAATTATCACAATTTTAGGAGACACGCGTTATTGTGAAGCTAGTAACCAGCTAGCACAAGAGGCAGATGTACTTGTACACGAAGCGACGTTTGCAGCAGAAGATGAAAGGCAAGCACATGATTATTTTCATTCTACAACAGAACAGGCAGCTCGTATTGCAGTGCGAGCAAATGTGAAACGGTTAATTTTAACTCATATTAGTTCTCGTTATCAAGGAGATACGTATAAGGAATTATTAAAAGAAGCACAAGCATTGTTTGCGAACACAGAAATTGCAATGGATTTAAAATGTTTTCCAGTAGAACGGTAATGTTTTACAAACAATGGCAACGTAGGTTTGCCATTGTTTTATTTGTAATAAAAAATTTTTCTCTATTAAATAGATGGATCTGTTATTATTTGATAGTTATCTGAGGTGATACAGAAACTGTACAAATTTTGAATGTGCTGGAGAGAAATGCAAAGTATAGGTTATTTTAAGGAACTGTTATATAAGTAAATTTGTATATCATTAATACAAGAAGGATAAAGAGTTTAAAAATTAGAATTTTTAAAATTCAACAAAAGTAAGCGTTTCATAAAAAACAAGCTATAATGAAGTTTGGTGATAAACGAACGACAATTGCAGTTGCAATTGAGCCGTTTACGCAAGCTGATTTAATTTCAGCAAATCCAATTCCAGTCTATGTGACAAACTTTATGGGTGGTGCGACAGCAGGTATTATTATTTCCATGTTCGATTTTGTAAATAATGCAACAGGAACAGCAACACCAATCGCCGGACTTATGGTTATGTATGGCTTTAATGATCCGATGCAAGTAACGCTATGTTTCTTATGTATTATGGTGTCGGGTATTATTTCAGGATATATTGGCTCACTTCTATTCAAAAACTATCCAATTCGTACAGCGGAGCAAATTCGTGGTACGGGAGGAAAGGCAACAGAGTCGGCAGCTTAATAGAATAGTATTAAGCAATTTTTCATAAAAGATTTAGGGGGAATCATGATGAAATATCGCTCAGTATTTGATATTATCGGTCCAGTTATGATTGGGCCGTCCAGCTCACATACAGCAGGTGCAGCAAGAATGGGGCAAGTTGCTCGTCAACTTTTCCGTCATGAACCAGAAAGAGTTACGATTTCGTTATATGGCTCATTTGCAAAAACATATCGTGGTCACGGTACGGATGTAGCGTTGATTGGTGGAATACTCGGATTTGAAACAGATGATACACGTATCCCAAGTGCGTTAGAAATTGCAAAAGAGCGTGGTATTGAAGTGGACTTTATTGAAGAAGACGCGAATGCGCCACATCCAAATACAGCGAGAATTCGTTTGTATAAAGGAGAAGAGGAGATTGAAGTGGTTGCTTGTTCAATTGGTGGCGGTAAGATTGAAGTGGTGGAGTTAAATGGATTTGATTTACAGTTATCAGGAACAAGCCCGGCACTCCTTATCGTGAATAATGATCGCTTTGGAGCAATCGCATCTGTAGCTTCTATACTTGCGAAACATGAAATTAACATTAGTACAATGAGCGTTTCACGTAAGGAAAAGGGAAGAAGAGCGCTTATGGTCATTGAAACAGATGAATTATTAGCAGATGAAGTGATTGAAGAAATAAAAGGACAATCAAATATTTGTCAAGTAACTATTATGGACTAATTGCAGGGGGGACGCACCATGTTTCGGAACGCAGCGGAACTAGTGGCACAAGCTAAAGAACAAAATGTAAAAATTGCAGAAATTATGATTCAATGTGAAATGGAAACAAGAAGTATATCTCGCGAAGAAGTACTTGCTGGAATGGAAAAGAACTTAGTCGTGATGGAACAAGCAGTAGAACG
Organism: Bacillus sp. TL12; assembly: GCF_022625245.1. Classification (NCBI taxonomy): domain Bacteria; kingdom Bacillati; phylum Bacillota; class Bacilli; order Caryophanales; family Bacillaceae; genus Bacillus; species Bacillus sp. TL12. The sequence continues at coordinate 33,506 of NZ_JAJJBY010000001.1, read as the reverse complement.
TGGTATTCGCGGTGTTAAATCACCAACGGGTTTAACGGGCGGTGATGCGGTGAAAGTACAAGAGTATATGAAGAGCGGGAAAGGCTTATCTGGGCATACAATTTTGGATGCAGTGAGCAAAGCGGTTGCAACAAATGAAGTAAATGCAGCGATGGGGATTATTTGTGCAACACCAACAGCTGGATCAGCTGGAACTGTACCAGGCGTACTGTTTGCACTCAAAGAAAAATTACAGCCAACACGTGAAGAAATGATTGAGTTTTTATTCACAGCTGGAGCATTTGGTATGGTTGTTGCGAACAATGCTTGTATTTCAGGTGCAGCTGGAGGTTGTCAAGCTGAGGTTGGTTCAGCAAGTGGAATGGCAGCTGCGGCAGCTGTTGAAATGGCTGGTGGAACACAAGAACAAGCAGCTACAGCGATGGCGATTGCTTTAAAAAATATGCTAGGGTTAGTATGTGATCCGGTCGCTGGACTTGTAGAAGTCCCTTGTGTAAAACGTAATGCAGCAGGAGCTTCAAATGCGATGATTGCGGCAGATTTATCACTAGCTGGTGTAACAAGTACAATTCCGTGCGATGAAGTGATTGAAGCGATGTTTAGAATTGGGCAAACGATGCCAGTTGCTCTTCGTGAGACAGCAGAAGGTGGACTTGCAGCAACACCAACAGGTCGTCGCCTCCAAGAAGAGATTTTTGGAAAGAGTAGTAAATAAGAGAACGTAGTTGTGATACAAGGAGCTCAGATGTATTTTCTGAGCTCCTTTATTATTTTTCTTTTGTTAATTGTTCTAATGTTTTTCCAAGTTCATGAGATCGTTTTGTAGCTTGTGTAATACATGAGATAAGTGCTTGTTGGAAATCAAAGCTTTGTAACACTTCAATGCCGGCTTCTGTCGTTCCACCAGGAGAAGTAATTTCTTTTCGTAAGATAGAAGGATGTTTTGTATTCACTTTAAGCATTTCAGCCGCACCGATCATTGTTTGCAAAATAAGTGATTTAGCCACATCCTCTTCTAAGCCGATTTGTTTTGCAGCCTCTTCCATTGCTTCAACTACGTAATATACATATGCAGGACCGCTTCCAGATAGTGCAGTAACAGCATGCATATGTTCTTCTTCTACCACTGAAACAAGACCAATTGTTTCGAATAAAGATTTGGCCAGATGAACATGCTGCTCTGTTGCATGCAAGGATGGAGATATAGCCGTAGCTGATTTTAAAATAGCTGCTGAAGTATTTGGCATCGCACGGATAATCGGAACCTTCTTTTGAAGCAGGCTTGTAATAGAATTTGTAGAAACACCTGCTAATAATGAAATGATGAGTTGATTACTCTTTATATATTCTTTGAGAGGTACAATGGCTTCTGCTACATCTTTTGGCTTCATTGCTAGAAAGATAATATCTGCATGAGCTAGCAGTTCTGGTTTGTTGTGGGTTCCTTTAACACCATACTTTGCATGTAATTCCTGTAATCTTGTTTCATTGGAGCGGTTACTTACTGTAATTTGTTCACCTTTTACGACATTCGCATCTAACAAACCAGCGATGATTGCTTCAGCTATAGATCCAGCACCGAGAAAGGAAATTTTTTGAATAGACATGATGAAGCCTCCTTCATTTTTGTAAGAAAAACTTATGAATTTACATACATTCGTTTTATTATAGAAAACACCTTCTTTTTATCTGAAAATAATGACAAATTTTTATAGAAGTTGTAAACTGAAGAGAGATTCATTTTTGAAACGGAGAGAGACAGGGGGGCATAAATATGCTAGCAATTCACCGAATGGAGATTCCTGTTCCATTTGCAGTTGAGACAGTTAATGTATTTTTAGTTGAAGGGGAGTCATTAACACTAATTGATACAGGGACAAATACAGAAGGGGCTAAGGCGGCGTTAGAAATACAATTGGGGAATTTAGGATATAAGGTTGAAGATATTGAGACAGTCGTGATTACACATCATCATGCTGACCATTGTGGACTGTTAAATGCATTTTCTGAGAAGACGAACATTGTGGGGCATCCTTGGAATGAACCATGGATTACGCAAGATTCTCAGTTTCTAAAGCGTTATCAACGTTTTTTTAAAGAGGCCTCATTACAGTTTGGAGTTCCAGAAGTATTTTTGAAAGATGATGCGTCACTTGTCTTAAAGACGCTTAAGTATTCTTGTAATAGATCATTAACGCATACTGTAAGAGAAGGAGATAGAATTGAATCATTACCTGAGTTTATAGTCATTGAAACACCTGGGCATGCTTCAACTCACATTTCGTTATATAGAGAGCGAGATGGGTTGTTAATTGGGGGAGATGCTTTAATTAGCCATATTTCTTCGAATCCAATATTAGAACCACCGTATGAAGGACAGACGGAACGAGCGCAGCCTTTATTACAATATAATCAAACATTAAAACGCTTAAGTAACATGAATATTTCACGGATTTTATCAGGTCATGGAGAAGACATTGTGAATGTGAAAGGGCTGATAGAGGGAAGATTGCAAAAGCAAGAAACGCGTGCGTTTAAAGTATTAGAATTATTAAAAGAAAAACCGATGACAGCCTTTGAAGTATGTGTGAAGTTATTTCCAGTATTATACAAAGAACAATTGCCACTTACGATTTCAGAAACAGTTGGACAATTAGACTTTTTAGCATATAATCAACAAGTGATGATTGATGAATCGTCGCCACAATTGATTTATTATGCAAAGTAGGTGACAGCAATGATAAGACGTTTACAAGAAAAAGTAATCGTCATTACAGGTGCTTCTAGTGGAATTGGTGAACAAATTGCGATGCAAGTTGCAGCAGAGGGCGCGATTCCTGTCTTAATAGCGCGAACAGAGGAAAAACTACGAGTATTAGCAGAAAAGATTAAAACGACTTACAATACGCCTTGCTATTATTATGTATTAGATGTAAGTGACGAAGCAGAGGTTGATACTGTTTTTGCAAGAGTATTAAAAGATGCAGGGCAAATTGATATATTGGTAAATAATGCGGGTTTTGGTATTTTCAAAACGTTTGAAGAAGCATCTATGGCTGAAGTGAAAGATATGTTTCAGGTTAATGTATTTGGATTAGTCGCTTGTACGAAAGCGGTATTACCTCATATGCTAGAGAGAAATAATGGCCAAGTTATTAATGTTGCTTCGTTAGCAGGGAAAATTGCAACGCCAAAATCTAGTGCATATGCCGCAACGAAACATGCGGTATTAGGGTTTACGAATAGTTTACGCATGGAGCTCGCAAGTACAAATATTCATGTGACAGCAATTAATCCAGGGCCAATTGACACAAACTTTTTTGATATTGCGGATCAATCCGGTACATATGTAAAAAACATGGGGCGTTACATGTTAAAGCCAACATACGTGGCAGAGCAAATTGTAAAAGCAATGCAAACGAAAAAACGTGAAGTGAATTTACCAAAATGGATGAGTGTTGGACCCAAACTTTTTGCACTATTTCCGGGGGTGTTTGAACGTGTAGCAGGTAAATCATTAAGTAGAAAATAGGAGATTTCCAAATGGAAATCTCCTATTTTTTATTTTCCTGTAATATATTCATAAACAATGTCCTCAATTGCTTCATATACATCGATAGTAGGTTCCGAATGAATCATTGTTTGGATATTTTGAATTAAAATTTCCTCATCTTCTTTTGAAACAGGTTTACATTGATATTGCCGAAAACTTTTTATTAACATCTTTTCGATTAATTTTTCGTTCATCTTTTTCCCCGCTCGCATGTATAAATGTATTGTTTTTATTGTACTTGAAGTATATAAAAAATACTAGTATACATCTATTTTGTATAAAAATTCATATATGTTTATTATTTTTCTAGAAAAATTAAGAATTTAAAACTTTTAAAATTAATAAATATTTAATTGACTTTATAAATATACAATATTATAATTATACTTAATTTAAAGAATCGATATAAGGAGGAGCGTATGAAAGTCGCGATTATTGGAGCAACTGGATATGGAGGAATTGAGTTAATCAGGTTGTTGCATCACCATCCATATTTTTCGATAGCATCTCTTCACTCTTTTTCACAAGTAGGAGAACAAATAACAAATACATATCCGCATTTACGAAATGTTATTGTCCATACATTACAAGAAATCGACGTAGAAGTGATAGCGAAGGAGGCTAGTATTGTATTTTTAGCGACACCGGCAGGAGTTTCGGCGCATATGACGCCGCGCTTGCTAGCGGCTGGTTTAAAAGTTATTGATTTATCTGGTGATTTTCGTATGCTGGATCCTCATGTATATGAAACATGGTATAAAAAGCCTGCTGCAAAGGAAGAAATTCTTCAAAAGGCAGTGTATGGATTGAGTGAATGGAAAAAATCGGCTATTCAAGGTGCAGAATTAATTGCAAATCCAGGATGTTTTGCAACAGCGGCACTATTAGCAGCCGCACCATTAATGCGAGGCGGGATGATAGAGGAAGAATCACTTATCATCGATGCAAAATCAGGGGTGTCAGGAGCGGGAAAGACACCGACAACAGTGACTCATTTTCCAGAGCTATATGATAATTTCCGTATCTATAAGGTAAATGAGCATCAGCATGTTCCAGAGATTGAGCGAATGCTTACCGAGTGGAATGCACAGGCAAAACCAATTACATTTAGCACACATTTAATTCCGATATCAAGAGGGATTATGGTTACTCTCTATGCAAAAGCAAAACGGGATATCAGTGCACAGGTATTACAGAAGCTATATGAAGAAACGTATTGTCATGCTCCTTTTGTTCGTATCCGTCCTAAAGGGGAATTTCCAAGTCCAAAAGAGGTGAGAGGTTCAAATTATTGTGATATTGGAACAGCTTATGATAAACGAACAGGACGTATTACAATTGTTTCTGTTATCGATAATATGATGAAGGGAGCTGCTGGGCAAGCAGTTCAAAACGCAAACTTATTAGCAGGACTAGAGGAAACAGAGGGATTAGAATATATACCGCTCTATCTATAAGGGGGAAGAATGATGATTGGAGCAGATTCCATTATAAAAGTTGTAAGTGGATCAATTGTAACACCAAAGGGTTTTTCTGCGATTGGGATTCAGGCTGGATTGAAAAAAGGGAAAAAAGATATGGGAGCAATTGTTTGTGATGTTCCTGCTAATTGCGGAGCTGTATATACAACAAATCCATTTCAAGCTGCACCAGTGCAAGTTACAAAAGAAAGTATAGGGGCGGAGGGGAAATTGCAAGCAATTGTTGTAAATAGCGGAAATGCAAATGCTTGTACAGGAATGCAGGGATTACAAGATGCGTATGAAATGAGAACGTTGGCTGCGAAACAATTCCATGTAAAAGAAAATCACGTGGCAGTCGCTTCAACAGGGGTTATTGGAGTTCCTTTACCAATGGAAGCAATTCGTCCTGGTATTCTCTCTCTCATACCATCGAAAGAAAAAGAGAAAGCAACTGCATTTTATGAATCGATTGTAACAACGGACCTTGTTACAAAGCAATCGTGTTATCAGTTAATGATTGAAGGAAAAGAAGTAACAATTGCAGGGGCAGCAAAAGGCTCTGGTATGATTCATCCGAATATGGCGACGATGCTTAGTTTTATTACAACAGATGTAAATATAGAGCAAGAAGCACTCCAACTAGCATTATCACAAGTTACGAATCATACATTTAATCAAATTACTGTGGATGGAGATACATCCACAAATGATATGGTCGTTGTGATGGCAAGTGGGTTATCAGGAACAACTGTTATTCATGCCGATCATGCAGAGTGGGAAAAATTTATGTTTGCTTTGCAAAAGGTATGTGAGGATTTAGCGAAGCAAATTGCTAAAGATGGTGAAGGTGCTACTAAGTTAGTGGAAGTGAATGTATATGGGGCACGAACAGTAGAAGAAGGGAATAAGGTTGCCAAACAAATTGTTGGATCAAGTCTTGTGAAAACAGCAATGTACGGTGAAGATGCGAATTGGGGCCGCATTATTAGTGCGATTGGGCAAAGTGGAGTTGCTATTGAACCTCATGCTGTCGATATTGCTGTTCAGTCTATTTTTGTTTTACAAAGCAGTGAGCCACAAATATTCTCCCAAAAGGAAATGAAACAAAAATTAAAGCAATCTGAAATTGTTATTGATGTTTATTTGCATCTTGGAGAGGAAAAAGGGAGAGCCTGGGGCTGCGACTTAAGTTATGAATATGTGAAAATAAATGCTTGTTATCGTACGTAAGGAGAGAAAAGATGAGCGAGTATATCGTAGTAAAATGTGGTGGTAGTATGTTAGATCGTTTAGACCATATGTTTTTTGATTGTATAAAGCAACTGAAGAAAAAATATCAAGTTATTGTTGTTCACGGTGGTGGGCCAGACATTGATGCAAAGCTAAAACAAGTTAATATTCCAATTGAAAAAAAGAATGGGTTACGTGTGACAACAAAAGAAGTAATGGATATTGTTCAAATGGTTTTATGTGGAAGTACGAATAAAAAAATAGTGATGAATTTTCAAAAGCATGGTTTGCATGCAATTGGAGTATCTGGTTGTGACGGGAAATTACTTCAAGTTCAGCCGCTTGATGAGGGGATTGGATATGTTGGTGAAGTTAGCAGTGTAGAGACTTCTCTATTAAAAGGATTACTAGATTTAAATTATATCCCGGTCATTGCTCCGATTGGAATAAGAGGAGATCAAGTTTATAACATAAATGCAGATACTGCTGCAGCAGGAATTGCATATGCGCTTGGAGCAAAAGAACTGCTCTTTATTACGGATGTAGACGGTGTATTGTGTGAAGGAGAATTATTAAAAAATACGGATGAAACAGAGCTTTTACAGCTCATAGAAGAAGGAGTTATTACAGGGGGAATGATTCCGAAAATACAGGCTGCTCTTACCTCAATAAAGATGGGAGTCAAGCATGCCAGCATTGTAAATGGTACAAAAATTTTTATCGGAACATCGGGCGAATGGATTGGAACGACAGTAACAAAAGGGGTGAGTATCGGATGAGTAGCCATATATTTCCGACATATGGGAGGCGCAGTATTGAAATTGTTCAAGGAACTGGAGCAACGGTTATAGATGAAAATGAGAAAGAGTATTTAGATTTTACTTCTGGAATCGCTGTATGTAATTTAGGACATTGTCATCCTGTGCTTGTAGAAGCAATGACAAAGCAATTACAGGAAATTTGGCATATATCTAACCTTTTTCCACACAAGGTACAAGAAAAGGTAGCTGCACTATTAACAGAGGGACGTGATTTAGATTATGTGTTCTTTTGTAATAGCGGAGCGGAAGCGAATGAAGCAGCACTTAAATTAGCACGTAAGCATACAGGGAAATCTCTTGTTTTAACATTTCAGCAGTCTTTTCATGGTAGAACGTTTGGAACAATGAGTGCAACTGGACAAGAGAAGGTTAAAATAGGGTTCGGACCACTTCTACCGTCTTTTTTACATATTCCTTTTAATGATATAGAAGCGCTTAAGGAGGCAATGAATGAAAAAGTAGCTGCAGTTATGGTGGAGGTTGTTCAAGGAGAGGGTGGCGTTTTACCTGCTGATATTTCTTTTTTACAAGAGATAGAACAGTTATGTAGACAATATGGAGCTCTCTATATAATAGACGAGGTACAAACTGGAATAGGAAGAACAGGGACATTGTTTGCTTATGAACAGACGGGAACATCCCCAGATATCGTTACAGCGGCAAAAGCACTTGGAAATGGTATTCCGGTTGGGGCAATGCTTGGAAGGAAAGAGCTTATGGATGCATTTACAGCCGGAGTGCATGGCTCTACCTTTGGTGGAAATTATATGGCAATGACAGCAGCGAAAGAGGTGCTACAAATTATAAAGCAACCATCTTTTTTACAAGAAGTTAATGTAAAGGGGGAATATTTATTACAAAAACTAAAAAAAGAATTACATGATATGGAATGGATTACTGCTATTCGCGGAAAAGGCCTTATGATTGGAGTCGTTTGTAAGTGTGACGTCGCATCAATGATAGAACAGTTAGAACAAGAAGGGCTACTTGTATTACAAGCTGGAACCAATGTTTTACGACTTTTACCACCGCTTATTGTAACGAATGAAGAAATAGATAAAGCAATAAATATAATGAAAAAAGTCATGTGTTCGCAAAAATCATCAATAGTATAAGGGGGATTTTCTATGTCAACTATTCAAGTACCGAAATTACAAACGAAAGATCTTTTAACATTGGAAGAACTAACACAAGAGGAATTAATTGCGCTAATTGAATTTGCTATTTATTTGAAAAAGAATAAACATGAACCTTTATTGGACGGGAAAATATTAGGACTCATTTTTGATAAACATTCAACTCGTACGCGTGTTTCTTTCGAAGCAGGGATGGTACAACTCGGTGGGCATGGAATGTTTCTAAGTGGAAAAGAAATGCAGCTTGGCAGAGGAGAAAGTGTTTCAGACACGGCGAAAGTATTATCTCATTACATTGATGGAATTATGATTCGTACATTTTCACACGCGGATGTAGAGGAGCTTGCGAAAGAAGCAAGTATTCCTGTTATCAATGGATTGACAGATGATCATCATCCGTGTCAGGCATTAGCAGATTTGATGACAATTTATGAAGAAGTCCATACATTTAAAGGAATTAAACTAGCTTACGTAGGTGATGGAAATAACGTATGCCACTCTTTACTTTTGGCAAGTGCAAAAGTCGGTATGCATATGACAGTAGCCACTCCTCCAGGATATGAACCAAATGAACAAATTGTAAAGCGTGCACTAGAAATTGCAAATGAAACGGGAGCGAATATTGAAATTTTGAATAAACCGGAGTTGGCAGCGAAAGATGCGGATTTTATCTATACTGATGTTTGGATGAGTATGGGGCAAGAAGATATGGAAGGGAAATATAATGTATTCAAGCCGTTTCAAGTGAACGAAAAACTTGTTCAACATGCGAAAGCGACGTATCGTTTCTTACATTGTTTACCTGCTCATCGTGAAGAGGAAGTAACAGGAGCAATTATAGACGGGCCTTCTTCCGTTGTCTTTGAGCAAGCGGGGAACCGATTGCACGCTCAGAAAGCATTATTGGTAAGTTTATTTCAAAATGCGAAAGGAATTTCTAAATAGAGGGGGGCTTCCGTATATAATTTATGAAAAAACACATGTTATAGTATGTAAATTACTTGTACAAATATAAAGAATGTCACATTCATTTTCTACCTTGAATATGTTTAAGAAAAAGGGGGAGAAGATAAATGTATTATTACTATGTACCTCAAGTATATCGATATGTGAATTATTATCCCGCTCCTTATACACGGCAACAGGTTCAAGTATATCAGCAGGCACAACCTTCTCAGGCAAGACGACCATATTTAATGACATGGCCATATTCAAACTCATATTATGGAAATTATTATGAATCGTAAAGCTGCTTCTTTTGGAAGCAGCTTTACATATTTGTTTTCAAAATTAAATTTTGAATGGTTTGAAGCGAGTGAATGAGTTGTTCACGGTCGCTTTCAGATAATGCTTGAAAGTTTTCTTTTAATTTGTCTAAAATAAATTGTTGATATTGACTTACTAATGTTTTCCCTTCAGCCGTTAGAGAAATTAAAATGACCCGTCGATCTTTTTCGCTATAATGACGCTCTATGAGTTCTTCCTGAATCAATTTATTTAATAGAGGTGTCATGTTTGGCCTTGAAATCGCCAACCGCTTTCCGATTTCTGACACTGCTAATGTGTCACGTTCATGCAATAGCAGTAACACCTGTGTATGTGACGGTGGCATGTGCCTTTGTGAAGAAAACTCTCCAGGAAGCATAAATTTGCGATAAAAAAGAGGCACTAACGAAAGAAGATGATCAACAATACGTTCCCACTCACGTGATTCCATATAAAGGCCCCCTTCCATTATCATTGTAACAAAAAAGGTATCGTATAAAAATAGAATTGTTCGGCTTAGCCTCAATATTTATAGGATAATACTTGCTTTTTAAATGCATTAGCGATAATCTCATAGCCTTTATCATTTGGATGTACTTGGTCGTATAGCAAATCTTTCTTATCATTTGATATTAACTTTCGAATTGGTAAAACAATGGATGGTTGATTCACTTTCGAAATTGCGTAAACTGCATCATTCCAGCCATCTAAAAACATATCTGCATAAGAAGCAATTGAATCATCGAGTTGTAAAGGATTATAGAGTTCAGATAGAATGAGTAAAGCATTCGGATTCAGGGTCCGAACAGTCTTTACAATGTTTTTTACGTCTGTTTCAAAATGAGCCTTTTCTTTATTTAACATTTTAATACCATCTATAACACCTACATCGCGATTTAAACGAAATAAATTATTTCCTCCAATATTAATGGTAATTATATTCGCTTCTTTAATTTTTTGTTGCACTTCTTCTGCCTGAACTTTTTGAACGAGACGATCTGTTGTAAGTCCGTTTACTCCAAGGTTTTCCACTCTAATCGGTTTATGAATTTGTTCTTCTATTTGTTTGGAAGCTAATTCAGCAAACCCTCCTTGTGTCGAGCCATATCCCTTTGCAAGCGAATCACCTAACACAAGATGATAAAACGAGTCATTCGTTTGTTTATCAATCCAATGAGGAGTAGATGATGCTGATTTTTCTTTTTGTTTTTTTGTCTCATCGTTCTTTTCAAAATGCGAATAAGAAATGATTAGAAGGAGGAGACAAACAATAATTAAGATGACTTTTTTCATAAATCCATCCTCCTTATGATTGGTAATTGTATCATATTCAGTTGTATAAGCAATGGAAGGGCTTATTATATCTTTATGGAAAGTTTACAATAACTTTACAGAAAATTTGTAGAAGTATGTCAAAAATTATTGACGTTATGAAAGAGTGTTAGATATGATAATGTCAGATAAGTGAAGATACGTCACTCTAATATGAAGAAAGAAGAGAAGTAATGTAGAGAGACTACCTTATTAGAGTTTGATGAGAAAATCATTTTATTTGTATTTAAGGGACAATTTTATAAGGGGGATTTTTTGTGAAGAAGTCAAAGAAAGTGCTAGCGGGGACAACTCTTGCATTAGGTATTATGGCTCCGCAAGTGTTGCCAACAGTTGCTCATGCAGAGGGAAAAGCAGAGGGGAGTACAGTTAAATTACGAATCTTAGAAACTTCTGACATTCATGTTAACTTAATGAACTACGACTATTATCAAACAAAAACGGATAATAAAGTAGGCCTTGTTCAAACTGCGACTCTTGTTAACAAGGCACGTGAAGAAGCGAAGAACTCTGTGTTATTTGATGATGGAGATGCGATACAAGGGACACCACTTGGGGATTATGTGGCGCAAAAAGGTTTGGATGGAGACTATGTTCACCCTTTATATCGTTTAATGAATTTAATGAAGTATGACGTCATTTCTCTTGGGAACCACGAATTTAACTATGGCTTGGACTACTTAAATAAGGCAATTAGTAAAACACAGTTCCCAGTTATTAATTCAAATGTATACAAAGAAGATGGCGATAATAATGAAGAAAACGATGAAAATTACTTTAAACCATACCATATTTTTGAAAAAGAAGTAGAAGATGAGTCTGGTCAAAAGCAAAAAGTGAAAATCGGTGTAATGGGCTTTGTACCACCGCAAATTATGGGGTGGGATAAAGCGAATTTAGAAGGAAAAGTAAAAGCGAAAGATATTGTGCAAACGGCGAAGAAAATGGTTCCAAAAATGAAAGTCGAGGGTGCGGATATCATTGTTGCATTAGCGCACTCTGGCGTCGATAAAAATGGTTATAATGCTGGTATGGAAAACGCATCGTATTATTTAGCAACGGAAGTTCCTGGCGTTGATGCAGTGTTAATGGGACACTCACATACAGTAATAACGGACAATTTTAACGGTGTTCCAGTTGTGATGCCAGGTGTTTTTGGAAGTAATTTAGGTATCATTGATATGGAACTGAAAAAGGTAAACGACAAGTGGGAAGTACAAAAAGATAAATCGGTTCCAAGTGTTCGTCCAATTTCTGATAGCAAAGGAAATGCGTTAGTAGAATCTGATAAGAGATTAGTTGATGAAATCAAAGATGATCATGAAGCGACAATTAAATATGTAAATACACCTGTTGGTAAAACAACAGCACCAATCAATAGTTATTTTTCACTTGTACAAGATGATCCATCTGTCCAACTCGTTACGAATGCTCAGAAATGGTATGTAGAAAAGTTATTTGCTGAAAATGGATAGTACAGCAAATATAAGGGACTCCCAGTATTATCTGCAGGGGCACCTTTTAAAGCAGGGGGCCGAAATGGTGCAACTTATTATACAGATATTCCAGCTGGAACTTTAGCGATTAAAAACGTTGCTGACTTATATGTGTACCCAAATACACTTTATGCTGTAAAAGTAAACGGCGCACAAATAAAAGAATGGCTTGAAATGTCTGCAGGTCAGTTCAATCAAATTGATCCAACTAAAGTACAAGAACAGTCATTAGTAAATATAAACTATCCTACATATAACTTTGATATTTTAGATGGCGTAAAATACGAAATTGATGTTACACAACCGGCAAAATATGATAAAGATGGAAAAGTAGTAAACCAAAATGCAAATCGCATCGTGAATATAACATATGATGGAAAGCCGATAGCTGATAACCAAGAATTTATTGTTGCTACAAATAATTATCGTGGTAGTAGTCAAACATTCCCTGGAGTAAGTAAAGGTGAAGTTGTATATCAATCTCAAGATGAAACGCGTCAAATCATTGTGAAATATATGCAAGAAACACCTGTTATTAATCCGGAAGCAGACCAAAACTGGGCGTTTAAACCAATTGCTGCTGAAAAATTAAATACTACATTTGACTCTTCACCAAATGCGCAGAAATATATTACGAAAGATGGAAAAATCTCATATGTTGGTCCGTCTGAAAATGAGTTTGCGAAATATGCCATTGATTTAACGAGAAAGAATGATGAGGAAAACCCAACACCACCACCAACGACAGGTGAAGGAAACGATGGAGACAAACCAACACCGCCAACAGGTGAAGGGAATGATGGAGACAAACCAACACCGCCAACAGGTGAAGGAAACGATGGAGAAAACCCAACACCACCGCCAACAACAGGCGAAGGAAACGATGGGGATAAACCAACATCACCTAGTGAAGGTGAAAATAAAGATACAACAGTACCTACAAATGTAAATGAAGATAAAGAAACAAACAAAGTAGAACGAGATCTTCCGAAAACAGGAGCAAACGTCTTTTCTACAATTGGAGCAGGAGTTGCGTTTATTGGAGCAGGTATTTTCATGCTCTTTAGAAGAAAAAAAACAAGTCGATAAAGTAAAAGAGGATTACCAGTATCGGTAATCCTCTTTTATATAATTTAAGAAACAGTAATAGGCTTTTCTTTCTGCCATGAAAGTCCAAATCCTGTAAATCCAACGATAATTGTAACAATTGGGCACGCTAAGCAGAAGATTGAGTATGGAACGTAATCGATTGTTGGAACGCTTAGTACGTTTGCTAAGAAGACACCACTTACGCCCCATGGTACAAGCGGATTAATAACTGTGCCAGCGTCTTCTAGTACGCGTGATAAATTACGACGTTTTAAACCAACTTCATCGTATTTGTTGGCAAATGCTTGTCCTGTTAATACGATGGATAAGTATTGCTCACCAAGCAAGAAATTAACACCAATTGCTGTTGATGCAGTAGAAACAATTAAACGTGTACTTGTTTTAACGAAGTTAGAAATGATGTTCATAAGCTGCGCGATAATACCCATTCCTTGTAATAGTCCACCCATACAAAGTGCAAGGAAAATAAGTGCAATGGACATCATCATACTTTGTAGGCCACCGCGTGATAATAAGCTATCAATATCTTTTATCTCTGTCTTAGATACATAACCATCTTGCATAATTTTCATTAAATCAGCAAGTGAAGTACTTGGCTTGAAAATAAATAGGATGATAATGCCAGCTACAATGCCAGCAAGTAAAGTTGGGACAGCTGGTACCTTTTTAAAAGCAAATAAGAACAGTAATAAAATCGGAATCAGAGTGACAATCGAGATTGTTGTATTCTTTTCTAATGTACTTGTAAAAGTAGTAAAATCAACATCTCCTGTAGATCCGCTTCCTAAAATGAAAAATGCAATAAAGGCAATAATGAAAGCGGGAATCGTCGTCCAAAGCATGTTGCGAATATGTTCAAATAAATCCACCCCTGTTACAGCAGGCGCTAAGTTTGTTGTATCAGATAAAGGCGACATTTTATCTCCGAAGAAAGCTCCGGAAATAATTGCTCCTGCAATTAGCGCTGGATCGTATCCAAGAGCAGTGCCCATTCCCATAAAGGCAAGACCTACCGTTGCTGCGGTTGTAAAGGCGCTACCAATACTTGTTCCAACAATTGCACAAACAACAAAGACTGTCGGAATGAAAATTTTTGGTGATACAAGTTCGAAGCCGTATACCATTAATGTTGGAATCGTTCCAGCTGCAATCCAAACGCTAATTAATACACCAACAAGTAAGAAAATGAAGATGGATGGAATGCCAGCTGAAATGCTACTTATCATTCCTTTTTCCATAGTAGACCAAGAGATTTTTTTTATAAATCCAAATGCTAACAATACAATAATACCAAATAAAATTGGAATGTGTGGTGATGTTTCTAATTGAATAACACTGAAGCCAATGCAGAAAAAGATTAAAAATGTTAAAAGAATAGATTCGATTTTTGAAACCATTGTTTGTCCCTCCTAATAATCTAAAATAGTTCTTTTTTATATAAAATTCGCCAATATTGTGTATTTCCTTCTAAAATTTAGAATTTTGTGACAAATTACCGGTAATTGTTTAACATCATAAAAAAACGTCCCTGCATATAAATATGCAGGGACGAAAAAATCGCGGTACCACCCTAGCTTGTGAAATGAACGTAGCACAAAATAAAGGGTCGTATAATATGCACCAACAGAAAATAAAAAACGCCCCTGCAATACATGCAGGGACGAAAAAATCGCGGTACCACCCTAAATTGTGAAACAGTTTCATTTCACCACTCTGTAGAAATAACGGTCCATAACCGTCTTTCACTACTCCAAACGTTTCGTAAAAGAAGCTCCAGGGGGTAATTCATAAATCGTTCTGTACTGGTTCGCACCGACCACCAGCTCTCTGAAAGCAAAAAACGAAATACTACTAAATCCTATCATTGCCGATTCATATGATGTTAGTTAAATTTTTATCACACATCGGGCTCTTATGTCAACATATATGTTGATTATTTTTTTTCAAGAAAATAATGGGAGAATGTTTTTTTAATTCTTAATTTGTGCGTTATAATGAAAATAGAAAGGAGGGGAGTGAATGAAGAAAAAAATATTTCTTTTTACAACCTTACTTATTTTAGGTGGTGGTGCTGGTATTTATACAGCATTTGCAGCATCACCAGATCAGCCGAAGCAAAAGAATGTACAAAAGGCAGAAACAAAGGAATTAGAGAAAGTCAAAGAGGAAAAGAGTAGAGAGAAAACAGCTGCTAAATTAGGAGTTTCTCTTGAAGGGAAAACGGAAAAAGAGATTCAAAAAGATTTAGATAAGGCTAGATTTGAGAAGCGGCATGAATTGTTAATAGAACACGCAAAACAACTTGGAATTGATACGGAAGGAAAAACAGATGAAGAGATTATTTTGGAAATTGGAAAGATTCAACATGGCAAATAAAACGACTTATCTTATGATAAGTCGTTCTTTTTTGAGAACATAATTATCTAAAAAAAATTGACAGTACTTCGTTTTTAATGTTAACTATATTTATATAAAAGTTAACATTAGGGGTGACAATTGTGACTGTTAGTCGTAATAAAAGTGAAAAGAAAGCTTATACATATGAAGAGTTAGCAGGAAAAAACAAAGCGTATGTATGGCATCCATTTACACAAATGAAAGATTATTTAGCTGAAGATCCCGTTATCATTGAACGAGGAGAAGGGCGTAAATTATATGATGTAAATGGAAATGGTTATTGGGATGGTGTTTCATCAATTTGGCTTAATGTTCATGGACATCAAGTGCCAGAATTGGATGATGCGATTCGTGAACAGTTAAATAAGGTTGCACATTCTACTATGTTAGGGCTTGCCAATGTACCATCGATTTTACTTGCAGAAAAGGTCATTGAAGTTGTTCCAGAAGGCTTAAAAAAAGTATTTTATTCAGATTCTGGTTCTACAGCTGTTGAAATTGCAATCAAGATGGCTTTTCAATATTGGCAGCATAAAGGGAAACTTAAAAAACAAAAGTTTGTTACATTAAAAGAAGCATATCATGGAGATACAATTGGGGCTGTTTCAGTAGGAGCAATTGACTTGTTTCACCAAGTGTATAGTTCGCTCTTATTTGATGCGATAAAAATGCCATATCCATATACATATCGTTCTCCTTATGGGGATGACAAAGAAAAAATTGTTCAAAAACATTTGGACGAAATGGAAGAGTTATTAAAAGAAAAACACAATGAAATTGCAGCGATTATTGTAGAACCGTTAATGCAAGGTGCAGGCGGTATGATTACAATGCCGAAAGGGTATTTAAAAGGTCTTCGAGATCTTTGTACAACATATAATGTTTTATTTATTACAGATGAAGTAGCAACGGGATTTGGGCGTACTGGAAAAATGTTTGCTTGTGAACATGAAAATGTTACACCGGATATTTTAACAGCTGGAAAAGGCTTAACAGGTGGGTATTTACCAGTAGCTATTACTGTGACAACAGATGAAATTTATGATGCTTTTTTAGGTGACTATGAAGAACAGAAAACATTTTTCCATGGTCATAGTTATACTGGAAATCCATTAGGTTGCGCAGTAGCGATCGCTAATTTAGAACTGTATGAAAAAACAAATCTAGTAAAAGATGTTGCACATAAAGCAGAATATGTAGGGAAACAATTGGAAGCACTTTACGAATACAAGCATGTTGGGGATATTCGTCAGTGCGGATTGATGGTAGGAATTGAGCTTGTGAAAAATAAAGAAACGAAAGAGCCGTTTGATTGGACGGAGCGAGTAGGCGTGGAAGTGTGTAAACGATCTAGAGAATTAGGAATGATTATACGTCCACTTGGTAACACGATTGTATTTATGCCACCGTTAGCATCTCGGATAGATGAGATTGACGAAATGCTGCGCATTTTATATGAAGCAATTGCAGATGTTACGGAGGTAGAATAATGAGCGGCTTTTTCATAACTGCAACCGATACAGAAGTTGGAAAAACAGTTGTTACAGGTGCATTAGCAGGAGTGCTTAGAAATCGTGGATATAATATAGGTGTATATAAACCATTGCAAAGTGGTCATGTCGATTCGAATCCAGAAGGTGACGCAGCTAGATTGAAAGTTGCATCAGGAGTAACGACAGAGACGAATAAAATTTGTCCGTATTCTATTGAAGAACCTCTTGCGCCAAGATTGGCAATGCAGCGAGCAGGAAGAACTGTGAAGCTAGCACAAATTACAGCTCATTATAATGAGTTAATGGCAGAGTTTGATAGTTTATTTGTAGAAGGTGCCGGTGGTCTTGCTGTTCCGTATACAGAAGACGCATTAGTGGTTGATTTTGCAAAGAAATTGAAATTACCACTTATTATTGTCGCGCGTCCAGCGCTAGGTACTGTTAATCATACCGTTTTAACAATCTCTTATGCGAGAGAACATGGCTTAACAGTTGCTGGTGTTATTTTATCGGGCTGTAAAGAATGTGAGAAAGAGCGTGTACAAGAAAATAAAGAGATGATTGAGGAATTAAGTGGCGTGCCGGTTTTAGGTTTACTACCTGAACTTCAAGAAGGATTTACACGTGATGAACTATTAACAGCAGCAGAAGAGAATATTATGATTTCAAATTTAGAGGAGCTTATCAAACATGGATCAAATGTGGGATCGACACTTTCACTCTAGCTTAAATCGTTTAAAGGAGAAATCACAATATCGACATGTAGTAGTAACTGAGCAAGCTGAAGAATCGTGGTTGATTAGGAACGGAATGCGTATGTTGAATTTAGCCTCGAATAACTATCTTGGTTTGGCAGGAGATAAACGATTAAAAGAAGCATCTATAGAAGCGACAATGCAATATGGAGCAGGAGCTACGGCGTCACGGCTTGTTGTAGGAAACTATTCATTATATGAAGAGGTCGAACAGAGTGTTTGTGACTGGAAAGAAACTGAAAAAGCAATCATTGTGAACAGTGGGTATTCAGCAAATGTAGGTGCAATCTCTTCTTTAGTAGGTCGTCACGACATTGTTTTTAGCGATAAGTTAAATCATGCTAGCATAGTCGATGGAATTATGCTCAGTGGTGCAGAACATAAAAGATACCGACATAATGATTTGGAACATTTGGAAACATTACTGCGAGCAGCGCCTTCTGCAAAGCGGAAGTTGATCGTTACAGATACGGTTTTCAGTATGGATGGAGATGTTGCTCATTTAAAAGAGTTGATTATGCTGAAAGAAAAGTATGAAGCTTTATTGATGATTGATGAAGCGCATGCAGGCGGAATATATGGTAGGAATGGTGCAGGATTAGCTCACATCGAACAAGGGCTTTCTCAGAAAATTGACATTCATATGGGAACGTTTAGTAAAGCGTTAGGATGTTATGGAGCTTATTTAGCAGGTGATGCAATTTGCATGGATTATATGAAAAATACGATGAGAAGTTTCATTTTCACAACAGCATTGCCACCAGGGACGCTCGGTGCAATGAAACGTGCAATTGAAATTGTGAAGGAAGATGCGGGAAGACGACAGCAGCTCTTAGAAAATGGAATGTATTTCCGTAATACTTTAGAGGAAGCGGGTTTTCATATTGGTGATAGTGCAACGCATATTGTTCCAGTTATTACAAAATCAAATGAAGTGGTGATGCGTTTTAGCGAAAAGTTGCAGGAAGCGGGAATTGCTGCAATTGCTATCAGACCACCAACGGTTCCACATAATAGTTCGCGAATTCGATTTGCAGTTACGTCTGAACATACAAAAACTGACTTGCAATGGGCTACTAGGCAGATCATTCGAATTGGAAAAGAAGAGGGGGTCTTGAGATGAAACAGCCCGAGCTTATTTTTATTCCCGGATGGGGGATGGAAAAACAAGTATGGGATTCATTACTTCCGTATTTTCAAGAATATTCTGTCCAGCATGTTGAATGGCGTGGTGTAACAGAACGTACTGATTTTGCAGAGCGTGTAGAAGAAGCCGCACAAGGAAAAGATGTAATTTTGATTGGATGGTCACTCGGTGCATTAGCCGCTCTTCAAGTGTGTGACAGGATACAAACAAAAGGATTGATTTTAATAGGTGGTACAGCAAAGTTTACAGTGGATGAAACTTATGAGTGTGGATGGAAACTTCCTTTTGTAGAGCGGATGAAAAGAAGTTTGTTGAAACGAAAGGAAGATACATTGAAGTGCTTCTATAAAAGTATGTTTGCAAAACAGGAGATAAAAGATAGTGAACAATTTGAAAGTATTGTAGCGCATTTTCAAGGTGATTCTATAGAATCTTTACAGTTCGGGCTTGATTATTTAATAGAGATGGATATGAGAAGTCAGTTAAAGCAGGTGAAGATGCCGATGTTACTTATTCATGGAGAACAGGATGCCATATGTCCACTATCTGCTGCTCGCTATATACAAGAAAATACGAATGGAGCGCTTAAAGTAATAAGTGGGGCTGGGCATGCGCTTTGTGTAACTAATTTTGAATATTGTGCAAATGAAATGATTCAGTTTATAGAGGGGATACAAAATGATCAACAAAACGTTATTACAAAAACGATTTAATGGAGCAGCTGTATCCTATGATCAATATGCAAGTGTACAAAAAAAGATGGCGCAACAATTACTTTCTATAATGAAAAAACACTACCACAAAATGTCGTCCATCCGTATTTTGGAACTCGGATGTGGCACAGGTTATTTGACTGAGCAATTAGCCGTTTTTTTTCCAAATGCAGAAATTATAGCAATTGATTTTGCTGAAAGTATGATTGCTGTTGCTAAAACGAGAAATCACGTAGAATCTGTGACATTTAGATGTGAAGATATCGAACACCTTACATTAAGTGAGTCATTTGATGTCATCATCTCAAGCGCAACATTTCAATGGCTAAATGATTTGCAAATAACGCTGAAAAACTTATATCGTTATTTGTTTGAAGGTGGTTTATTGTTATTTTCAACATTTGGGGAGCAAACGTTCCAAGAACTTCATACAGCATTTCAGAGTGCTAAAGAAGAAAAAAATATACAAAGTAGTTCATCTGTTGGACAACGTTTTTTAATGAGAGAACAGTTGCAAGATGTATGTGAAAGTATAACAGGGGATGTTCATGTTTCTGAAACATGTTACATAGAGAAATTTGCTACAGTTCGGGAGTTTCTACAATCCATTCGGAAGGTGGGAGCAACGAATAGTAATGCAGAGTCTTATTGTCAAAGTCCTTCTATCTTTCGAACCATGCTTCGTATATACGAAAGAGATTTCACGGAAGAAGGGCAAATTGTAACAACGTACCATGCTTTATTTGCGTATATTGAAAAAGAGGGGAAGAGAAGAAATGAAACAAGTACAAACAAAAACAGATTGGAAGAAAATTGCATCTGAAGTAGTAGAGGGCAGAAGTATAACGAAAGAAGAAGCTGTAGCAATTTTAGAAGCTGACGATACAGAAGTATTGGAAATTATGAACGCAGCTTATATCATTCGTCATCATTACTTTGGTAAAAAAGTGAAATTAAATATGATTATTAATACGAAATCCGGATTATGTCCAGAAGATTGCGGATATTGCTCACAGTCTATCGTTTCAGAAGCACCAATAGATAAGTATGCATGGTTAACACAAGAAAAAATCGTAGCGGGAGCTCACGAAGCAATTCGCCGTAAAGCAGGTACATACTGCATTGTTGCATCTGGCCGTCGTCCGACGGATAAAGAAGTAAATCATGTTATTGGTGCAGTGAAAGAAATTCGGGAAACAACAGATTTGAAAATTTGTTGTTGCTTAGGATTTTTAAATGAAGATCAAGCAGGGCGCTTAGCAGAAGCGGGTGTTCACCGTTATAACCATAACTTAAATACACATGCAAATAATTACGATAGCATTTGTTCAACACATACGTATGATGATCGCGTAGATACAGTAGAAAAAGCAAAGCAAGCAGGGATTTCTCCTTGTTCTGGTGCGATTTTTGGTATGGGAGAAACGAAAGAGCAACAAGTTGAAATTGCGCTTGAATTAAAACGTATAGATGCGGACTCTATTCCATGTAACTTTCTTGTAGCTGTAAAAGGGACACCGCTTGAAGGGCAGAAAGAATTAACGCCAGTGGAATGTTTAAAAGTGCTAGCGATGATGCGTTTTGTGAATCCATCAAAAGAAATCCGTATTTCCGGTGGTCGCGAAATTAATTTACGCTCTGTACAGCCAATTGGCTTATTTGCAGCAAATTCGATCTTCGTTGGTGACTATTTAACAACAGAAGGACAAGAGCCAACAGCTGACTGGGGTATGATTGAAGATTTAGGATTTGAAATTGAGGAATGTGCGCTGTAGAAAAATGAGGGGGAAGACCCTTAGTAGACTAAAAATAATCGAATAAAGGTTATACCAAAACAGCTATTCTTTCATGGATATTCCGTGGAAGAGTGGCTGTTTTTAATAGGGAAAATATAATATTCCTCTTTTTGTGCAAGCACCTTTTTACTAACAAACAGCATAATTAATCCATATTTCTTAAGAACATTATTCCATTCCGTAATGAATAAAATATATGCTAACTTGGATATATTTTACTTTTGTAAATAAAATGTAATAAAGTACCTTCAAGCTTTTAAGTAAGCGTTTTTGTACTAAAAAATTAATTGCGTGGACGAATTTTCCACCCAGTAATTGTACATAGTAAAGATGTAATTTATCTTGGGTGGAGGATCTTACATGCACAAATACATACTAGCCATTATGACTACTCTTATTTTGTTAAAAGCAATTAGTTCTGATCCAGTAAAAGCAGCTGAAAATCCGGCGCAAAAAGAAATGCAGCAAAGAATTGAACAACATTTTCGAACGAAAGCCGAGCATTTTGGAATTGAGACAGAGGGAAAAGACTTAAAGGAAGTGCGGAAAGAGCTTCATATTGTAGAGGAAGAAAAGAAGCGGGAAAATGTGTGGAGAACCGCTCAAAATCTTCGTATTAAAACAGAAGGAAAAACGATGGAGGAATTGATAAAAGATGTGCGAAAAAAAGTGAGGAAATAAAAAAGAGGCCGAAGCCTCTTTTTTTATGCCCATTGTTTTGATAAATGAGCCATTTCAATTGCAGCAACTGCCGATTCATATCCTTTGTTACCAGCTTTTGTACCCGCACGTTCAATGGCTTGTTCAATTGTTTCAGTTGTTAATACGCCGAAAATAACTGGGATGTCTGTTTGTAGTGATAAAGAGGCAACGCCTTTTGCAACTTCATTACAAACGTAATCATAATGAGTTGTTGCACCACGAATGACTGTTCCTAGTGTAATGACAGCATCGTATTTACCGCTACTAGCCATTTTTTTTGCGATTAATGGGATTTCAAATGCACCTGGAACCCATGCGACATCAATATCGTTTTCTTCTACCCCATGGCGCTTTAACCCGTCTAATGCACCGCCTAATAGCTTGCTTGTAATAAATTCATTAAAACGTCCAACAACAACACCAACTTTTAATCCTGTACCAACTAAATGACCTTCGAATACCATATTTTATCTCTCCCTTTATATATTATAAACTTAGTAAGTGACCTAATTTTTCTAATTTTGTTTGTAAATATGCTTTATTTTCTTCTTTTGTTGGCATTTGCAATGGTACGCGTTCGACAACTTCTAAATCATACCCTTGCAAGCCGGTGATTTTTCTTGGATTATTTGTTAATAATCGTAGTTGTTGTAAACCTAAATCCTTTAAAATTTGTGCGCCAATACCGTAATCGCGAAGATCTGCTGGAAAGCCTAATTTTTCATTTGCTTCCACAGTATCGAATCCTTCTTCTTGTAACTTGTATGCACGAAGTTTATTAAGCAATCCAATGCCGCGACCTTCCTGTCTCATATAAAGAAGAACACCTTTTCCTTCGCGTTCAATTTGCGCAAGAGCAGTATGAAGCTGTGGACCGCAGTCGCAGCGGCATGAACCGAAAACATCGCCAGTTAAGCATTCTGAATGAACACGAACGAGAACAGGTTCATCAGTAGAGATGTCTCCTTTTACGAGAGCGATGTGTTCTTTTTGATCAAGCGAGTTGGAATAACCAATTGCATGAAATGTACCGAAGTCTGTCGGCAATGTAATTTCAATTTCTCTTGTTACGAGTGTTTCATGATGGCGACGATAAGCAATTAAATCTTCAATCGTAATCATTTTTATATCAAATTGTTCTGCCACTTGTACTAAATCAGGAACACGTGCCATCGTGCCGTCTTCTTTTATAATTTCACAAATGACTCCTGCTGGTTCTGCACCGCATAATTTTGCTAAATCAACCGCTGCTTCTGTATGGCCAGCGCGGCGCAGAACGCCGCCTTCTTTCGCAATTAAGGGGAAGATATGGCCTGGGCGATTAAAATCTGTACTTTTTGATGCTGGATTTAATAACTCGCGTACAGTTGTCGCACGTTCGTAAGCGCTAATACCTGTTGTTGTAGAAATGTGGTCGATACTTACTGTGAACGCAGTATGATGAGAATCTGTATTATGAGAAACCATAGGTTCTAGCTGTAAGCGGTCTGCATATTGCTCTATAATCGGTACACAAACAAGACCACGGCCATGTGTAATCATAAAATTAATTGTTTCAGGTGTAATGTTCTCTGCTAAAGCGATGAAATCTCCTTCGTTTTCACGGCTTTCATCATCACATACAATAATGACTTTTCCTTGTTTTAAATCTTCTAGTGCTTCTTCAATACGATGAAACATTGTGCTTCCCCCTTATAGAAATCCATTTTCTTGTAAAAAGCTTTCTGTAACTGAATTGCTCTGTTTCGCGGGCTTTGAAATAAAACGCTCAATATATTTTCCAATCATGTCACATTCAATGTTCACGATGTCTCCAGCTACTTTTTCACCGATAATAGATTCGCTTACAGTGTGCGGAATGAGTGAAATGGTAATGGAAGATTCATCTATATCAAATATCGTTAAGCTTGTTCCATCAATAGATACTGATCCTTTGTGTAAACAATAACGGAGCAAATTATTTGGAATTTCAATTTTGTAATATATCGCATTATAGTGCTGTTTTTTACTTACAATGGTTCCAATTCCATCAATATGTCCTGTGACGAAATGTCCACCAAAGCGCCCATTTGCAGCCATTGCCCGTTCTAGATTTACTTTAGAACGGTTGCCAAGCATACGTAGTGATGTTGCTCGCATCGTTTCAGGCATGGCATCAACAGTAAAGGAAGACGCTGTAAAAGAAGTAACAGTTAAACAAATTCCATTTACAGCAATACTGTCTCCTAGCTTTACGTCTGATAAGATTGTATTTGCTGTAATTGTTAGCTTCATTGCTTCTCCGCTTTGCCTTATATTCGAAACAGTTCCAAGCTCTTCTACAATTCCTGTAAACATGCAGGCACCTCATTTCGCACTGTAGCAACGATTTTTATATCATCGCCAATTTGTTTCATCTCTTGAATTTGCAAGGAAAGTGCATCTTGCAGCTTGTTAAAGCCGGTGCCACCAAACATAGTTGGGGCATCTTTTCCACCAATTAATTTAGGGCTTATATAAGTTACAATTTCATTAAAACACTTTGTTTCTAAAAAGCTCGCGTGTATCGATTGTCCTCCTTCAACAAAGAGTGAAAGAATTTGTTTCTCACCGAGAAGGAGGAGAAGCTCGCGTATTTCAATTTGGCTCGTCTGCATTTGAAGTACAGATGTTCCTTGAGATTCATATCTTGCTATTTTTTCTTTCTGTACATCTTTTCCAACAATAATCCATGTTGGTGCAATCCCGTCTGTAATGACACGAGAGGAAAGTGGCATTCGTAAATGTGTATCTAAAATGATTCGAATCGGATGCTTGCCACCGTTTGGAAGACGTGTTGTTAAAGATGGGTCATCAGCTATAACAGTATTCACTCCGACAAGGATGGCATCGTGCGTATGACGATATTGGTGAACATCCCCGCGAGCATCTTCACCTGTAATCCACTTGCTTTCTCCAGTAGCAGTTGCTATTTTTCCATCTAAACTCATTGCAGTTTTTATTGTTACAAACGGCTGTTTCATTTTCATGTAATGGAAAAAATATCGGTTTAATTGGATAGCTTCTTTTTCGAGAATGCCAGTAGTTACATGAATACCTGCTTTTTGCAAACGTTTTGCACCGTTACCTGAAACAAGCGGATTACAATCAAGGGTAGCGATTACAACATGTTTCACCTCTTTTTGAATGAGTAGGTCGCAGCACGGTGGCGTTTTTCCGAAATGGCTACATGGTTCTAGTGTCACGTATACAGTGGATCCTTTTGCTTTTTCGCCAGCCATACGAAGGGCATGGACTTCAGCATGTCCTTCACCTGCGCGTAGATGCGCTCCCATTCCTACGATGTTTCCATCCTTTACAACAACAGCACCGACCATTGGATTTGGACTTGTTTGCCCTGTAGCACTTTTGGCTAACTGTAAGGCAATCTTCATATATTCTTGATCAGTCATTCTTTTCACCTCTCCTAAGAAAAATCAAAAAACCCCAAGGATAATAGTATCCTTGGGGTTTGGGAGACGTGATTTCTAGAAATATAGTTCGAATACGAGAGTATAGGAAAGAAACCTAACGATGATTGATATTTTTGCACGAGAAAAAACCTAGCAAACTATCAATTTTTTATACGCTAGTCGTATCTTTTTATTTTAGCATAGGAAAATAGGTATATGAAATAAAACATATACACTTATTTAAAACGAATCAGTAAAAATGTGTACGCCAAAATAAAAGTGTATTCGCTATATAAGCACTAGAAAACATATCCTTCTCCCATCCAGACTATACTGTCGGCCCTAGAATTTCACTAGATCCACCGTTTCTAAGCTTAGAAACGGGTCACGGACTTAGAAGTGTGCACTTCATCACCGCCGGTTGGGAATTTCACCCGACCCCGAAGGATGCTGTTTGCTCACATTATAGCACAAAAAAGAAAAAAGGATAGTAAAAAATATTCGAATGTGAAGAATTGTATGAAAATGAAGGGGAGAATAAAGTTTGTTATACTAGTATGGGAAAGATTTCAGTATAGACATAAATGAGGTGGAGATATGAAATATATTGCAGTGGGAATCGGTGGTATCGTGGGAGCTTTAGTGCGGTATGGATTAGAGCAATGGATTGGTACTCCTTCAGTCGACGCTTTTCCGCTGGCAACATGGTTAGCGAATATGATTGGTAGTTTTTTATTGGCATTTTTAACGATGTATTTCTTTCGTATGAAACAAGTTTCACAAGTGGTAATGAATAGCGTTGGAATAGGAATAATTGGCTCTTTTACTACTTTCTCAACATTTAGCATAGAGACATTGAAACTAATGCAACACGAAGCATTCTTTATGGCGTTTTATTATGTAAGTACGAGTATAGTCGGAGGATTGCTCTTATCTTTATTTGGATTTTACCTTGGAAATGCATTATATGAAAAAAGCGTGAAGAAAGAAGGAGCACGATGAATATTTTGCTTGTAGGAATTGGTGGTTTTTTCGGAACTATTGCTAGATTTTCTATTAGTAGTGCAATAAAAGAAAAGTACGGAAGTTTATTTCCATATGAAACATTATTTGTAAATATAGTCGGCTCATTCTTATTAGGTCTATTGTATGGAGTTGATGTGGATAGTACGTGGTTATTATTATGTGGAACAGGTTTTATGGGGGCATTTACGACATTTTCAACATGTAAGCTTGAAATTGTTCAATTGATACATAAACGTAAGGGACAAAAGGCGCTATTATATTTAGTAATGAGTTATATGCTAGGTATTTTTTCTGCACTGATAGGTTTTTATATAGGACATTTATAAGAAGCATGCACAAATCATTGTGCGTGCTTCTCGTATTATTATTCTTCCTTTGGTGCTCGAACGATAGATTCGAATTTTCCCTTATGCGAAGCATCGCAATAAGGCATGTTTTTTGATAACCCACAGCGACATAAAGAAAATGCAGGTTTTGCCGGGAAAGCATTCCCTTGTGAGTCGATTAGTTCCACATCCCCTGTAATGCGAAACGAACCATTATCATTCACTTTAATTTGTACTTTAGCCAACGGTATCCCTCCTTCCAAAACGCTTATGTTCATCATATAATTACAGGAAGTGCTTGACAATAAAAAACAGTACTTTGTATGTAGAAGAAGAGAGTGTTATAATAACGTTTATAGTTGACATATAGTAAGGTGACGAAACATGAATAAACAATTACGTACACTGCAAAATATTGCAAATGAGCGCACGTGGGCATCTTTTTTAAATGATAATCATCCATATAGTTTACTGCATTGGTCAATTGCTGGTGTAGGACAAGAACCAAAAGATGTGTGGCTTCTTCAAGACGAAGTTACATTTCAAACGACAGAATTTCAAACGCTTGATGAAGCGGTAAAATGGATTTCTGAAAATATGGAACAAGTTACAGACGTGTTAGCGCAATAACGTGAAAAAAACAGGCTTATGCAAGCCTGTTTTTTGTATCTTTCACATATGTGTTTAAGAATCGATCCACGGCAGCTTCATACTCTTGCTTGTTTTCATTATAAGAGCAAGCGTGTGCACCGTGTTCCGCAATAAAGAGCTGTTTATGGTTTTCTTTCGCTTCATAAAGAGCTTTTGTCATATCACATAAAATATAGTCATCGTCTTTGCTATGAATAAAAAGGACTGGATTATTTATGTTTTTTACACAATCGATTGGAGAAATTTCGCTTATTGTATAACCGTCCCTTACCTTTAAAAAGGCATTTGCTAATGGTAGCAGCGGCCATTTTGGCAAATGAAATTCGACTTTTAAGCGATGCTGTAGCTGACCATAAAAGTCAGAGAAAGGGCAGTCCGCAATATAAAAATCAGCGCCGTCTTCCACCATTCCTGCATATTGAAGGAGTGTGGCAGCCCCCATCGATTCTCCATGAATGCCAAGTGTAATATTTGTTCCAAAACGGTTCTTTAGCCAATCAACTACCGTCTTTAAATCATATTTTTCGTAATAGCCATAACTTGTCGTTTTACCACCTGTTTTACCATGGCGACGGTGATCATAAATAAATACGTTATATCCTCTGTTTAAAAATAAATTTGCATATTTGACAGAGTTTATTTTATTTACGGTTACACCGTGACAAAAAATCATAAACTTATTAGAATTACCTGCAGAAATGTAATAGCCGTGAATATCATATTTAAATTGAGATGGAATACAAACTTCTTCTTTTGGAATGGCATTAAAATCCTCTAAGCGAAAATGTTTTTTCGTTTCACGTTCTAAAATTTCTTCTTCTGTTTTTTTCTTTAAGTACATTACTTTATTCGTAAAGAAAATACCGATACCAATTAATACTCCTATTATGGTTAGCAATGCTGTAAAAAAACGTTTCATACCTCATCCTCCAAATACCTCTACATGTGATACGCTTATATTGTATCATAATGATGTAAAAAGGGGAGAGAGTGGAGCATGGTTCAAATGCAAAAAATTACAGAAGAAATGAGAAAAACAATTGCGTTATTTATGCGTGAAAATTGGGGAAGCGCGCTGATGGTTTCACGTGGAAGAGTGCATCAGCTAGATCAATTACCCGGTTTTATTGCAATTGAAGATAACAGAATAATAGGAATTATTACATATGAAATAAGCGAAAATGATTGTGAGATTGTTTCATTAGATAGCTTTAAGGAGAAAAAGGGAATCGGAACGAAACTTATAGAGTGTGTAATTGATATTGCGAAAAAACAATGTTGTAAAAAGGTGTGGCTCATTACGACAAACGATAATACGAATGCACTTCGCTTCTATCAGAAACGTGGTTTTATAATGACTAACTTATATATAGATGCGGTCAAGGAAGCGAGAAGGATAAAGAAAGAAATTCCGTTCATTGGCTATGATAACATCGCGATTTCACATGAAATTCAATTAGAAAAAATGAATATATAAGATCAGTTTGTATATATGGGGAGAATTAGAAGTAAGAGAATCTTATGTAACAATTTTCAGAAATATAAAACAATAACCTTGACGAATGATCTACTTTGTTTTAGGTTTGAATTGTAAACGATTACCATATTAAGGGGTGACGATGTGGCAACCATACGTGATGTTGCAAAATTGGCCGGTGTTTCAGTCGCAACCGTTTCACGAGTTATTAATGAAAAAGGGTATGTCCATGAGGATACAGTAAAACAAGTAAAACAGGCAATTGAAGAGTTACAGTATAAACCGAATGCCGTAGCAAAGGCGTTATTTAAAAAATCTTCGACAATGATTGCCGTATTAGTATCAAATTTAGAAGATCCATCCTATATAACATTGCTTCGTTCAGTAGAAGAGGCTGCATATAAAGAGGGATATCAAATTGTTATTTGTAATATAGAAAATAAGAGTGGTTATATAGATATACTGATGCAAAATAATATTGCTGGTGTAATTATGACAAAAGACATATATAAGCGTCTAGATAATCTTTCTATTCCATTTGTTGTACTTGATGAAGCAGGAGCGCTTTCTACGTATTATGACAGTGCTAAAAAGGCAGTTGTTTTGCTAAAAGAAAAAGGTTGTCATTTTCTTGCTTATATTGGGGAAGAGGCAGAAGATGAGACAATGGAAGAACATGTATCTGGATTTTTAGATGGAGTTTGGGAAGAAGGGCTTGCTTATCGAGAAGAAAAAATAGAAGGGCCTGAAGAAAAACAAATTATTGAATTATTACGAAAGTATCCATATATTGACGGTGTTGTCACTTCTAGTGATGCTGCTGCAATTGCAGCCGTTCGTGCAGCAAGTTATCTTGGTATTCATATACCGGAGCATTTGCAAGTCGTTGGTTTTAAAGGAAGTTTACAAGGTGAATGGGTTACGCCATCTTTAACAACGATTGGAAGTCCCTTTGAAAAGCAAGGAGTGGTAGCTGTACAAAAGTTGGTAGGAAAAATAAAAAAGAAACAAGTAAACTTTGAAGAAGTACAGCAAGAAGAGTTTCTATTAATTGAACGAGAATCGACAAAGTAAAAGGTGCGTCCAAGTAAAACACACCTTTTTTATAATGTTATGGCAGCAATAAACCCAAATATAAGTAGCGGAATATTGTAGTGAAGAAAGGTTGGAATACATGTATCCCATATATGATGATGCTTACCATCTGCATTTAAACCTGAAGTAGGTCCTAGCGTACTATCAGATGCTGGAGAACCAGCGTCACCTAATGCACCAGCTGTACCGATAATAGCAATGGTTGCCATTGGGCTAAAGCCAAGCTGCATACATAGCGGAACGAAGATTGTTGTTAAAATCGGAATGGTGGAAAAGGAAGAACCGATTCCCATTGTAACGAGTAGACCGATAACAAGCATAAGAAATGCAGCAAGTGGCTTACTGTTCCCAATTAAATCCGCACTTGTTTGAACGAGTGATGCAACATGCCCTGTTTTCCGAAGAACTGCTCCGAATCCAGCGGCAGAAATCATAACGAAACCGATAAATGACATCATACGCATACCGCTTGTTAAAATAGCATCAGCTTCTTTTAGCGGGAGACTCCCACTAATTGATAATACAATAATCCCTGCTAATGCACCAAAAATCATTGATTCTGTTGCTAATTGCACGCTTAATGTTGCGATAATAGATAACAATCCGAACGTAATACTTCTTTTTGTGTAAGGAGCTATTTCATCAGTTGAAGAATGAATCGGTTCGGTAGAGTAGGTGCGTGGTTTACGATACGTAATGAAAACAGCGACACATAGCCCGATAATCATACCTATTGCTGGAATTGTCATCGCTTTTGGAATAAGGGTTACATCAAATGTAAGCCCACTTTGCTGTGCATTCGTTTGTAACACGTCGTGATAAATTTTTCCAAATCCAGCTGGAATCCACATATAAGGAGTAATTAATCCGAATGTAATGAGACATGTAACAAGACGACGATCCACTTCTAATTCATTTAAAACTTTTAAAAGCGCTGGAATTAAAATAGGGATAAAAGCAATGTGAACCGGTATAACATTTTGCGAAAAACAAGCCATTGCTAAAATGATAAATAAAATAAGTACTTTGGAATATGTTTGCTTTTTTGTGTCTTTTTCGTTGCCAATTACATTCAGTGCAGTATGAATCATCGCGTCGGGTAGCCCCGTTTTGGAAAGCGAAATAGCGAATCCCCCGAGCATGGCATAACTTAAAGCGATTGGAGCACTGCTTCCAAGACCTGTGGTAAAAGTATAGATTGTTTCTGAAATCTCAAGTCCGCCAATTAGTCCACCTGTTAAGGCGCCGACGATAATAGCGACAATGACTTGGACACGTAATAAACTAAGCAGCAGCATCATTGCTACTGCGACGAGTACAGCGTTCATAAT
Source organism: Bacillus sp. TL12 (assembly GCF_022625245.1). Lineage (NCBI taxonomy): Bacteria > Bacillati > Bacillota > Bacilli > Caryophanales > Bacillaceae > Bacillus > Bacillus sp. TL12. The sequence continues at coordinate 1,759 of NZ_JAJJBY010000001.1, read as the reverse complement.
AAATGTAATCTCCCTGATTTTTTTCTGTTTTGTAACTTATCCTAGGTAAGTATATAGACGAACCAAGTAAAGTTACGACATGTAATTATAAAATGTTTTCTATGAAATGTAAAAGACATAACGATTGTTACCTATGTTGAAAAGGTAACTCTTGTTTGATAGAGCATATAGATTGTGCATACAGTTCAGGTTCTTCTAAATTTGGTGAATGAGCAGAGTTTGGGAACCAGATCATTTTTTTGATGGGTGCTTGAATTGTATCACAATATTGTTGAACGAGTGCATAAGGTGTTTGGTAGTCGAAACGACCAGAACAGAAATAGACAGGTACGGAAAGTTTTGAGATTGTAGAAAAGAAATCTACTGTGAGCATTTCCTCCCATAATGCCCCAGATTTCATATTTCCTGCGAGAAATCTCACCCAATCTAACCATGTATATTCTGAAGAAAACAACCCTTTTCGAATGAAAGAAAAGGAAGTCCCATTTTGAACCGCTCCTCCAAACGTACCAAGCCATTTTCTTTGAATAATAAGGCGCCGCATATCTAGAAAAGGAGGCTTTCCAAGTTTGGTTAGAGATGTTAATGCACGTTCGTGTCCATGTTTTTTTGCGGAGTGAATTAAATGTTGATAGAGCAATTCTTCATTTTGTTTCATATGTACAATCTGACCTATACCAATATAAGCTTCGATATAGTCTGGATATTTATTTGCAATTTGTAAGCCGATAATACTTCCCCAAGAATGTCCAGCGAGAAATAGCTTCTGTTTTTTGAAACGAGAAAGAAGATATTTTATTACTTCGAATGCATCTGAAACAAATTGTTCAATTGTAAAAGGTGCTTTTATATCCCGCCAGGAAAAGGATTTTCCTGCTCCTCTTTGATCCCAATTGACAACAATAAAGTGTTTTTCTAAGTCTTCTTGAAAATGACGAATGAACCCAATTTGTGCCATACCAGGGCCACCGTGACAGCATAATAAAATAGGTTGATTTACGTCTTGACCACGAATAAGTAGAGATTGTTGACGGTTGTTAATCGTAACGCTTTCTATCGTAGCAACGCTATTTGAAATTGGATTTTTTAATTCGTCGCAAAACGGTGGAGTGTAGCTACGAAAAAGCATATAAAAAAACCTCCTTTTCTCTAATGGCATGTATCGCACGGATGTACAATTTTGCATATACTGTTAAGAAATTATTGTATCATAACATGTAGGCTATGTTTCAACTATGAGCGCTCAGAGAGAAGGGGGAAGAAAGTGACAGTTGGAGAAATTATAGATCGCTTAAACAAACGGGAACCACTTGCTATTATTGCGAAACGCCTCGACATGAGCCCATATGCATTGTCAAAAAAGTTAAGGGTGCTTGGATATGAATACGACGGCGAACTGAAGAAACGAATATTCATTGGAGAGGGAGAAGAACCGCGGCATTTGTATCTTCAAGAAGCTACTGCACTTCAATATGTAAAAACAGATTATCAAGTTTTAATATATGAACAATTGCAAAAAATTTACGAATTGCTTCGAAAACGAGAGAGACCAATCATAACGGAACCGATTATAAGCAATGAAAAGAAAAAACGCACTTTCTCTATTCGTACGGAAATTTTAGAGAAATTAGACGTTGTCTCTGCTTCCAAAGGGATGCATAAATCTAAAATTGTAGAAATGGCATTGATAGAATTTTTACAGAAATATGAAGAAGTGGATGAGAAATATAAAGATAAGTAAAAGAGAGAAGGTGTATAA